>JBJMQX010000016.1:0-7637 GCA_045802455.1 Phenylobacterium sp. | reverse complement strand
GCGTCGGCGCCTGCAGCACGCGGCCGGTCTTGGGACTGATCGGCAGGAACGGCGAATAGGTGGCGCGGCGCTCTTCGCCCAGCGTCGGCAGCATGATCCCCATCACCGCGTCGAAGCGTTCGAGGATGCGGGTCAGCACCTCGTCGAAGCGGCCGGAGCGGTAGGTCTCGGTGGACGACATGAAGGTGTAGTCGAAGCCGAAGCCGTCGAGGAAGGCCCGCAGGCGGGCGTTGTTGTGCGCCCCGAAGCTCTCGTGCTCGCCGAACGGGTCGCGCACGCTGGTCACCGGCTTGTCCCGGTCCTCCTCCAGCATGGCCTTGTTGGGCACGTTGTCGGGGATCTTCCGGAAGCCGTCCATGTCGTCGGAGAAGACGATCAGCTGGGTCGGGATGGCGTCCTCGGTCAGCGCCCGGAACGCAGTGCGCACCATGGTCGGCCGCGCCGCCTCGCCGAAGGTGCCCATGTGTGGCAGGCCGGACGCGCCATAGCCGCACTGGAAAACCACGGGCCTCGCCAGCGCCGGCAGGGTGCGAACGGCCTCGTCGAACTTGCTTTGCGCGAACAGCGCCGCCGCCAGGTCGCGCTCGGCATCGCTCAGGCGCAGGCGCGTGATCCGCTCGAGCAGGCCGCGCGCCTGCTCGAACGGCCAGCTCTTCGCCTCGCGGGCGGCGTGGGCCAATCCTTGTAATGTCGGGCCGGTCAGCATGGAGCGGGCGGGTTAGCGCCCGAGGCCCGCACGGTCCAGCGGAGTTTTGACGACCTGTCGCAAAGCTGGGCTATGGTTTGCCTCATGATCCGCCGCCTGATCCCGCTCCTCGCCGTCGTGGCGCTCGCCGCCTGTTCGCCTTCGGTGCAGAAGACGCCGCCCCGCAACACTCTGGTGTTCTCCATCGTCTCGACCGAGGCGACCCAGACCCAGATGCAGGAGTGGGGTCCGTTCCTGAAGGACATGGAAAAGGCCACTGGGCTCACCGTGAAGCCGTTCTTCGGCTCCAACTACTCCGCCCTGATCGAGGCCATGCGGTTCAAGCAGAGCGACCTCGGCTGGTTCACCAACCAGTCGGGCCTGGAGGCGGTGCGGCGCGCCGGCGGGGAGGTGTTCGCGCGGACGACCCACCCCAACGGCCATGACGGGTACCAAGGCGTGATCGTGGTGAAGAAGGGCTCGGGCCTCACCCTCGACAAGCTGCTGAAATGCGACCGCACGCTGGACTTCGGCATGGGCGACGCCAAGTCCACCTCGGGCACGCTGGCGCCGATGACCTACCTCTTCGGGCCCCGCGGCATCGATCCGGCGAAGTGCTTCAAGACCGTCCGTTCGGCCAGCGCCGAGGCCAACCTCTACGCGGTCGGGACTGGCGTCATCCCCGCGGCCACCGACAACACCCGCTCGATGGACCGGCTGGCGGTGATCGGCACGCCGGCCGCCAAGCAGGTCATGGACAGCCTGCAGGTGATCTGGACCTCGCCCACCATCCCGGAGGACCCGATGGTCTGGCGCGCTGACCTCGACCCGGCGGTGAAGGCCAAGGTCGCCGCCTTCATCTTCAGCTACGGGGTCGGCGACACGCCGGAGGCGAAGCGCCAGCGGGCGATCCTGGAGCGCATCCAGACCGGGCCCTTCAAGCACGCCGACAACACCCACCTGCTGCCGGTCCGCGAGATGGAAGCCACCGGCGAGCTGGTCCAGGCCAAGGCCCGGGGCGACTCCGCCGCCATCGCCGCCGCCCAAGCCAAGCTCGACCGGGTCAAGACGGAGCAGGCGGCGCGTCCTCCGAGCTCAGCAGGAAGTGCCCCCTGAGCGCGGCGAACGGCTGGGCGGGGTCCTCCTGCCAGGCGTCGACGTGCACATTGGCGATGCGGCGGCCGATCTTGCGCACCTGGGCTCGCGCATAGGAGGTCTGGGCGCGGCCGGGCTTCAGGTACTCGATGGTGACGTCGATGGTCTTGGGCCTGGGGCCGGGCGGCTGGACGATGAACAGCTGCGCCAGCGCGGTCATCTCCAGGAACGCCCCGATCACCCCGCCGTGCAGCGCCGGAATGAAGGTGTTGCCGACAAGGTGGTCGCTGAACGGCAACTGGGCGATCAGCAGATCGCCTTCGAGCTCCGCCTTGAAGCCCAGGAACCGCACATAGGGCGTGCGCTCCAGGAAATCCTGCATCTGGTCGCCGACCTGTTGCCCGGGGCCGCTCATGCCGGGCGCGGGGTGGTGAGTGCAAATGCCGCCTGGGCGGTGGCGATCAGGTCGCTGCGGTCCTCGTCCCACGCCTCGGCGCGGACGAAGCCGATCGTGCGGGTGAGCTTGTAGCAGTGCGCCTCGGCGGTGACGCCCATGCGCGGGTGGGCGGGACGCATGTAGTCGATCCGCAGGTCGAGGGTGGCTGTGCCGAAGACGTTGTGCTCGGACGAGGAGGCCGACGACATGGCCAGTCCGCAGGTGTGGTCCAGGAGGCTGGTCACCACCCCGCCGGCGATCACCTCTGCGTCGGGGTCGCCCACCAGGTCTTCCCGCCAGGGCACCGACATCGAGCCGCGGCCGTGGGAGACGGAGACGAATTGGAAGCCGAGGGCCTGGGACTGTGGGGTGCCGCCCGCCATGCGCTCCGCGAGCTGGCGGAACATTTCGGGGGCAGGGTCGGGCTTGGGTGGGTCGCCGGCGCTCATCGGAAGAGCGCTAGGTCGGAACCCGCCCCGCGGTCAATCGCTCCGGTGGAAGGAGGCCGCGGGGCGACGGGTGCTAGTGGGCGAGCAGGCTGGAGATGTAGGCGATCAGCACGGCGGCCAGCGGCGTGGCGGCCATGGCGAAGTTGGCGATGCCCAGGAAGGGGCTGGTGTTCGACATGATGGTCCTCGTTCGATTTCGGTTCGGCAGGCGCCGGGATGACGTCCGTTCGAGGAGTGATATACGAGGGAAGGTTAGCGAATACTTGTTAAGTCTTGGTAATTACGTCGATTTAACATCGTGAACACTTGGTAAGGTTGCTATAATGTTAGGATCGCCTAGATCAAGGCCATGATCCGGCCGCAGGACCTGCTCTGTCCCAAGCCCGAGGGCCTCTACTGCGCGCCCGGCGACTTCTATATCGACCCCGTGCGGCCGGCGCCCCGCGCGGTGATCACCCATGGCCACGCCGACCACGCCCGCGCGGGCCACGGCGCGGTGCTCGCCACCGTCGAGACCTTGGACATCATGGGCGAGCGCTACGGCGCGGGCTTCGCCGAAACCATGCACGCCGCCGCCTATGGCGAGACGGTCCCGCGCGACGCGGTGGAGGTCACCCTGGTCCCCGCCGGCCACGTGCTGGGCTCGGCCCAGGTGGTGGTCCGCTGGAAGGGCCTGACCATGGTCGTCTCCGGCGACTACAAGCGCCGCCGCGACCCGACCTGCCCGCCGTTCGAGCCGGTCCCCTGCGACGTGTTCATCTCCGAGGCTACCTTCGGCCTGCCGGTGTTCCGCCATCCGCCTGATCGCGAGGAGATCGCCCGCCTGCTGCGCTCGGTCGCCCAGTTCCCGGAGCGCAGCCACCTGGTCGGCGCCTATGCCCTGGGCAAGGCCCAGCGGATCATCCGCCTGCTGCGCGAGGCGGGCTGGGACCGGCCCATCTACGTCCATGGCGCCCTGGAGCGGCTGAACGCCCTCTACGAGAAGCACGGCGTCGATTTAGGCCCGCTCGCGCCGGCGACCTCGTCCACCAAGCAGGACTTCGCCGGCGAGATCATCATCGCCCCCCCGTCTGCCCTGCAGGACCGCTGGAGCCGCCGCTTTCCCGACCCGGTCGCAGCCTTCGCCTCCGGCTGGATGCGGGTGCGCGCCCGCGCCCGCCAGCGCGCCGTCGAGCTGCCGCTGGTGATCTCCGACCACGCCGACTGGGACGAGCTCACCGCCACCGTCGACGAGCTGCGCCCCGGCGAGCTCTGGATCACCCACGGCCGCGAGGAGGCCCTCGCCCGCTGGGCCGGCCTGCACGGCGTCGAGGCCCGCGCGCTCGCCCTGGTCGGCTACGAAGAGGAGGACGAGGATTGATGCGGCCTTCCCATCCTCGTCATCCCACGGTCAGCCAAGGGCTGATCTGTGGGACCCAAGCTGAATTCGGGTTGGGGGCGGGTCCGTTTGGGTCCCAGGGATTGGCCTTCAGCCAACCGTGGGATGACGGCGGCTGAGCATGAAAGCCTTCGCCGAGCTCCTCGACCGGCTGTCGCTGACGGCGTCGCGCAACGCCAAGCTGACCCTGGTCCGCGACTACCTGCGCGAGACGCCGGACCCGGACCGCGGCTGGGCGCTCGCGGCGCTCACCGGCGACCTGACCTTCGACGCCGCCAAGCCGGCCTTCATCCGCAAGGCCGTCGAGGAGCGGATGGACCCGCAGCTCTTCTGGTGGAGCTACGACTACGTCGGCGACCTGGCGGAGACCGTCGCCCTCGTCTGGCCCGCGCGGCCCGGCGCCAACCGCGAGCCGGAGCTTTCGGAAGTGGTCGACGCCCTGCGCGGCGCCACGCGCGCCGAGGTGCAGCGGCTGATCGAGGGCTGGCTGGACGCGCTCGAGCCCACCGGCCGCTGGGCGCTGCTGAAGCTGATGACACGCGAGCTGCGGGTGGGCCTCACCGCCCGTCTCGCCAAGCGGGCGGCCGCCGAGATGGGCGGTGTCGAGCCCGCCGAGATCGAGGAGCTGTGGCACGCCCTGCACCCGCCCTACGAGGACCTCTTCGCCTGGCTGGAGGGGCGCGCGGACAAGCCGTCTTCCGAAAACCCCGGCCGCTTCCGCCCGGCCATGCTGGCCCAGGCGATCGACGAGGCGGTGGACTTCGGCAAGCTCGAGCCCGGCGACTACGCCGCGGAGTGGAAGTGGGACGGCATCCGCGTGCAGGCGGTCAACGAGGGCGGCGTTCGCCGGCTCTACACCCGCACCGGCGACGACATCTCGCGCACCTTCCCGGACGTGGTGGACGCGCTGAGGCAGGAGGGCGTCATCGACGGCGAGCTGCTGGTTCTGCGCGACGGCAAAGTGGCCTCCTTCGCCGACCTGCAGCAGCGGCTGAACCGCAAGAGCGTCGACGCCAAGCTGCTCGCCGCCCACCCCGCCGGGATCCGCGCCTACGACATCCTCGCCGACGGCGCCGAGGACACCCGCGTCCTGCCCTTTGCCGAGCGGCGCAAGCGCCTCGAAGCGTTCGTCGCCCGCGAGGCCACGTCGCGGATCGACCTTTCGCCGCTGCAGCCCTTCAAGAGCTGGTCCGAGCTTGCCGTCCTGCGCGCTGACCCGCCGCCCGGCGACCCGCGTTGCGCGGAGGGCCTGATGCTGAAGCGGTGGGATTCGATCTACGAAGCCGGCCGGCCCAAGGGCCCCTGGTTCAAGTGGAAGCGCGACCCCTACCTGATCGACGCCGTCCTGATGTACGCCCAGCGCGGCCACGGCAAGCGCTCCAGCTTCTACTCCGATTACACCTTCGGCGTCTGGACTGCGGACGAAGCCGGGCAACGGATGCTGACGCCGGTGGGCAAGGCCTATTTCGGCTTTACGGACGAGGAGCTGAAGCAGATCGACAAGTACGTCCGCGACCACACGGTGGAGCGCTTCGGCCCGGTCCGCTCGGTGCGCGCCGAGCCGCACTCGGGCCTGGTGTTCGAGGTCGCCTTCGAGGGCCTGCAGCGCTCCGGCCGCCACAAGTCCGGCGTGGCCATGCGCTTCCCGCGCATCAGCCGCATCCGCTGGGACAAGCCCCCCGGCGAGGCCGACGAACTCGCCACCCTCGAGCGGATGCTGCAGCGGATGGAGGGCCGCTAGTCCTCTCCCGCTCCCGCTTGGCGGCGGGAGAGGAGCGCCGCCTCTAGCTCGCCATCCGGTGGAGGCCGCACAGCTTGTTGCCGTCGGGGTCACGCAGGTAGGCCAGGTACATCTTGCCCACGGCGCCTTCGCGCACGCCGGGCGGCTCCTCGATGGAGACGCCGCCGTTGGCCACGCCCGCCGCGTGCCAGGCGTCCGCCTGTTCCGGCGAGTCGCAGACGAAGCCTATGGTGCTGCCGTTGCCGATGGTGGACGGCTGGCCGTCGATCGGCAGGGAGGCGCCGAACACGCCCGCCGGCGTGCGCCAGAACACCCGATGGCGGTCGACGAAGCCCGGCGGCACGCCCAGCGCGCCCAGCACCGCGTCGTAGAACGTCTTGGCCCTGTCCAGGTCGTTGGTCCCGACCATGATGTGCGAAAACATGCTGGCTCTCCCCTTGGCGACGGTTGCGCGTCCCCGGCGGGTTAGAGCCGAAAGCCGCTCCGGTCGAGTCCGGACCGGTCTCGAAGCTCACCTAGGCGGGCAGCAGCGCCTCGGCCTTCAGGAACTCGGCCAGGTCGCCGCCCTCGAACAGCACGCCCCTGATCCCGGCCCGCAGCGCGGCCTGCAGGTCGGAGGGTTTGTCGCCGATCAAGAGCGAGGCCTCGCGGTCGATCGGCCACTCGGAGAGCGCCTGCAGGATCATGCCCGGATTGGGCTTGCGCAGCGGCGGGTCCGGGTGGCGGTAGGCCTCCAGCGGCGCCTCCGGGTGGTGCGGCGCGTGGTAGAAGGCGTCGACGTGGCCGCCGGCCGCCGCCAGGTCCTCCGCCATCCGAGCATGCAAGGCGTGCATGGCCTCTTCGGTGTAGAAGCCGCGCCCGACCCCCGACTGGTTGGTCACCACGATCACCAGCCAGCCGGCCCGGTTGAACGCCGCCACCGTCTCCTTGGCCCCCGGGATCCAGCGGAAGTCCTCCCAGCGCGAGACATAGCCGCGGTCCTCGTTCAGCACCCCGTCCCGGTCGAGGAACAGCGCGGGGCGCAGGCGGCTGGCGTCAGGGGTCTCGGGCACGGGCGCTATATAGCGGCTCAGGACACAAAGTCCTTCTCCCCTTGCGGGAGAAGGAGCCGGCGACGGGCCGTCTGGATTTCGCCCTGCTGGGCTCTAAGGTCCGCAACCATCCAGCGACGAGATCCCCCTTGTCAGACGCCACGCCTGTCCTGACCCTCGACGACCTCACCGTCGACTTCGAGACCCACGACGGGACCGTCAACGCCGTCCGGGGCGTCTCGCTGGCCATTCCGCGCGGGCAGACGCTGGGCGTCGTGGGCGAGAGCGGGTCGGGCAAGAGCCAGACCTTCCTGGCGGTCATGGGCCTGCTCGCCCGCAACGGCCGGGCCTCGGGCTCGGCGAGGTTCCTCGGAACCGAGCTGCTGGGCCTGAAGCCGCGCGCGCTGAACCGCATCCGCGGCTCGAAGATGACCATGATCTTCCAGGACCCGCTGACCGCGCTCACCCCGCATGTGCGCATCGGCGAGCAGATCGCCGAGCCGCTGCGCCTGCATCAGGGTCTCTCCGACCGGGACGCCAGCGCGGTCGCCAAGGCCTGGCTGGAAAAGGTGCGCATCCCCGACGCCGCCGCCCGCCTGCGCCAGTATCCGCACGAGCTTTCCGGGGGCATGCGCCAGCGGGTGATGATCGCCGCGGCCATGGCGGGCGGGCCGGAGCTGCTGATCGCCGACGAGCCCACGACGGCGCTCGACGTCACCGTCCAGGCCGAGATCCTCGACCTGATGGCCGAGCTGCAGCGCGAGACCGGGACGGCCATGGTGCTGATCACCCACGACATGGGCGTCATCGCCCGGCTCGCCG
>JBJMQX010000144.1:0-7982 GCA_045802455.1 Phenylobacterium sp. | reverse complement strand
TCCTTGGGATCGGCGAGCAGGCTTTCCCGGTTCGCCTCGCCCTCCTCGCGCGTGGCACCGCGGGGGCGGGTGCCGGCGATCGGGCGGATGGTGATCTTGTTGTCGCGCAGCCGCACCAGGATCTCCGGCGAGGAGCCCGCCAGCTGGAAGTTCCCGAAGTTCAGGTAGAACAGGAACGGCGAGGGGTTGGAGCGTCGGAGCGACCGATAGAGGGCGAACGGGTCGCGGGTGAAGGGCGCGCGCAATCGGTGGCTGGGCACCACCTGGAAGACGTCGCCCGCGCGGATGTAGTCCTTGGCCTTTTCGACGATCTCGCAATAGCGCTCGCGGCTGACCGGGGAGGTGAAGCTGTCGGGCTCCGGCGCGCCGTTGCCCACAAGGGCGGGCGTTGGCATACGCGAGTCCCGCCGCACCGCCTCGATCCGTTCGATGGCGGCCGCATAGGCGTCCTTCGGCGACTTGCCGTTCGGCCGCACGGGCGTGACCAAGATGATCTCCTGGGCGATGGCGTCGAAGATCGCCACGATCGACGGGCGGGTCATCACCCCGTCCGGCAGGTCCAGCGGGTCGGGATTGAGGGTTATGATGGAATAGCGCCCGCGCCAGGCGCCGCCCTCGACGCTCTCGAACAGGAAGGCGTAAGGCCGCCCGTGGCCGATCTTCAGGTAGGCGGAGACCGGCGTCTCGAGGTCATCGATCAGGCGCGTCCAGACAAGCTGCGGGCTGCCCGCCTGGTATGCCCGCTCGAAGGCCGCATACTCAGGCTCGATGCTCATTTCGCCAGGCCCGGCTTTCCGGCGGGCTTGCCGGCCGCGGCCTTGGGATCGATGGGCTCCAGGCCGATGGCCTCGCGGGCCTTGTTGGCGTCGATGGTCACCTTGACCTTCTGCCGCGCGGCCAGCTGGGCGGCCTCGCCGACTTCGCGGAAGTAGCCGGAGCTCATCTGCGGGCGGATCTGTTCGACCAGGCGCGCCAGCGTCGTGGGATCGGCCGTGTGCACCGCCTCCAGCTTGCCGACCACGAAGGCGAAACGGCTGAACTGGGCGGTGAAGGCGTCGCCCGGCTTGGAGGTGAAGATCTTCCCCAGCATGTCCTGGCTCAGCGTCTGGTTCTGCTTGGCGTTCTGCTTGTCGATTCCCGGGACGTGGCTCGCGGCCTGGCCGACCGAAGCCGCCACCGCGTCCAGGCTTTCGCCCTTACGCACGCGCGCGGCCAGCTCGTCGGTGCGCGCCTGCATGCGGTTGGCGATCTCGCGCTTGGTCCAGGCGTCGGCCAGCATCGGCCTCACCTCGGCCAGCGCCGGCATGGCGGCCGGGATCACCTTCTCCACCCGGACGGCGAAGTAGTCGCCGTTGCCGACTTCCTCGACCTCGCTCTCCCCACCGGCGGGCAGCGACCACGCGGTCTCCACAAGCTTCTGCGAGAGCCCGGGCACCGGCTGATGCTGCTGGTCGAGGCCCTCCTTGGTAAGGGGACCGATGGTGACGGCGGGCACGCCGGCCTTCTGCGCCGCCTGGGCCAGGCTCGCGCCGCCCTGGTGGGCGTCGTCATAGACCTGGGTCAGGGCGTAGACCTTCTCGGTGGCGGCGTCCTTGCGGATCTCGGCCTCGATCGCCGGCCGGACCTGATCCAGCGTCACCGCCTTGCCGGGCGTCACCGAAAGCACCTTGATCACGGCCAGGCCAAGGTCCCCCTTCACCGCGACCACCTGGCCGGTTGGCGTCGTGAACGCGGCGGCGGCGATCTTCCTGTCCGGGATCGCGGTCTGCGGCTTGCCGTCATAGGTGATCGCCTCGACGCCGAACGCCTTGGCGACGGCCGCCGGGTCCTCGCCCTTGGCGAGCCGCTGGCCGATCTGGGTCGCGGCGGCGGCGTCCTTCGCAGGCACCTGGACCACGGTGCGGGTCTCGGGCGTGGAGAGCGTGTCCTTCTTGAAGTCGAACCGCTTCTTCACTTCCGCCTCGTCCACCGGCAGCGCGCCGGCCACCTGGCTGGGCGAGAACCGGACCACGGTCAGCACCCGGAATTCCGGGCGCATCAGGCGCTGGGCGTTTTCCTGCATGAACTGGGTCAGTTGCGCGTCGGTCGGGGCAGGCGGCTGCGGCACGCTGGTGGGCTCGATCACGAAGTAGCCGATGTCTCGGCTCTCGGTGGCGTAGAGCGCCGCCAGGGCGGCATAGGCCCGCGGTGCGCGCAGGCCCGCCACGATCCCGCTGCCGGCGTGGCTCTGGGTGATCTCGTCGCGCATCTGCGCTTCGAACATCGTCGGGCTCATATCGACGGAAGCGATCCGCTGCAGATAGGCCTTCTTGTCGAACCGCCCGGAGACCTGGTCGAAGAAGGCGGGGATCTTCTGGATCTGTGCGGCGATCAGCTGGTCGGCCGGACGCAGCCCGATCTTGGTCAGATAGGCCGAGAACGCCTCGTTGGCGGCCATACCCTGCAGCACCTGCTGGTCGAGGCCGTTGGCGGCCGCGATCTCCGGGGTGATCTGCTGGCCCGCCTGCTGCTCCAAACGGGCCTTGAAGCCGTCGAAGGCGCGCTTGAACTGGTTGGGCGTGACCTGTCGGTCACCGGCGATGATCACCGCATTGGTCATCCGGCCGCGGAACGTGTCGCGATTGCCGATCCCGAAGATCACGAAGCTGACGATCAGGAGCCCGAACAGCAGGGCGGCGACCCAAGACTTCGCAAAGGCGCGGATGGCGGAGAGCATGCATTCCCTTTCGAGCGCCCGGACGAACGGGCGCCTAGTGTGCGCGCCGGTATAGTGGAGCGGGCTTGCGCCCCGCAAGCGCGTGACATGCGCGCCGGCTTGGCTTAACCGCGCCTCGTCGTCGCAAGCGAGGCCGAATGAGCGCTCCCACGCCCCTGATCGCCGGAAATTGGAAGATGAACGGCGTCGCCGCGTCGCTCACTGAAGCGCAGGCGATCGCCGCGGGCGCGGAGGGCAGTCGGGCACGCGTCGCCATCTGCCCGCCATCGGTGCTGATCCACCGGATGAGCCAAGCCCTGGCCGGGACCAAGGTGATCGTCGGCGGCCAGGACGCGCGTTGCGAGGATACGGGCGCCTTCACCGGCGACGTCTCGGCGGAGATGCTGGCTGACGCCGGGGCGAAGCTGGTGATCCTGGGCCACTCCGAGCGGCGCGAGGGCTATGGCGAGAGCGACGAGCTGGTCGCCCGCAAGGTGCTTGCGGCGCTGCGCTGGAGCCTGGAGCCGGTCGTGTGCGTCGGCGAGACTCTGGAACAGCGGCGGGCAGGGAATGCGCTCAGCGTCGTGACCCGCCAGATCATGGGATCGCTGCCGGGCGAGCTCGCCGGCCACGCGTTCGCGGTCGCCTACGAGCCGGTCTGGGCGATCGGCACCGGCCTGACGCCGACGACGGCGGAGATCGAGGAGATGCACCGCGCTATCCGAGGCACGCTCAGCGAGATGTTCGGACCGGCGGGAGAGGCAGTCCCGATCCTCTACGGCGGCTCGGTGAAGCCGGGCAACGCCGCCGAGATCCTGCACATCGACCAGGTGGGCGGCGCGCTGGTCGGCGGCGCCTCCCTGAAGGCCGAGGACTTCCTGGCGATCATCCGGGCGGTCTAGGCGGTCCCTTCAGCTCGACGGTGTTGCCCTCCGGGTCGCGGACGTAGAGCGAGAACCCGTCGCCGTCTGCGCCGTAGCGGGCCCCTTCCTCGACGACCACGACGCCATGCGAGGCGAGGTGGGCGCGGATCGCGGCCTCGTCGAAGGGGCGCACCTGCAGGGCGAAGTGGTCGAGGTTGCGGCCGTCGCGCGCCGGCCCAGCGCCGCCCAGCCTGCCCAGCGGCCCATCCAGGGTGACCAGGTCGATCATCTGTGCGCCGGCGCGGATATGGGTGAGGCCGAGCTCGGGCCGGTCGCGGTCGACCGAGAGGCCCAGCACGTCCTGGTAGAAGTCCAGCATGGCCGCCTTGTCGCGGATGCGCAGGACGATGTGGTCGAAGCCGGCGACGGCGATGGGGTTGGTCATGGGCTGCAGATGGGAAGCGCGGCCCTAGAGCAAAAGCCCGAACAGGCGGCAGTCGCGCCGGTCGCCATCGCGCAGCACGTGTCCACGCAGCAGGCCTTCCTCCTCGAAGCCCAGTTTCTCGAGCAGGACGTCGGACCGCAGGTTGCCGAGGTGGGTGCGCGCCAGCAGCCGGTGAAGACCGCTGGCGGCCGCATAGGTCACCACAGCCTGCATCGCCTCGGTGGCGTAGCCCTGGCCCCAGGCGTCGCGACCCAGCATGAACCCCACTTCGGCGCGCTTGTGGCGCGGATCGATTTCCGAGAGGTCGCAGACTCCCACGAAGTGGTCGTCGTCCAGCGTACGCATCGCCCAATAGAGCGACCGGCCCTCGGCCATTTCGGCCACCTGGCCCTCGACGATGCTGGCGATCAGGTCAGGGTCGTCGATCTCGGGCACGTCCCAGAACGCCATGACCTCGGCGTCGCGCATCAGCGGGAAGATGGATTCGGCGTCGGCCGCGGTCAGCGGCGTCAAGCGAAGGCGGGCGGTCTCCAGGATGGGCAGGCGGCTGGACTTGGGACTGCTGGGCTTGCGACTCATGACTTGCTTGCGGGCTGCGACGCCCTAGCTATGGCCTTGGGCCGACCTCGGTGGTAGAGCCCCCGCTTCTTTTCGGGCGTGTGTGGCCCGAGCGCACTGGAACTGAAGACCGCCCATGCTCATCGGCCTGCTCCTCGCCGCCCAGATCGTCGTCAGCATCATCCTGATCGGGGTCGTGCTGCTGCAGCGTTCGGAAGGCGGCGGCTTCGTGGGCGGCGGCAGCCCGTCGGGCATGATGTCGGTGCGCGGCGCGGGCGACCTGCTCACCCGCACCACCTGGATCCTGGCGACGCTGTTCTTCCTGATCAGCCTGACGCTGACCATCCTGACCGGCCGGGAGAAGGGCGCCGCCTCCGTGGTCGACCGGCTGAAGATTGACAACCTGAACCCGGTCGAGCTGAACCAGCAGCAGAAGCCAGCCCAGCCGCCGTCCGGCACAGCCCAGCCGGGTTCGCCCGCAGGCGCGCCGTCGCCGCTGCAGGCCCCGGCTCCGACCATCAACAACCCGTTCCTGGGCGGCGCGCAGCCTGCCCCTGGCCCCGCCCCGGCCGCGCCGCCTGCGAAGTAGCCACAGCGAAATCCGCCCTCGGCCAAATTCGCGGTATCGGCGGCGCGAATCGTTGCTAATCTGAACGCCCATGGCCCGGTACATCTTCATCACCGGCGGCGTGGTCTCCTCTTTGGGTAAAGGTCTCGCGTCCGCCGCGCTTGGCGCCCTGTTGCAGGCCCGCGGCTACCGCGTGCGGCTGCGCAAGCTGGACCCCTATCTGAACGTTGACCCCGGCACGATGAGCCCCACGCAGCATGGCGAGGTTTTCGTCACCGACGACGGCGCTGAGACGGACTTGGACCTCGGCCACTACGAGCGGTTCACCGGCGTCAACGCCACGAAGGCGGACAACATCACCACCGGCCAGATCTACAAGACCATCATCGAGAAGGAGCGGCGCGGGGACTACCTCGGCGCCACCGTGCAGGTGATTCCGCACGTCACCGGCGAGATCAAGGATTTCGTGTTGTCCGACCCGGGCGAGGGCGTCGACTTCGTGCTGGTCGAGGTGGGCGGGACGGTCGGCGACATCGAGGGCCTGCCGTTCTTCGAGGCGATCCGCCAGCTCGGCCAGGAACTGCCGCGCCACCACGCCTGCTTCATCCACCTGACCCTGCTGCCGTTCATCAAGACCGCCGGGGAGATGAAGACCAAGCCGACCCAGCACTCGGTGAAGGAGCTGCGCTCGATCGGCATCCAGCCGGACATCCTGCTCTGCCGCTGCGAGATGCCGATCCCCGAGGGCGAGCGCCGGAAGCTGGGCCTGTTCTGCAATGTGCGGCCCAGCGCGGTCATCCAGGCGATGGACTCGGCGAACATCTATTCCGTGCCGCTGGACTACCACGCCCAGGGCCTCGATTCCGAAGTGCTGGACGTGTTCGGGATGAAGGACAGCGCCCCGCCGCCGGACCTCTCCCGCTGGGAGGACATCTCCTACCGCCTGAGCCATCCGGACGGTGAGGTGAACATCGCCATCGTCGGCAAATACACGGCGCTGACCGACGCGTACAAATCGCTGATCGAGGCGCTGGTCCACGGCGGGGTCGCCAACAACGTCCGCGTCAAGTTCGACTGGATCGAGGGCGAGGTCTTCGAGAAGGAGGAGGCGCTGATCAGCGAACGGCTGAACAGCGTCCACGGCGTGCTGGTGCCGGGCGCCTTCGGGGAGCGCGGCTCGGAAGGGATGATCCGCTCCGTCCAGTTCGCCCGCGAACACGAGGTGCCGTACTTCGGGATCTGCTTCGGCATGCAGATGGCGATGATCGAGGCCGCCCGGAACCTGGCTGGCATCCACCAGGCCTCATCGACCGAGTTCGGTCCCACTTCGGAGCCGATCGTCGGGTTGATGACCGAGTGGGTGCGCGGCAACGAGAAGGAGATGCGGGTCGAGGGCGGCGAGCTGGGCGGGACCATGCGCTGCGGCGCCTACGACGCCGTCCTCACCCCCGGCAGCAAGGTGGCGCAGATCTATGGGACGCAGGCGATCTCCGAGCGGCACCGGCACCGCTACGAGGTCAACATCGCCTATCGCAACGCCATCGAAGAGACCGGACTGAAGTTCACGGGGCTGTCGCCCGACGGCGTGCTGCCCGAGCTCTGCGAACGCGACGACCACCCGTGGTTCGTAGGCGTCCAGTTCCATCCTGAGCTGAAGAGCCGCCCCTTCGACCCCCACCCGCTGTTCGCCAGCTTCATCGGTGCGGCGCGCGACAGGAGCCGGCTGGTCTGATCCGCGCTAAGCTCGGCCATGGCCACGCCTGCCGACCTGCGCCGCATCGCGCTCGCCTTGCCCGGCGCCTATGAGGACGTCCACCGCAGGCGGCCGGCGTTCCGCGTCGAAAAGCGGATCTTCGCCATGCTGGGCGTGACGGGAAATCCGGCGCTGTTCACCTCGCTGGGATGGGATGACGTAGCCGTCGTGAAGCTGGATCGCGACGATCAGCTCAACATGGCCGCGGCGCATCCCGGCGCGGCGGAGCCCACGGAGACCTACGGTCATCACGGCTGGACCTACCTGCGGCTGGGAGAGCTGAACGAACCGGCCCTAGCGCTGATCCTGCGGCTCGCCTGGACGCACGTTGCGCCCAAGCGGCTGTCGAAAGCCGCTATCAGCCCTTGAGGAAGAACAGGCCCCAGAAGGCAAGTAGGACGAAGTTCGACAGCGCGTAGGCGATCAGCCTGTGGAAGACGTTGTTGTAGGTCAGATGGATCAGCGAGTGGACGGCGCGCAGAGCGACATAGGTCCAGGCCACCGCCAGCACCGTCTGGTCCACCCGCCCGGCCACGAAGTACATCAGCCCGCCCACGTAGAAGAGCACCGGCATCTCGAGCAGGTTCATCATGTTGCGGTTGGGAATCGAGACCTCGCCCGGAACGCGGCTCGATTCGCCGTACTTGAAGTCGTCGCGCTGGACCTGGCCGGCGAAGGCGGCGCGGAACCGGCGGAAGGGGACCAGTAGCAGGACGCCCATGGTGAGAAACGCGAGCGCGCCCATCGGCGCGAAAATCGAAGCCTGGTTCAGGGCCGCCTCCTCAAGCACGGCTGACGCCGCAAACTAGCCCGGCCGAGCTTGATCGGGGAGGGGCTTTCATGCATAAGCCCGCGCTCACGTCGGCAGGCCTTCGCCAGCCGGCTCCAACTCCACGCCCCAAGGCGACGCGCGAAGAGATCCTCCGATGGCCGTTCCTAAACGCAAAACCTCGCCCTCGCGGCGGAACATGCGCCGTTCGCACCACGCGCTGGGCGCCAACTCGTTCGTCGAGGACAAGGAGACGGGCGAGCTGAAGCGGCCGCACCACGTCGACCTGAAGACCGGCATGTACAAGGGCCGCCAGGTCCTGACGCCGAAG
>JBJMQX010000143.1:0-9723 GCA_045802455.1 Phenylobacterium sp. | reverse complement strand
GCTTCAAGCGGCTCGGCGTGATCGGCGACTGGGAGCACCGCTACGCCACCATGGACTATTCGTCCGAGGCAGCGATCGTGGCCGAGTTCCACAAGTTCGTCGCCAGTGGCCAGCTCTACCGCGGCTCCAAGCCGGTGATGTGGAGCCCGGTCGAACGCACCGCGCTGGCCGACGCCGAGGTCGAGTACCACGACCACGTCTCGCCGACGATCTGGGTGAAGTTCCCGGTCGCCGAGGGCTCGGACGCCGCCAGGAACGGCTGCGTGGTCATCTGGACCACCACGCCCTGGACCATCCCCGCCAACCGCGCCGTCAGCTACAATCCCGACATCGCCTATGCGGTCTACGTGGTCGACGGGATCGAGCAGGGCCTGGCCTTCGAGCCCTGGGCCAGGCCGGGCGACCGGCTGGTGCTGGCCGAGAAGCTGGCCGCCGACGTCATGGCCGCCGCCAAGGTCGCGAAGTTCCACAAGGCCGAGGCCGTCGATTGCGAGGGCATGGTGCTGCAGCACCCGCTGGCCGCGCTCGACAGCCACTACGGCTTCCCGGTGCCGATGCTGGCCGGCGACCATGTCACCGACGACGCCGGCACGGGCTTCGTCCACACCGCGCCCGGCCACGGAGCCGACGACTACCAGGTCTGGCTGGCCCACGGCCATCGCGAGATCCCGGAGACCGTCGATCCGGACGGCGCCTACTACGACCACGTGCCCCTCTTCGGCGGCCTCAAGGTGCTGGAGACCGAGGGCAAGAAGGCCGGCAAGTTCGGGCCCGCCAACGACGCGGTGATCGGCAAGCTGATCGAGGCCGGCCACCTCCTGGCGCGCGGGCGGATGGAGCACAGCTATCCGCACTCGTGGCGCTCCAAGGCGCCGGTGATCTTCCGCAACACGCCGCAGTGGTTCATCCGCATGGACCATGCGCTCGACCACCTCTCCGGCCGCACCCTGCGCGAGACGGCGCTGGAGGCGATCGACGCCACGGCCTTCTATCCGCCGGCCGGCCGCAACCGCATCCGCGCCATGGTCGAGGACCGTCCCGACTGGCTGATCAGCCGCCAGCGCGCCTGGGGCTCGCCGCTGGCGATGTTCGTCGACAAGGAGACCGGCCAGCCGCTGCACGACGAGGCCGTCAACGCGCGCATCGTCGAGGCCATGAAGACCGAGGGCGCCGACGCCTGGTTCACCCGGCCCGCCGGCGACTTCCTCGGCAACCACGATCCCGACCGCTTCGAGAAGATCGAGGACATCCTCGACGTCTGGTTCGATTCCGGCTCGACGCATGCCTTCGTGCTGGAGGGCCGCCCCGGAACCCGCTGGCCCGCCGACCTCTACCTGGAAGGCTCCGACCAGCACCGCGGCTGGTTCCAGTCCAGCCTGCTCGAAAGCTCCGGCAGCCGCGGCCGCGCGCCCTACGACGCCATCCTGACCCACGGCTTCACCATGGATGAAGCCGGCGAGAAGATGTCCAAATCCAAGGGCAACACCGTCGATCCCGAGGTGATCATCCGCGAGTCCGGCGCCGAGATCATCCGGCTGTGGGCGGCCATGGTCGACTACACGGACGACCAGCGGATCGGGAAGACGATCCTTGCGACCACGTCCGACGCCTACCGCAAGCTGCGCAACACGGTGCGCTACATGCTGGGCGCGCTGGCCGGCTTCTCGGACGCCGAACGGGTGGCCGCCGCCGACATGCCGCCGCTGGAGCGCTTCATCCTGCACCGGCTCTGGCAGCTCGACGCCGAGGTCCGCGCCGCCTACCAGGCCTATGAGTTCCAGCAGGTCTCCAAGGCCCTGCTCGCCTTCTGCCAGGACGACCTCTCGTCGCTGTTCTTCGACATCCGTAGAGACGCCCTCTACTGCGACCGCCCGGACAGCGCCCGCCGACGCGCCGCCCGCACGGTCATGGACGCGGTCTTCGAGCGGCTGACCATCTGGCTCGCCCCGCTCATCCCCTTCACCATGGAAGAGGCCTGGACGACCCGCTTCCCGGACGCCGGCTCCAACTGCCTGCGCGTGTTCCCGGAGACGCCGGCGGCGTGGCGCAACGACGCAGAAGCCGAGCGCTGGGCGTACCTGCAGAAAATGAAGAGTGCCGCGAATGCTGGAATCGAGGAGGCACGATCGAGGAAGCTGATAGGAGCGACGCTCGAAGCTCACCCAACCGTCTTTGTGAATCCTAAGCTCCCCCAGCGCAAGGACGAGACTAAGCCTTACCTTGTGGACTTCGACGTCGAGGGAATGTCGCCAGAGGAATTCGCTGCCCAGGTATTCGTAACGAGCAGCGCATCCCTGCAGGAAGAAGCTGTTCCGGCGGGCGCGAGTCCGCATCCTGACACGCCCAATGTTGGCGTCGCGATTGAGCGGGCCCAGGGCCATAAGTGCGCCCGCTGCTGGCGGGTGTTGCCGGAAGTGACGGCGCCGAAGTTCCTCTGCGAACGCTGCGACGACGCGGTCGCGCAATGGGACCGCGCCAACGGAAAGGTCGACGCATGACGGGTTGGACGCGGCTCGGCCGCCTGGCGCTGGTGCTGGCGGCGGTGATCATCGTCGCCGACCAGGCGGTGAAGGCCTGGGTGCTCTACGGCCTGAACCTGCCGCTGCTGGTCACCCGCCAGGTGGCGGGCCCCTTCTACGTCACCATGGTCTGGAACTCGGGCGTTAGCTTCGGCTTCCTGCAGGCCCAGCACGATCTGGTCCGCTGGCTGCTGGCGGCCTTCTCGGTCGTCGTCGCGATCCTGCTCGCCATGTGGGTGCGCAAGGCCGAGCGGCCGCTGTTCGCCACAGCCGTGGGCCTGGTGATCGGCGGCGCCGTGGGCAACGCCATCGACCGCATCCGGCTGGGCGCGGTGGCGGATTTCGTCGACGTCAGCCGGCTCTACTTCCCGTGGATCTTCAATCTCGCCGACAGCGCCATCTCGATCGGCATCTGCCTGCTGCTGCTGGACATGCTGATCCAGGACAACCGCGAGCGCGCCCAGAAATCGCCCAACCCTGCGCGCGAGGATGCGGCCTGATGCGCCGTTGGCGCGCGGGCCCGTTTACGATATCCACCTTTTCCCGGCCGGGGGGCCGCAGGAGCTTCTAGGTTGATGACCGCCAATCGTCTGATCGTCGCCACCGCCCTGATCGCGGCGGCCGGCCTCGCCGGATGCCAGTCGACCCGCAATGCGCTGGGGATGACCAAGGTGACCCCCGACGAGTTCCGCATCGTGACCAAGGCGCCGCTGGTGCTGCCGCCCGACTACGCGCTTCGCCCGCCGGCCCCCGGCGAGCCGCGCCCGCAGGAGCTGCAGCCCGAGAGCGCCGCGCGCACCGCCCTGCTGGGCCAGCGCGAGGGCGAGGTCCGCTCCACGGGCGAGAAGCTGCTGGTCGCCAAGGCCGGCGCCGACCGGGCCGATCCGCTGATCCGCTACGTGGTAGACGACGAGTTCGGCGACGTGGCGCACAAGGACAAGAGCTTCGCCGACCGCGTGATGTTCTGGCGCGGCGACAAGAAGGCCGCCCAGACGCCCGCCTCCGCCGCCGGCGCCGACACCTCCGCGCCCGTGGACGCGGCGGCCGAGGAGCAGCGGATCTCCAAGCTGACCGGCGGCAAGACCGTGGTCATCCAGCGCGAAGGCCCGCACAAGCTGAAGCTGCCGGGGCTCTAGGGCTTCTCCACCCACTGGAACACCTCGTCCAGACCCACGCCGAACACGTGGGCGATGCGGAAGGCTGCTTCCAGCGAGGGCGAGTACTTGCCGGCTTCGATCGCGGCCACCGTCTGGCGGGTCATCCCGATGCGCTGGGCGAGCTCGCCCTGGGTCATCTCGCCCGCCTCGAAGCGCAGCCGGCGGATCTGATTGGCGATGGGTAGACCGCGGCTCAACGCCTAGTACCCGCGCCGGAACATGACGATCTGGGCGACGGCCACGACCAGCGCGGAGATCACCACCGCCAGCAGCGCGAAGTTGGCCATGTCGACCGCCGAGTGCCCGAAGATCAGCGCCACGAAGGGCACGAGGGCCAGCACCAGCAGCACGTGATAGCCGAGGCTGCGCGAGCGCCACTGGATCATCCGCTCGCGCTCATCGTCGGCCGCACGCTCGTCCTTCGCCGTCGTCGCTGCGGCGATCGCGGTCAGCGCCAGCTGCAAGGCGACCAGCGCGGCCACCGCCAGCAGCAGCAGGTGCAGCGAACGCAGCGCGCCCAGGTGGCGGCCCTGCCCATGGCTGGCCACCAGCTCGAAGAAATAGACTCCGAAGCAGGCCAGCACGCTCACCAGGGTGATCCAGGCGGACTTCTCGCGGAACGACATCCAGCAGCTCCCGGCGCGGAAGGGCTCGACGTGATGTAAAAAATCTTTTACATCATGTCAGAGTTTCTTGTCATGCCTAGCAGCCCCGGAGCCACCCGTGAACCGTCCAATCGCCCTCACCCTCGCCGCCGGCCTCGCCCTGGCGTTCGCGGCCAGCCAACCCGCACTCGCCCAGCACCCCGCCGCCGCGCCCCAGCCCGGCAAGGCCGTCTCTCTGCAAGGGGCCGGCGCTGAGCAGCAGGCCTGGATCAACAACCCGCACATGCACGCCTTCTATGACCTCAGCCGAGCGACCCTCGGCGGCGGTGCGGCCAAGGTCGACGTGAATGCCTACGAGCAGAAGTCGTTCGCCATCTTCCGCGAGTTCGGCGTCTCGATGGGCGTCGGCGCCGAGCACATGCAGGACCACCTGAAGCTGATCCCCAGGCAGGTGGTGCAGATCGTCAAGGACGACCCCAAGGTCCTCGACAGCTACGACAACTTCGTCGCCGCCATGATGGGCCCGCCGTAGGAGGCTCCTCTCCTACTCCTCCTCGCCTGGCGTCTTCACCGTGAAGCCCTTGGCGCGCAGCTGGTCCAGCACGCCGCCCTGGGCCAGCAGGGGGCGCAGCGGGACCACCGCGATGGCGTGGCCGGGCCTGCTCAGCGCGCGCTCGATGTCGGCGACCTCGTCGGCCTTGGTGCGGGCGTCGAACGCCTGGGCGCCGGGCACCAGCGCGATGCAGCGCTCGTAGGTCCGCTCGTTGGCGAGCGCGGCGCGCACGTCGCCCTCGGCCCAGGCGCGCGCGGCCTGGCGGGTGACGCCGGGGCCGGCCTCCACCTGCGCCAGAACCTCCTCGAAACAGGCCCGCCCGGCCGAAACAGGCGTGCGCAGCACCGCACCCATCAGCGAGCCGATGTCATAGCTGCGCTGCTGCACGGGCACGCGCGCCTGCCGCGCCAGCAGCTTGATCAGCTTGGTGGGGTCCGAATTGGTCAGCCCGTTGGCGTCGCGGTAGTCGGTGGCGAGCCGGAGGCCCGCAGCCAGCGCGTTCTTCGTCCCATAGTGCGAGGCGGGCTGGCCGAGCTTGGCCCGGACGGCCGCGAACCGCGCCCGCGCGCCGGCGTCCAGCGTCTCCTCGAACGGCTGCGCGGACTTCAGCCGCAGGAAATTGAACGCCGCCCCCAGCGCGCCGCCCATCGTCACCTTCACGTCCTGGAACGGCACGATGACCATGTTTGCGCCGGCCAGCCGCCGCTCGAACACCGCGCGGTCCCAGGTCATGTGCTTGGGCGCCAGCGTCGGCGAGCCCAGCACATAGATGGTGGTGTCGGCGTCGGAGACCGTCCACCAGGCCGGGCCGGGCAGCTTGCCGTGCACCACCAGCTCTTCGACCACCACCGCGTCGGGGTCGTAGGGCGCGGGGCCGGCGGGCGTCAGCTCCACGTGCGCCGCCGCCGGCCAGGCAAGCGCCAGCATCAGGAGCGCAGGCCCGCGGAATCGTCTACTGTGGCCCATTCCCATGCCGATCCGCCGCCTGCCGCCCGAAACCGTCAACCGCATCGCCGCCGGCGAGGTGGTGGAGCGCCCGGCCAGCGCGGTCAAGGAGCTGGTCGAGAACGCCCTTGACGCCGGCGCGGCCCGCGTCGAAGTCCAGGCCGACGGCGGCGGCCTGACCCGCATCCTGGTCGCCGATGATGGCCAGGGTCTGGCGGCGGACGAGCTGCCGCTGGCCGTCGAGCGCCACGCGACCTCCAAGCTCAGCCCCGACGACGCAGGCGACTACGACCTGCTGCATATCGCCACCCTCGGTTTCCGCGGCGAGGCCCTGCCGTCGATCGGCTCGGTGGCCCGGCTCTCGATCGCCAGCCGCGCCCGCGGGGCAAAAGACGCCCACGCCATCTTCGTCGAGGCCGGCGCGGTCGGCGCGGTCGCGCCCGCCGCCTTCCCCGACCCGCACGGCGCCCGCGTCGAGGTGCGCGACCTCTTCTACGCCACGCCCGCGCGGCTGAAGTTCATGAAGTCCGAGCGGGCCGAAGCCATGGCCATCGCCGAGGAGATCAAGCGCCAGGCCATGGCCCACGAGGCGGTCAGCTTCGCGCTCGACCTGGACGGCCGCCGCACCCTGCGCCTCCCCGCCGAGGCCGCCGGCCCGGACGGACGGCTGGCCCGGCTCTCGGCTATCATGGGCCGCGAATTCGCCGACAACGCCTTGGCCCTCGACCACGAGCGCGAGGGCGTGCGGCTGAGCGGCTTCGCGGGCCTGCCGACTTTCAACCGCGGCAACGCCGGCCACCAGTACCTGTTCGTCAACGGCCGCCCGGTCCGCGACCGCCTGTTGCAGGGCGCGCTGCGCGCCGCCTACGCCGACTTCCTGGCCCGCGACCGGCACCCGCTGGCCGCGCTCTACGTCGAGCTCGACACGGCCTATGTCGATGTCAACGTCCACCCGGCCAAGGCCGAGGTGCGCTTCCGCGACCCCGGCCTGGTGCGCGGCCTGATCGTCGGCGGATTGCGCCATGCGCTGGCCGGCGCCGGGCACCGCGCCTCGACCACTGTCGCCAGCGCCGCCTTGGGCGGGTTCCGCCCCGGCGGCTATCAGCCGCCACCGTCCGCCGCCGGCTACTCCGCCTGGCGCCAGGGCGGCTGGCAGCCCGGCACAGCGGGCGCGCTGGCCGCCGCCGTCCAGTCGATCCCGGGCCTGACCGAGGTCTCTGCCCGCGCCGAGCCGGAGTGGCAGGCCGGCGTCGCCGAGGACGGACCGCCCGCGCCGGTGTTCGATCCCGTCGACTATCCGCTCGGCGCCGCCCGCGCCCAGGTGCACGAGACCTATATCGTCGCCCAGACCCGCGATGGCGTCGTCATCGTCGACCAGCACGCCGCCCACGAGCGCCTGGTCTACGAGCGGATGAAGGCCGAGATGGCGGACGGCGGCGTCGCCCGCCAGGCGCTGCTGCTCCCGGAGGTCGTCGAGCTCGACCCGGCCGAGGCCGAGCGCGTGGTCGGCAAGGCCGAGGAGCTGGCGGCGCTGGGCCTGGTGCTGGAAGCCTTCGGTCCCGGCGCGGTGCTGGTCCGCGAAGTGCCGGCGCTCCTGGGCGAGACCGATGCGGCGGGCCTGGTCCGCGACATCGCCGACGACCTCGCCGAGAACGGCCAGGCCCTGGCCCTGAAGGAGCGGCTGGAGGACGTCTGCTCGACCATGGCCTGCCACGGCTCGGTCCGCGCCGGCCGTAGGCTCAACGCGCCGGA
Organism: Phenylobacterium sp.; assembly: GCA_045802455.1. GTDB lineage: Bacteria > Pseudomonadota > Alphaproteobacteria > Caulobacterales > Caulobacteraceae > Phenylobacterium. Next base: position 2,192 of record JBJMQX010000143.1, on the reverse strand, counting down.
GATGAACGCCCTGCTGCGCCAGATGGAGGCCACGCCGCACTCCGGCCAGTGCAACCACGGCCGCCCCACCTACGTCGAACTCAAGCTCGCCGACATCGAGCGCCTGTTCGGGCGGCGCTAGAGCTCCGCCGCCGCAAATGCCCGCATGGCGGCGGCGAGGTATTCGCTGAGGCCCGCCTGCCGCGCCTCGTAACGCGCCCGGAATTCGGGGTGGTCCACGTAGAAGCTGGCCAGACCAATGAAGCGCGCCCTGGTCGGCGCGACGCCCCACCAGAGCCCCACCCATTCGTGGAGCCGGCGGGTCAGGGCCTGCACGCCGCGGCTGTCAGCGGGCTCGCCAGCCTTCAGCGCCTCGGCCATGGCGGTTTCGATCTCGGCGAATTCGGCCTGTCGCCGGTCGAACTCGGCCTGGGTCGTCCGCTTCAAGCGGGCGCGGACCTCCTCGATCGCCGGGCGGACGCCTTCGCCGAAGCGCTCCACCAGCTCCTTCTCCCGCCTCGCCTGGTTCACCGGGTCGAAGCCGTCGTACATCCTGGTCTCGTCCATCGCCTTATCTCCTTCGAGGGCGGCGAGGGTCACGTCGATCGTGCGGATCAGCTTGCGGTAGCGGGCGACGTCGGCCGCGAGCTTCGCCCGGTGCGCGGTCAGCGCCGCCACCCGGTCGAAGCCTTCGGCGTCCAGCGCCCGGCCGATCTCCTCCAGCGAAAATCCCAGCTCCCGATGGAACAGGATCTGCTGCAGGCGCAGCAGCTCCTCGCGTCCATAGTAGCGGTAGCCGTTCGCGCCGACGCAGGCGGGCTTCAGCAGCCCGACCTCGTCGTAGTGGTGCAGCGTGCGGACGGAGACGCCCGACAGCTTCGCCACCTGCTTGACCGTATAGCCGCTCACGATCGTTCGTCCTCGTCGATGGACAAGGTGATCAGGCCTCACGGGACGTGAGGGTCAAGCGCCCTCGAAACGGAGGAAATGAACCCGCGCCGCGCCGTAGTCCCGCGCGTCCAGCAGCTCGAACCCCGCCACGTCGAAGTCCGCCTCGCCCTTCCCGCGCTCGAACACCACCACGGCCCCCGCCGCCAGCCAGCCGCCGGCCGCCAGCCGCTCCAGCGCCCGCTCGCCCAGGCCCTTGGCGTAGGGCGGGTCGAGGAAGGCCAGGTCGAACGCCGGACCGTCAGCGCCGGGCCGCACGCCGAGGTCGGTGGCGTCGCGGCGGTGGACGCGGGTCTTGCCGAAGGCGTGCATAGCCTCGACGTTCTGGCGGATCGCGCCACGGGCGGCCTCGTCGGTCTCCACGAACAGGCAGAAGGCGGCGCCGCGCGACAGGGCTTCGAAGCCCAGCGCGCCGGAGCCGGCGAAGAGGTCGATCACCCGGGCGTCGCGAACGCCCTTCGACCAGGCGGCATGCTCGAGAATATTGAACACCGCCTGCCGCGCGCGGTCGGAGGTCGGCCGCGTGGCCTCGCCCGGCGGGGCGACCAGGGCCTTGCCGCGGAATTCCCCCGAGACGATGCGCAAACCCTCACTCCTTGCGGCCCTATCCCTCCCGTTCCAAGGTTTGCGGCCAACAATCAAGGGAGGCGGCGATGGGCTTCGTCACGGTCGAACAACGCGGCGGCGCGGCGGTGGTCACCTACGCCAACCCGCCCTACGGCACCATGACCGCGGCCGGGGCCCAGGAGATGCTGGAGACGATGCGGCCGTTGGCCGACGATCCGACGGTCCGCTCGATCGTCATCACCGGCGGCGTGCCGGGGATCTTCATCCGCCACTACGACGTGGGCGAGCTCTCGACCGCCAGCGACGCGGCCGCCGACACGCCCCTGCCCCCGCCGCCCGATGGCCCGCCGAAGCAAGGCTTCCTGGCCCTCGTCGACCTGATCGCCGCGGCGCCCAAGCCGGTGGTGGCCGCGATCAACGGCCTTTGCATGGGCGGCGGCTTCGAGCTCAGCCTGGCTTGCGACCTGCGCATCGCCAGCCCCGGCGTCGAGGCCATCGGCCTGCCGGAGACCCGCGTCGGCATCTTCCCGGGCGGCGGCGGCACCCTGCGGCTGCCGCGCGTGGTGGGCGAGGCCAGGGCGCTGGAGATCATCCTGCGCGGGCTCTCCGTCATCGCCGACGAGGCGCTGGCCGCGGGCCTGTTCCACGTGATCGACTTCAATCCGGTCACCCGCGCGTTGGTCCTGGCCGCCGAAGGG
>JBJMQX010000142.1:0-23741 GCA_045802455.1 Phenylobacterium sp. | reverse complement strand
GGCCACCCAGCGGCCGTCGGTGGACGTCATCACCGGCACCATCAAGGCCAACTTCCCGACCCGCATCTCCTTCCAGGTCACCTCGAAGATCGACAGCCGCACCATCTTGGGCGAGCAGGGCGGCGAGCAGCTCCTGGGCCAGGGCGACCAGCTCTACATGGCCGGCGGCGGGCGGATCACCCGTCTGCACGGACCTTTCGTCAGCGATGGAGAGGTGGAAGCGGTGGCCAAGTTCCTGCGCGAGCAGGGCCAGCCGCAGTACCTTGAAGAGGTCACCGCCGGCGGCGAGGAGGAGGCCGAGGCGGGCGACTTCGGCTTTGGCGGGGAGGGCGAGAGCAACGACCTCTACGACCGTGCCGTGGCCGTGGTCACCCGCGACGGCAAGGCGTCGACCAGCTACATCCAGCGGCGCCTGCAGATCGGCTACAACCGCGCCGCCTCGCTGATCGAGCGGATGGAGCAGGAAGGCGTCGTCGGCCCCGCCAACCACGCCGGCAAGCGCGAGATCCTCGCCGGCGCCGCGCCGTAGAGCTGCCTATCCCCTCGGGTGGTTGGCCACTGCGCTGAACGGGTCGGGGATGGTCCGGCCGGTTTCCAGCAGGGTCTTCAGGTTCGACAGCACCGCCGGCCAGCCGCCGGAGATGTCCTTGAGCGCCTTGTCGCCCAGGTCGGAGTGGGTGACGGTGAGCTTCACCTTGCCCCCGGCGTCCTCGATGTCGAAGACGCAGCGGTTGGTGGTGTCGGGGTTGCCTCGGTCGGACGGGACCTCCCAGGTGGTGACCAGCCGGCGCGGGGGATCGCTTTCCAGCACCTCACCGATCACGTCTGCCGACTTGCCCGGAAGCCGGTGTTGCCACTCCGAGCCCACCTTCCAGTCGGAGACGTTCTCGCGGCCCCAGTAGCTGGCGCTGATCGCTTGGTCGGTGAGCGCCTTCCACACCTTCTCGGGCGTCGAGAGGATGTAGGTCACGTAGACGTAGGTGTGCTTGGTCATTCCGGATCTCCTTCGGATTGCGGGTTTTCGAGGCGTTGCTTGAGGGCGGCGAGCGCGTCGAGGCGCGGCCGTTCGAACTTGGCGATCCAGCGCGCGTGAGCCTCGTGGATTGGGACCGGGTTCAGGTAGTGCAGCTTCTCGCGGCCGCGCCGGACGGTGGCGACCAGATTGGCGGCCTCCAGCAGGGCCAGGTGCTGGCTGACCGCCTGGCGGGTCATCGCCAGGCCCTCGGCCAGCGCGCCCAGCGTCTGGCCTTCCTCCGCGAAGAGGCGGTCCAGCAACTGGCGCCGGCTCGGGTCGGCCAGCGCCTTGAACACCTTGTCCATGTCGTCGGTCATGGACAGTAATAGGCAAGTATTTACTTGCATGTCAAGCGAGCCGCCGGAACGGGCCTGGCGGTCGCCCGTTGCTGTGGGCCGTCGGCCGCCCTATTGCGGCCAGAACCCGGGGGGACTTTCAGGACCCGATGATGACGCTCACCCGCCGAAGCCTGGCGTTTGCCTTGGCCTTTCTCACGATCGCACCGGGGGCCTTCGCCCAGGCGCCCGCGCCGGCTTCGCTTTCGGCCGAAGACAAGGCGCTGGTCGACAAGGCGGTCAGCTATCTGCAGGGCCTCACCGAAGCCAGGGGCCGTTTCACCCAGACCGATGCACGTGGCGCGACCAGCCAGGGCGAACTCTTCCTCAAGCGGCCCGGCAAGGCGCGCTTCGCCTACGATCCGCCTTCTGGGCTGCTGGTGGTCTCCGATGGCGGCGCGGTGGCCATCCAAGACACCCGGCTGAAGACCTTCGATTCCTATCCGCTGATGGCCACGCCGCTGTCTCTGTTCCTCGCCAGGACCATCCGGCTCGACCGCGGCGTACAGGTGACCCGCGTTTCCCGCGCAGCCGACGGGTTCACGATCACCGCCCGCGACGGCAAGAAGCAAACGGCCGGCCAGATCACCCTGACCTTCGCCGACAACCCGATGACCCTGCGGGGCTGGTCGGTGACCGACGCCCAGGGCCGCACGACGCAGGTCCGTATCGACGGGCTGGAGCGGGTTTCGGGACTGGACCCCGGGCTTTTCGTGCTGAAGGACCCCCGGCCGAAGAACGTCGGCCGCGGCAAGCTGTGACGGTTTCGCCACGGGCAAGCGCTAAGCAGCCGTCACTTGACTTTATTTTGGCCTGTGGCGCTAATGTCACTACGTTCCTGGCGCGGGCTTCGCGCCGGGGAGATCCGTGCCGGACTCTATCCCCTCCCGGCGGCGGCATGAGAGACCACTGAAACGCCCGGGCCCCTCCAGTGCCCGGGCGTCTCTTTGTCAGCTTCCCAGCCGCGCCGGACACGCCATATGGAGGCCCATGCGCCTGCGGATCTGCACCTGGAACGTCAACTCCGTGCGCCTGCGCCACGAGCAGGCCGCCCGCTTCGTGCGCGAGCAGGCGCCCGACGTGCTCTGCCTGCAGGAGATCAAGTGCCGCGAGGGCGAGTTCCCGCGCGAGGCCTTCGTCGGGATGGGCCTGCCGCACCTCAAGATCGCCGGCCAGAAGGGCTGGCACGGCGTCGCCATAGCCTCAGCCCTGCCGCTCGAAGACGCGCCGCCGCTGGATGTCTGCCGTGAGGGCCACGCCCGCTGCGTCGGCGCCGTCGTCGCGGGCGTCGAGATCCACAACTTCTACATCCCGGCCGGAGGAGACACGCCGGACCGCGACGCCAACCCTAAGTTCGACCACAAGCTCGACTTTTACGAAAAGCTGACCGCCGAGCTTTCGCGCCGCGACCCGAAAGCGCCGCTCGCCATCGTCGGCGACCTCAATGTCGCGCCCGGCGAGAACGACGTCTGGAACCACCGCTACATGTCGAAGATCGTCAGCCACACGCCGGTCGAGGTCGAGGCGTTCCATGCGCTCAAGGCGTCGCTGGGCTTCCTCGACCTCACCCGCGAGACCGTCCCTGAGCCCGCAAAGCTGGCGTCTTGGTGGAGCTACCGCGCCCAGGACTTCCGGGTCTCCAACCGCGGCCTCAGGCTCGACCACATCCTGGTGACGCCGGGCTTGAAGGACGCCGCCTTTCGCCTGGGCGCCGCAGCCTCGCGCATCCACGACGACGTGCGCGAATGGGAGCGCCCGAGCGACCACGCTCCCGTCAGCGCCGACCTGGTGCTCTAGGAAAGCACGAAAGAGACGAAAGGGCCGATCCGACCGCTTCTCGGCCGCCGATTTCGTGTTTTTCGTGCCTTTTCGTGGTTCCCGCGCGCAGGGCGCCTATGGCGCCAGCCTGTACCCGCCGGCCTCGGTCAGCAGCAGGCGCGCGTTGGCCGGGTCGGACTCGATCTTCTGGCGCAGGCGGTAGACGTGGGTCTCCAGCGTGTGGGTGGTGACGCCGGCGTTGTAGCCCCAGACCTCGGCCAGCAGCTCCTCGCGCGACACCGGCTTCTCGCCGGCGCGGTAGAGGTACTTCAGGATGTTCGTCTCCTTCTCGGTCAGCCGGATCTTCTTGCCGGACGGGTCGAGCAGCATCTTGGCGGACGGGCGGAACTCATAGTCGCCCAGCCGGAAGACCGCGCCCTCGGAGTGCTCGTAGTCGCGCAGCTGCACGCGGATGCGCGCCAGCAGCACGGCGAACTTGTAGGGCTTGGTCACGTAGTCGTTGGCCCCAGAATCCAGCCCCTGGACCGTGTCCTCGTCCGCGCCGGCCGCGGTCAGCATGATGATCGGCGTGGCCAGGCCGCTGGACCGCAGTCGCCGCGCCGCCTCGCGGCCGTCGAAGTCCGGCAGGTCGAGATCGAGCAGGATGAGGTCGGGCCGGTCGGTCTGGGCGACCCGCACACCCTCGCCCGCGGTGGCCGCCTCCAGGGTGGCGAAGTCCTCGGCCTGGAGCTGTTCGGCGACAGCGCTCCGCAGGTCCGCGTCGTCGTCCACGATGAGCAGGGTCTTGCGCTGCGCCATGATCCGACGACCATGCACCGTATCCGCTTCCGCGATCAAAGGGATTTGGACCCGAAGTGATCTTCGCCGCGACCCCAGACGGCTGGTTCGAACTGCCCACCGGCCGGGTCCGCTGCGCGCTGGGCCCCGGAGGCGTGCGCCCGGCGGCCATGAAGCGCGAGGGCGACCTCGCCTCGCCCGCAGGCGTATGGCCGATCCGGCGCTTGCTCTTCCGCCCGGACAGAGGCCCGCCGCCGCAGACGGCGCTTGCCGCGCAGGCGCTCGAACCGGACGACGCTTGGTGCGACGACCCTTCGGACGGCGACTACAACCGGCCGGTCAAGCTGCCGCACCACGGCAGCTTCGAGCGGATGTGGCGCGACGATCACCTCTACGACCTGGTGCTGGTGCTGGGCCACAACGACGATCCGCCGAAGCCGATGATGGGCTCCTGCATCTTCGTGCACCTGGCGCGGCCCGGCTATGCGCCGACCGAAGGCTGCGTGGCCCTGGCCCGCCCGGACATGGAGGCGTTGCTCGCCGTCGCCCGGCCCGGGGACGCCGTTGAGATCCGGGAGGCCTGATCAGATCGGGGCGTCGCGCCCTATGCGGCTCGCGCGCCGAAGACGGCCGAGCCCACCCGCACGCTGGTGGCGCCGAACGCGATGGCGGTTTCGAAATCGTCGCTCATACCCATGGAGAGCTTGGCGAGCCCGTTACGCGCCGCGATCTTGGCGAGCAGGGCGAAATGTGGCGCCGCAGGCTCGCCGACTGGCGGGATGCACATCAGGCCTTCCGGCTCGAGCGCGTAGGTCGTCCGGCAGAGCGCCACGAAGGCGTCGGCCTCGCCCGGGACCACACCGGCCTTCTGGGGCTCCTCGCCGGTGTTCACCTGCACCAGCAGGCGCGGCGCCTTGCCCTGCTTCTGGATCTCGCCGGCCAGGCTGCGGGCGAGCTTCTCCCGGTCCAGGCTCTCGATGACGTCGAAGAAGCCGACCGCGGCGGCCGCCTTGTTGGTCTGCAGCGGCCCGATCAGGTGCAGGATCACCTCGGCCCGGCGCTCCGCCCAGCGGCCCTGCGCCTCCTGCACCCGGTTCTCGCCGAACACCCGCTGGCCGGCCGCCAGCACCGGAGCGATGGCCTCCCACGGCTGCATTTTCGAGACCGCCACCAGCTCGACGTCGCCCGGCGCACGTCCCGCAGCTTGCGCCGCCCGGGCGATCCGGGCCACGACGTCGGCATAGTTGGCGGGAGCTGCGGCCATCGGCGCGTTCTGGACCCTCGAGCGGACAGCCGCGCTCTTAAGCCGCCGCAACCGCGGGCGGAAGACCCTGCCGCCGCTGCTGGCGTTCACCGACCCCGAGCGCACCCCCGATCCAGAGGCGGTGGCCGAGCGCCTGCCGCGCAGCGCGGCGCTGGTCTACCGCGCGTTCGGCGCAGGCGACGCCGAGGCGCAGGGCGCGCGCCTCATGGCCGTGGCGGGGCGGCGGAGCCTGGTGCTGCTGATCGGCGCGGACGCAGTGTTGGCGGCAAGGCTCGGAGCCGATGGCGTGCACCTGCCCGAACGATTGGCGCACCGGGCCCGGCGCCTGAAGTCCGCCCATCCGCGCTGGCTGGTGACGGGGGCCGCCCACTCGCTCACTGCCGCCCGCCGCGCCCTGGCGGCCGGCTGCGACGCGGCTGTGGTCTCGACGGTGTTCGCCAGCCGCAGCGCCTCGGCCGGCGCGCCACTGGGCTCCGTGCGCACCGCGCTGCTGGTCCGCGCGATCGGCGGACCGGTCTATGCCCTCGGTGGGATCGGAGAAGAAAACGCCCGCCGTCTTCTCGACGCGGGCCTGATCGGTCTAGCGGCGGTGGGCGCCTTTGGGGCTTGAACCCTAGAACTTGAACTTCGTCTCGAGTTGGACGCGCGGCTGACCGGCTTCCGGCGCGGCGGGCTTGGGACCCAGCAACGGCTGTTGATCGCCGAACGCGACGGCGCCGCCGACCCGCAGCGACGGGGTGATGCGGTAGTAGGCCCCCGCCTGAATGTCGTTCCAGTTGGAGGCGCGCGTATCGGGCTGCTGAAGGTTCAGGGTAACGCCCCACTTGCCCTTGGCGGCGTCCCACTTGGTCACCTGCGCCTGCGGCGAAACCGCCGAGGCCTCGGTGCGCACCGTGAAGTCGAGCGGCTTGGCCGCCGGCTTGGCGTCCGCCGCCCGCGCAGCACCGGCCGACGCCGCCACAAGGGCGATCGCGAGGCTGAGCCCGATCAGGGGCCTGGCTTGGCTGTACGCGGACATACCCGACATCTAGTCCCTCGAAGCCGTCTCCGCACCCGGGTAAAACCCTTAGAAGCCGAGACGGCGAAGGTCGATTAAGGGCGCGGTCGCCGCAACGTCAACCGGGTTGGGCCGACTCATAGTTAAAGGGCAGACGATCTGCTTGTTCCTGTGGCGGCGGGGCCACGCGATTCCTGTTTGGCGCATGACACGGCGTTGTTATAGAGGGGCCGGGCGCGGGGCGGCGCCGTAGCGCTTCACTGGGCGCGGCGGAAATCGATTGGAGACGGATACAGATGCCGTTCGTGCATGGTGCGTGGCTTCGTGGGGTGGCGGCCGGCGCCTTGGCCGCGGGGCTGATCGGCGTCGCCGGTTGCTCTCACGTTCCGTTCACCGGGGGCGGTCCGAAGGCCACCGTCGGCCCGGATGGCTCGCCGACAGCGATCGGCGTCAACAGCTACCTGTGGCGCGCGACGCTGGACACGCTGGCCTTCATGCCGCTGGCCTCCGCCGACCCTTACGGCGGCGTGGTGATCACCGACTGGTACACCAATCCGGAAAAGCCGGACGAGCGCTTCAAGTGCACTGTCTACATCCTGGACGCGCGCCTGCGCGCCGACGGCCTGAACGTGGCGGTGTTCAAGCAGAACCGCGACGCGTCCGGCTCGTGGATCGACGCGCCGTCGGCCACCCAGACGGAGACGGATATCGAGAACGCCATCCTGACGCGCGCGCGCCAGCTCAAGCTTTCGAACATCAAGGGCTGAATGCTTCCCCCTATAAGGGGGAGCTGTCAGGCCCGGGGGCTAGGCCCCTCCGTCTCGAGCCGCCGCCTCGATCCACCTCCCCCGATGGGGAGGATCGCCGTTGACCGGATTCCCACTCCAGTCCAAAGCCTCAGCCGATGGCCCGCTACAATTTCAAGGAAACCGAGCCGAAGTGGCGCAAGGCGTGGGCCGACGCCGAGGCCTTCCGCGCGGACATCAAGCCGGGCCGGCCCAAGTACTACATGCTGGAGATGTTCCCCTATCCGTCGGGGCGCCTGCACATGGGCCATGTGCGGAACTATTCGCTCGGCGACGTGGTCGCCCGCTTCAAGCGCGCCCGGGGCTTCTCCGTGCTGCACCCGATGGGGTGGGACGCCTTCGGCCTGCCCGCCGAGAACGCCGCGATCGAGCGCGGCGTCGATCCCAAGGCCTGGACCTACGAGAACATCGCCCGGATGCGTTCCGAGCTGAAGGAGCTGGGCCTCTCGATCGACTGGTCCCGGGAGTTCGCCACCTGCGACGTCGAATACTACGGCAAACAGCAGGCGCTGTTCCTGGACCTCTACGAGCGCGGCCTGGTCTACCGCAAGGAAGGCGTCGTCAACTGGGACCCGGTCGACCAGACGGTGCTGGCCAACGAGCAGGTCGAGGACGGCCGAGGCTGGCGCTCCGGCGCGATCGTCGAGAAGCGCAGGTTGAACCAGTGGTTCTTCCGCATCACCGACTATGCCGACCAGCTGGCCGACGACCTGAAGGCCCTGGACCGCTGGCCCGAGAAGGTTCGGGTGATGCAGGAGAACTGGATCGGCCGCTCCAAGGGCCTGCGGTTCGCGTTCGACTTCGCGGGTCCTGCGCCCGAGGGCTTCGACGCCGGCCTGGAGGTCTACACCACGCGGCCCGACACCCTCTTTGGCGCCAGCTTCGTCGGGATCGCCCCTGATCATCCGTTGGCGGAGCTTGTCGCCACGCAGGATAGGAAGGCCGCCGCCTTCATCGCCAAATGCAAGAAGGGCGGTGCGTCCCAGGCCGAGATCGACACCGCCGAGAAGATCGGTTTCGACACCGGGCTGAAGGTGAAGCATCCGTTTGATCCAGGCTGGGAGCTGCCCGTCTGGATCGCCAACTTCATCCTGATGGACTACGGCACGGGCGCCATCTTCGCCTGCCCGGCGCACGACCAGCGCGACCTGGATTTCTCGCGCAAGTACGGGCTGCCGGTGAAGCCCGTCGTCCTCCCGCCCGGCGAGAATCCGGCGACGTTCGAGATTGGCGACGAGGCCTACGCCGGCCCGGGCGTGATCTACCACTCCGAGTTCCTTGACGGCCTGGACATCGAGGCCGCCAAGGCCGCTGCGATCGCCAGGATCGAGGCCATGGGCAAGGGCCAGGGCGCGACCGTCTTCCGGCTGCGCGACTGGGGCGTGGCCCGCCAACGCGCCTGGGGCTGCCCGGTCCCAGTGGTGCATTGCGAGAAGGACGGCGTCGTGCCGCTGCCCAAGTCCGCCCTGCCGGTGGCGCTGCCCGACGACCTGGAGTTCGGCAAGCCGGGCAACGCGCTGGCCCGCCACCCCACCTGGAAGCACACCAGCTGCCCCACCTGCGGCGGCCCGGCGATCCGCGAAATCGACACTCTGGACACCTTCGTGGACAGCGCCTGGTACTTCGCGCGTTTCGCCAGTCCGCATGCGGACGAACCGATCGACAAGGCCGCGGCCGACTACTGGATGCCGGTCGATCAGTACATCGGCGGCATCGAGCACGCGGTCCTGCACCTGCTTTATGCGCGGTTCATGACCAAGGCCCTGGCCGATGACGGCCAGCTCTCGGTGCGCGAGCCGTTCGCCGGGTTGTTCACCCAGGGTATGGTCACCCACGAGACCTACCGCAAACAGTCCGGCGAATGGGTCGAGCCCAAGGAGGTCGAGGTCGTCGTCGAGGGCAAGTCCCGGCGCGCCCGGCTGGTCGAGAACGGCGCCGAGGTGGTGATCGGCGACGTGGAGAAGATGTCCAAGTCGAAACGCAACACCGTCGCGCCGGAGGAGATCTTCGACGTCTTCGGCGTCGACGCCGCGCGCCTGTTCACGCTCTCGGACAGCCCGCCCGAGCGTGACGCCCAATGGACCACCGGCGGGGTCGCCGGCGCGTGGCGCTTCGTCAACCGGGTGTGGGACGAGTTCGACAGCCAGCCCGCGGGCGCGCCGGCCGCGGAGGGCGACGAGGTCGCGGCGGCGAACCTTCGCCGGGCGACCCACAAGCTGGTGAAGCAGGTGACCGAGGCGATCGACACCTTCCGCTTCAATTCCGGCATCGCCCGTCTCTACGAGTTCCTGAACCTGCTGAAGGCCAACCCCGCGAAGGGCGCCTCGCCGGCCCTGCTGGCCGCCCGCCAGGAGGCGCTCTCGGCGTTCGCCCGCCTGATCGCGCCCTTCACGCCGCACCTAGCTGAGGAGTGCTGGGCCCGCATCGGCGGCGCCGGCATGGTCGTCATGGCCGAATGGCCCGACTTCGATCCGGCCTTGACCCAGGACGCCGTGCGCATCCTGCCGGTGCAGGTGAACGGCAAGCGGCGGGGAGAAATCTCGGCTCCGGCCGGCGCGCCGGCCGCCGAGGTCGAGAAGATCGTGCTTGACGATCCCGAGATCGCGAGGCGCCTAGAGGGCTTGACCATTCGCAAGGTGATCGTGGTGCCCGATCGCATCGTCAACATCGTGGCGGCCTAGGCGTGAAGCGCCTGCTGTCCCTTGCCGCCGCCGTCGCCGCCCTGGCGCTTGCGGGTTGCGGGTTTACGCCGCTCTACGCCACGCCGGGCGTGGTCTCAAACCTCGCGTCCATCGACGTGGTCGCGCCGGACGGCCGCGCGGGCTTCCTGATCCGGCAGCACCTGGACGACGCCTTCGCCGCCCACCGGGGCGCGCCGGCCGCCTACCGGATGCAGCTGTCGCTGTCCGAGACGCGCTATCAGCGCGGCATCCGCACCGACAACGTGGCCACCCGTTACGAGTACGTGCTGATCGCGAACTACGTGCTGGCGTCCCTGCCCTCCGGCGCGCAGGCCAAGCGAGGCAGCGTCAGGGTCGAGCTGACCTACGATTCCGCCGACCAGCCCTACGCCTCCATCGCCGCCCAGCAGGACGCCCAGGACCGGGCGACCGAGGAGGCGGCGCGGCGCATCCAGCTCGAACTCGCCGCCTGGCTGGCCACAGGACAGCCGAAAACCAAGGGCTGAACCGGTGATCCTCGGCAAGCGGCCGGACATCGAACGCTTCCTGAAGGCCCCGACCGCCGGCGTCCGCGCCGCGCTGATCTATGGCCGTGACCTGGGCGTGGTGCGCGAGCGCGGCCAGGAGCTGGCCGGCCGGGTCGCCAAGGACCCGAACGACCCGTTCGACGTGGCCCAGCTCACCGATGGCGACCTGGACGCCGACGGCGGCCGCCTCGAGGCCGAGCTCGCCGCCCAGTCGCTGATGGGCGGCCGACGGCTGGTGCGCCTGCGCTTCGCCACCGAGAAGGCTGCGCTCGACAAGCTGGCGGCCGAGGCGCTGATCCGCCATGCCGCGGGCGAGCTCAACCCCGACGCCTTCCTGCTCGTCGAGGCCGGAAACCTCGGTCGCGACTCCGCCCTGCGCAAGGCCGCCGAAAAGGCGGACGGGGCCGCCGCCATCCCCTGCTACGAGGACGAGCCCGGCGACGTCGCCCGCCAGGTGCGAGAGGCGCTGGCGAAGGACAACCTGACGCTTTCGGCCGACGCGCTGGCGATGTTCGTCGCCCGCATGCCCAAGGAGCGCGGCGTCGCGCGCCAGGAGATCGAGCGGCTGGCGCTCTATCTCGGCCCCGGCAGCGGTGCGGCTGTCACCCCCGCCGACCTGGAGCCCTTCCTGGGCGTCGAGCCGGAAGCCTCGCTCGCCGACGCCGCGGCGGATGCGTTCGGCGGCCGGCTCGCAGACGCCCAGGCCGGCATGCGGCGCGCGGCCCAGGAGGGCGAGGCCGGCCCTGCCGCGGTCCGCGCCATGGGCATGCACCTGGGCCGGCTGCGCCGCGCGCTCACCCTGCACAAGGCTGGCGCTGGACTGGCTGAGGCCGCCAAGGCGGCTGGCGTCTTCTGGAAGCAGGAGCGCGAGTTCCTCCGGCAGGCGCGGTCCTGGACGCTGGAGGAGCTGGACCGCATCCAGCCGCAGGTGCTGGACGCCGACCGCCTCTGCAAGACCGCAGGCTCCCCCGACCAGCTGATCGCCGAGCGCCTGGCGCTGACGGTCGCCAGCCGCGCGCGCCGCATCGGGCTCTAGCGAACCGCGCGGTCTTGCCGCCACGGGCGAAGGCCCGGATAATCGCCTGTAGGCAAGAATGACCGCAGACGCTGCGGCGAGGGTCTGGGGAGGACCGCCGATGGCCAAGGGCCTGACCGTCACGAGCATGGGCGCGCTGGCGTTCGCCGCCGGCGTGGCGCTTTCGACGAGCGCCCTCGCGGAGGACCACGCTCCGCGGCCGGTGACCAGCTACCATGCGCCGCGGGCCGGCGACGGCCACCCCGACCTGCAGGGCGTCTGGACGAGCGCGACCGTCACGCGACTGGAACGCAACCCACGCTGGGGCAAGGACCTGGTCCTGAGCGACGCCGAGACCCGCAAGATCGAGGGTCAGGTGAAGGCCCAGATCGACCTTGGCAACAAGCCCACGGACCCGAACGCCAAGGTGACCGACCTGCCCGCCGACTGTTCCGGCGGCCGCGGCGCCAACTGCAACTACAACGCCGCCTGGACCGACCCCGGCAGCGTGGTGATGCGGGTGCGGGGCCAGCCCAGGAACGGCTTCATCACGACCACGGCCGACGGGCGGGTGCCGATGCGCCCCGACGTGAAGGTCAACGCGTTCGGCGGGCCGACCGCGCGGCGGGCCGGAAACCCCAGCGACAACCCTGAAACCCGCGCCCTGGGCGAGCGCTGCCTGCTCTCGTTCGGCAACTCCTCGGGCCCGGTGATGCTGCCCGGCCTCTACAACAACACCTACCAGTTCGTGCAGACCAGGGACCAGGTCGTCATCGACGTGGAGATGGTCCATGACGCGCGCGTCGTGCGGCTGAACGCGACCCAGCACATCCCCGCCTCGGTGCGACCCTGGATGGGCGATTCGATCGGCCACTGGGAGGGCGACACCCTGGTGGTTGAGACCACCAACTTTCATCCCGAACAGGTCTTCCGTGGCGCTTCGGAGCACCTGAAGGTGACCGAGCGCTTCACGCCGGTGGCCAAGGACCGCCTGCATTACGCCTTCTGGGTGGAGGACCCGACCGTCTTCGCCCAGCCGTGGGGCGGCGAGTACGAGTTCCAGCGGATCACCGGCCAGGTCTACGAGTACGCCTGCCACGAGGGGAACTACGGCCTGGTGGGCATCCTGCAGGGAGCCCGCGAAGAGGACCGCACCGGGGTCAAGACCGCGCCGACCAACATCGACCAGAAGGCCCGCGCGGCCGAGGGCGAAGGCGAGGGTTCCTAGAGCCCCTCCCACTCACGATGGATCGTCGTGAGTGGATAAGAAGGGCTCCAGATATCAGCGACGACCCTGTTTATCCCGATTGGCTTCATCCAAGCCGATCGGGACAGGGTCTAGCGCACGCGCGAGTAGACGAAGCAGTCGGCCGGCGCGTCGGGCGACGAATAGCCGGCCTTGCGCAGGATTCCTTCGCTGGCGAAGCCACAGTTCTCGGCCAGGCGCGCCGAGGCGTCGTTCCAGGTCTCGATGATCAGCTGCAGCCGGTGGCAGTCGGGGCGGCGCGCGAACAGCAGGTCGGAGAACAGCCGCAGCGCCTCGGAGGCGTACCCTTTGCCGCGGTCGGCCTCGTCGTGGAGGATGTAGCCGATCTCCAGGCCATGGATGCCTGGCCCGGCGCCGTAGAACTGCAGTGTGCCGATCAGCCGGCCGTCGGCCAGGCTCTCGATGGCCACAGCGCCGGCCTGCGGCGTCCAGAAGCCGGTCTCCTTGTGGACCTGTTGCGCGCGCGCGAGGTCCGTCATCGGCTCGGTGATCGAGAGTGTGTACAGGTAGCGCGTGGCCGCCCGCAGGTCGCGGACGCCGATGGTGCGCAGGCGCACGCGCGACCCGGTCGCCAGGATCATGACCGGCGCATCATCCGCGCGTCAGCCGCCGGCAGAGGTCGTCGAGCTGCTCCAGGGTCGCGTACTTGATCTTCAGCTCCCCGGCGCCGCCGCGATCGGTGATGTCGACGCTCATTCCGAGCACGTCCTCGAGGTCGGCTTCGAGCGCGGCGGTGTCGGTGTCCTTGCGCGGACGCCGCGGCCCGGAGCCCTTCTTCGGCGCGCCGCCCGACTTGGCCAGCGCCTCGGCGTCGCGCACCGAGAGCCCACGAGCGACGATCAGCTCGGCCAGCGCGAGCGGATCGGGCGCGGCCAGGATTGCGCGCGCGTGGCCGGCGCTGAGGCGGCCCTCCAGAACGTGCTCCTGCACGGGTCCCGGCAGCTGCGTCAGGCGCAGGGTGTTGGCCACGTGGCTGCGGCTCTTGCCGACGGCGCCGGCCACCGCGTCCTGGGTGTAGGCCATCCGCGCCATCAGCGAGGCATAGGCGCGCGCCTCCTCCAGCGGATTGAGGTCGGCCCGCTGCACGTTCTCGACGATGGCGATCTCGAAGGCCTGGTCGTCGCCGAGGTTCCGGACGAGGGCCGGAATGGTCTTGAGGCCCGCCTTCTGGGCCGCGCGCCAGCGGCGCTCGCCGGCGACGATCTCGTACTCGCCAGCCACACCTGCCAGCGGCCTGACCAGGATCGGCTGCAGCACGCCCGACTGGCGCACCGACTGGGCCAGTTCCTCCAGCTCGGCCTCCGGGAAGACCTGCCGCGGCTGCTGCGCGTTGCGCCGTATCAGTTCGACGGGGATCTCGCGCACGCCCTCGCTCGGATCCACCGCGTGAGCGATGTCCTCGGCCTCGCCCAAGAGCGCCGACAAGCCCCGTCCCAGTCCCCTGCGCCCCTCAGCCATCACGCGTCCTCTAAAGCCGCCGCCTTGCGGCGGTCGCGCTCGCGCAGCACCACTTCGCGGGCGAGCTTCAGGTAGGCCTGGCTGCCCGCGCACTTCAGGTCATAGACCAGCGCCGGCTTGCCGAACGACGGCGCCTCGGAGACCCGCACATTCCGCGGGATCACCGTCTGGTAGACCGTCTCGCCGAAATGGCCGCGCACGTCGGCGGCGACCTGGGCCGAGAGGCTGTTGCGGCGGTCGAACATGGTCAGCACGACGCCCTGGATCTCCAGCTTCGGGTTTAGGCTGGCGTGCACCAGGTCGATGGTGCGCATCAACTGCGTGAGGCCTTCCAGCGCGAAGAACTCGCACTGCAACGGCACCAGCACGGCGTCGGCGGCCGCCATGGCGTTGACGGTGAGCAGGTTCAGCGACGGCGGGCAGTCGATGAGCACGTAGGTGTACCCGCCCGCTTGGCGGATCGGATCGAGCGCATCGCGCAGCTTGTAGGAGCGCCGCGCCTCGTGGCCGAGCTCCAGCTCTATGCCGGAGAGGTCCGGGTCGGAGGGCACGACGTCCAGGCCCGGCACCGATGACCTCACCACCGCGTCGGTCAGCGTCTTTTCGCCCATCAGCACATCGTAGAGCGTGTGCTTGCGCAGCGCCCGGCCGATGCCGAGGCCGGTGGAGGCGTTGCCCTGCGGGTCGGAGTCGATCAGCAGCACCTGCTCCCCGACCGCCGCCAGCGCCGTGCCCAGGTTGATCGCAGTCGTGGTCTTGCCGACGCCACCCTTCTGGTTGGCGACGACCAGCACACGCAGGCTGCGGTCAGACCTTGCGGGCACGACCAAGCCTCCGCACACGCACGATCCGGCCTCTGGGGTCGCTCAGGCTTGGCACGATGTCTGCCTCAAATTCCCAATATCTTGTAGCCTCTTCCAGGTCCGGCGCAACATCTTGTCCCTTCAGGAAGAGCCCCAACGCGCCCCGTTTCAGGTAGCGCCGGGCATACCCGAGCAGGCGGTGCAGCGGCGCACAAGCCCGCGCGGTGACGATTTCCACAGCGAGGTCGAGGTTTTCCGCACGGATATTGTGCACGGTGGCCGGGAGGTCGAGCGCGGCGACCACCTCGGCGAGAAACCGGCTGCGTTTCGCCATGCTCTCGACGAGGTGCACGTGAAACCCCGGCCGGCCCTTGCCGAGGATCGCCAGCACCACGCCGGGGAAACCCGCGCCGGCGCCCAGGTCGGCCCAAGTCAGGGCCTCGGGGGCGATCTTCAGCAGCTGCGCGCTATCCCACGCATGGCGGGACCAGAAGTCCGGGAGCGTCGCCGGCCCGACCAGGTTCATCACCGCGTTGCCCGCGGTCAGCAGCTCCAGGAAGCGCTCGAGATCGGCGATCTGCGCGGCGGTGGCCCCGCTCAACGCGGCGAACCCGTCCGCATCCATCGGGGCGTCAAGCGGCGCGGCGGCGGACATGGGCCAGCAGAGCGGTCAGCGCGCCGGGCGTGACGCCCTCGATGCGCGCGGCTTGGCCCAGGGTCGCCGGACGGATCGCGGCGAGCTTCTCACGCGCCTCGTTGGAAAGACCGCCGACGGCGGCGTAGTCCAGCGCCGCCGGCAGCAGCAGGTCCTCGTCGCGCCGGAACGCAGCCACGTCGGCGGCCTGCCGGTCGAGATAGCCGGCGTAGGCGGCGTCGATCTCCACCTGCTCGCGCACGGCGGCCGGCCAGCCACCGATCTGCGGCCACACCCGCGCCATGTCTGCGAACCCGATCGAGGGATAGGCGAGGAGTTCGGTCAGGTTGCGCCGCTGGCCGTCGGCCTTCACTGGCAGGCCTGCGCGGGCCGCCTCGGCGGGTGTCAGCGTCAGGCTGGCGGCCTGGGCGCGGGCGTCGGCCAGGGCGCTGGCCTTCTCGCCATAAGCCGTGGCGCGCCGGGAGCCCACGACGCCGAGCGCCTCGCCCTTGGCGGTCAGCCGCTGGTCGGCGTTGTCGGCGCGCAGGATCAGCCGGAATTCCGCGCGGCTGGTGAACATCCGATAGGGCTCGGTGACGCCGCGGGTGACCAGGTCGTCGAGCAGCACGCCGATGTAGGCCTCGTCCCGGGCGAACCCGGCGGCGTGCGCCCCTGACGCGGCGCGCGCGGCGTTCAGCCCCGCCACCAGTCCCTGGGCGCCGGCCTCTTCGTAGCCGGTGGTGCCGTTGATCTGGCCGGCAAGGTAGAGGCCCGGCAGGCGCTTCACCTCCAGCGTCGGGGAGAGCTCCCGCGGGTCGACGTAGTCGTATTCGATGGCGTAGCCGTAGCGCCTCACCGCCACCCGCGCGAGGCCGGGGATGGTGCGCAGGAAGAGGTCCTGGGTCGCCTCGGAGACCGAGGTCGAGATCCCGTTCGGATAGACGGTGTCGTCGTCCAGGCCCTCGGGTTCCAGGAACACCTGATGGCTGTCGCGCTCGGCGAAGCGGACGACCTTGTCCTCGATGGACGGGCAGTAGCGCGGCCCGATCCCCTTGGCGCGGCCGCCGTAGACCGCGCTCTCGCCCAGCCGCTCGGCGATGATCCTGTGGGTCTCGGGGGTCGTGTAGGTGATGCCGCACTCGATCTGTGGCGTGGTGATCGTTGACGTCAGGAACGAGAACGGCACGGGCTCGGCGTCGGCCGCCTGCATCTCCAGCCGGTCCCAGGCGATGGTGCGGCCGTCGAGGCGCGCCGGCGTGCCGGTCTTCAGCCGGCCCATCTTCAGGCCCGCGGCGTAGAGCCGGTCGGAGAGGCCGATGGCGGGCGCGTCGCCCACCCGGCCGGCCGGAATGCGCAGCTCGCCGCGATGGATCACCCCTTTCAGGAAGGTGCCGGTGGTCAGCACCACCCGGCCGGCGCGGTATTCGGCGCCCGAAGCGCCGATGGCGCCCAAGACCCGGCCGTCCTCGACGATCAGGTCCTCCACCGCCTCGGCCGTCACCGTCAGGTTGGGGGTCGCGGCCAGCTCGGCCTGCATGGCCTCGCGGTAGAGCCGGCGGTCGATCTGCGAGCGGGGACCGCGCACCGCCGCGCCCTTCGAGCGGTTCAGCAGGCGGAACTGGATGCCGGCCCGGTCCGCCAGGCGGCCCATCAGGCCATCCAGGGCGTCAATCTCGCGGACCAGGTGGCCTTTGCCCAGCCCGCCGATCGCCGGGTTGCAGCTCATCTCACCGATCGTCTCGAGCTTGTGGGTGAGCAGCAGGGTACGCGCGCCGAACCGCGCCGAGGCGGCCGCCGCCTCGCATCCGGCGTGCCCGCCGCCGATGATGATCACGTCCCACGTCATGAGCGGCTGCATATAGTCGAAGGCCGCGGGTGTTTCACGTGAAACAGTCGCGCGGCATCGATGCTCCCCTCCGGGGGAGCTGTCGCGACGCGACTGAGGGGGTTTTTCTCAGAAGGCCGCGGATGAAACCCCCTTCGGCCCTGCGGGCCACCTCCCCCTGTGGGGGGAGGATTTATTTCCCGATGCAGAAGGTGGCGAAGATGCGGCCCAGCACATGGTCGGGGTCGATGCGGCCGGTGATGCGGTCCAGCGCGCGGGCGGCGAGGCGGACGTCTTCGGCCGCGAGCTCCAGTGCACTCCCCTCGCCCATCGCCGCCCGCACGCGTTCGGCGGCTTCCCCCAGCAGCTCGCGGTGGCGCAGGCGGGTGGCCGCAGCGGGCTCAGCGCCGGCCAGGGCCTCGACGACGCGCTCGGAGAGGGTCTGCTTCAGCCAGGCCATGTCGCTGGGCCCCTTGGCGGTCACCTCGGCCGACGACATGCCCATGCGCCGCGCCACCTCCGCGGCCCAGGCGCCGGCGGGGCCGGTCGGCAGGTCGCGCTTGGTGATCAGGGCCAGGTCGCCGTCGCCGACCTCGTCGGGGAGGCCCGGAAGCTCGGCCACCGAGCCGTCGACCAGCCAGAGCCGCAGGTCGGCGCCCTCGGCCCAGGCGCGGGCGCGGCGCACGCCCTCCGCCTCGATCTCCTCCTCGGTGTCGCGGATCCCCGCCGTGTCGGCGAGCAGCACCTTGTAGCCCGCCAGCACCAGCGGAACCTCGATGATGTCGCGGGTGGTGCCGGGCGTCGCCGTCACAATCGCCGCGTCACGGCCGACCAGCGCGTTCAGGAGCGTGCTCTTGCCGGAATTCGGCGCGCCCACCAGGGCGATGCGGTAGCCCTCGCGCACCCGCTCGCCGCGCTCGGCGTCGTCCACCGCCGCCTCCAGCTCCTCGGCCAGCCGCTTCAGCACCGGTCGCGCGCGCTTGGCGACGTCGGCCGGCAGCTCCTCGTCGGGGAAGTCCACCGCAGCCTCGAAATAAGCCAGCGCCTCGGTCAACGCCTCGCGCCAGCGGGCCTGCACGTCAGAGAGGCGACCCTCCAGTTGGGCCACGGCCTGCCGGTGCTGCTGCTCGGTTTCCGCTTCGATCAGGTCGGCCACGCCCTCGGCCTGGGCGAGGTCCAGCTTGCCATGCTCGAACGCCCGCCGGGTAAACTCGCCGGGCTCAGCCAGCCGCAGTCCCTGCCCCGCGAGCGCCTGCAGCAGCGCAGAAACCACCGCCGGCCCGCCGTGGACGTGCAATTCGGCGGAGTCCTCGCCGGTATAGCTGCCCGGCGACGGCAGCCAGAGCACCAGCGCCTTGTCGATCTCGCGGCCCCTTACGTCCCGGAGCTTCCTGAGGCTCGCTCGCCGCGCCGCCGGCAGCCGGCCCGCCAGGGCCCGCACCGCCTCGGCGGTCGCCGGCCCGGAGATCCGCACCACCGCCACCGCCGCCCGGCCCGGGGCCGTGGCCGGAGCGAAGATCGTGTCGCTCATTTTTTGGTGGCGGCGCCGATGCCCACTTCCATCAGCTTGCGGAACTGCTCCTGGGCCCCGGCCCCGAAGCTCATCCAGTTCTTCATCATCTCGTCGGGCGAGATCATCGCCATATTGGCGGCGATCCGCTTCTTCATCTCCTCGACCAGCTGGTCGTTGAGCGCGCTGACGTCCGGCAGGCCGAGGAAACGGCGGGCCTCCTCGGGCGAACAGTCGACTTCGACGGTCATCTTCATGGGCTCTCGCTCCCGCTTTGGATTCCATATGGCGGACGAGAGCCCCTGCGCGCTAGTAGCGAAAGCGAGACGCAGCGGAGACGACGATGGGCGAGCGCACGACGATCAAGACCGGGGACGGGACCTTCAGCGCCTATGTGGCCCGGCCGGCCAAGGACAACGCGCCGGCGGTGGTGGTGATCCAGGAGATCTTCGGCGTGAACGCGGTGATGCGCGAAATCACTGACGGGTTGGCTGGCCAGGGCTACCTCGCCATCTGCCCGGATCTCTTCTGGCGCATCGAGCCCGGCATCGACATCACCGATAAGTCCGAGGCCGAGTGGAAGCGGGCCTTCGAGCTCTTCAACGCCTTCGACGTCGAGACCGGGGTCAGCGATATCGCCGCCACCATCGCCCACGTGCGCGGCGACGCGGCTTGCAGCGGCAAGGTGGGCGCGGTGGGCTTCTGCCTGGGCGGGCTGCTCGCCTTCCTCACCGCCACCCGCACCGACGCCGACGGGTCGGTCTCCTACTATGGGGTGGGCATAGAGAACCGCGTCGCCGAAGCCGAGAAGCTGACCCACCCGCTCCTGATGCACATCGCCGAGGAGGATCAGTTCGTGCCGAAGGCGGCTCAAGCTGTGATCCTGCAGGCGCTGAAGGACCATCCGCAGATCGAGATCCACACCTATCCGGGCTGCGACCACGCCTTCGCCCGGCCGGGCGGCGAGCACTACGACGACCACGCCGCCAAGCTGGCCGGCGGCCGGACCCTGCAGTTCTTCCAAAGGACCCTCGGCTGATGCGCGCGATCCAGTTCTCCGAGACGGGCGGTCCCGAGGTCCTGCAGGTCGTCGACGTGCCCGCACCGGAGCCGAAGCCCGGACAGGTTCGCGTTCGCCACGAGGCGATCGGGGTGAACTTCATCGACACCTACCACCGCACCGGCCTCTATCCCGTGAAGCTGCCCTGCATTCCGGGCGGCGAGGCCGCGGGCGTCGTGGACGCCGTCGGCGACGGGGTCACGCGGCTGAAGGCAGGCGACCGGGTGGCCTACTGCGGGGGATTCGGCGCCGACGCCGAGGCCAACGTCGTCCCGGCCGACCGCGCCGTGAAGCTCCC
This sequence comes from Phenylobacterium sp., assembly GCA_045802455.1. GTDB lineage: Bacteria > Pseudomonadota > Alphaproteobacteria > Caulobacterales > Caulobacteraceae > Phenylobacterium. Next base: position 3,690 of record JBJMQX010000142.1, on the reverse strand, counting down.
CGACGGGATCGACGCGCGCACCGCCGCGGCCGTCCTGCTGAAGGGCATGACCGTCGAGTTCCTGTTGCGGCGTTGCTACCCCGTGACGGGCGGCGAGCCGATCCTGGTGCATGCGGCGGCCGGCGGCGTCGGCCAGATCATGACCCAGTGGGCAAAGGCGATCGGGGCGGAGGTCATCGCCACCGTCGGGTCGCAAGACAAGGCGGCGCGGGTCCGCGAGCTGGGCGCCGACCACGTCATCCTCTACCGCGAGCAGAACGTCGCCGAGGAAGTGCGGCGGATCACTGGCGGCAAGGGCGTGCCGGTAGCCTACGACTCGGTGGGCAAGGACACCTTCGAGGCAACGCTGAAGAGCCTTGCCCGGCGCGGCCTCTTCGTCAGCTTCGGCAACGCCTCCGGCGTCGTCCCGCCCTTCCCGCCAGGCCGCCTGGCGCAGGGCGGCTCGCTCTACCTCACCCGGCCCACCCTCTTCGATTACATCGTGACGCCGCAAGAGCTGGAAGAGAGCGCCGGCCAAGTGTTCGAGATGGTGCGCTCGGGCAAGGTCAAGGTCGAGATCGGCCAGACGTTTCCCCTGGCCGAGACCCGCCGTGCGCATGAGGCGCTGGAGAGCCGATCCACCATCGGCGCGAGCCTGCTGATTCCGTAGAAGCGCCCCGCTGTTTCACGTGAAACAGAAGTCTGACCGGTTGCGTCCGGTCAGACCGCTCGCACTACGTGTTCATCGACTGGAAGAATTCCTCGTTGGTCTTGGTGGACCGCAGCTTGTCGAGCAGGAATTCGATCGCGTCCTGGGCGCCCATCGGGCCGATGATGCGGCGCAGGATGTAGGTCTTCTGGAGGTGCTCCTTCGGCGTGATCAGCTCCTCCTTGCGGGTGCCGGACTTGATCACGTCGATGGCCGGGTAGACCCGCTTGTCGGCGACCTTGCGGTCCAGCACGATTTCCGAGTTACCGGTGCCCTTGAACTCTTCGAAGATCACCTCGTCCATCCGGCTGCCGGTGTCGATCAGCGCCGTGGCGATGATGGTCAGCGAGCCGCCTTCCTCGATGTTCCGCGCCGCGCCGAAGAAGCGCTTGGGGCGCTGCAGGGCGTTGGCGTCGACACCGCCGGTCAGCACCTTGCCCGAGGACGGGACCACGGTGTTGTAGGCGCGGCCCAGGCGGGTCACCGAGTCCAGCAGGATCACCACGTCGCGCTTGTGCTCGACCAGGCGCTTGGCCTTCTCGATGACCATCTCGGCCACCTGGACGTGGCGCGTGGCCGGCTCGTCGAAGGTCGAGGAGACCACCTCGCCCTTCACCGTGCGCTGCATGTCGGTGACTTCTTCCGGGCGCTCGTCGATCAAGAGGACGATCAGGTAGCACTCGGGGTGGTTGGTCTCGATCGACTTGGCGATGTTCTGCAGCATCACCGTCTTGCCGACCCGCGGCGGGGCGACGATCAGGCAGCGCTGGCCCTTGCCGAGCGGCGCCACGATGTCGATCACCCGGCCGGAGCGGTCCTTGATGGTCGGGTCGTCGAGCTCCATCTTCAGCCGCTCGTCGGGATAGAGCGGCGTCAGGTTGTCGAACAGCACCTTGTGGCGGACGTTCTCGGGCGTCTCGAAGTTGATCTGGTGCACCGTGACCAGGGCGAAGTAGCGCTCGCCCTCGCGCGGGGCGCGGACCGCGCCGTCGACGCTGTCGCCGGTGCGCAGGCCGAACTTCCGGATCTGCGAGGGGCTGACATAGATGTCGTCGGGGCCAGGCAGGTAGTTGGCCTCGGGGCTGCGCAGGAAGCCGAAGCCGTCCTGCACCACTTCCAGGGTGCCGCTACCAGAGATCTCCACGCCTTCTTCGGCGAGGGTCTTCAGGATCGCGAACATCATGTCCTGCTTGCGCATGGAGTTCGCGTTCTCGATCTCCAGCTGCTCGGCGAAGCTGAGCAAGTCCGCGGGTGACTTGTCCTTCAGCTCCTGCAGGCTCATGCGGGTCAGGCCCATGGCGGCGATCGCCTGGGCGGCCTCGCTGGGCTCGTCGGACCCGGTGTCGACGCCCTCGGCCGTCGTCGCGGCGGCCTGCGGCTCGAGCACGAGTTCGGCCTCGGGGGCCAGGGGGACCTCGCCGATCGGCGGGGTGGGATTGTCGTCTTGCATTTCTATCTACTCAGGTATCCGCGGCGCTCGCCCGGGAGGATCCAAGATGGACTCCGGGCGGGGCTCGCTTTGAACGTTGAAGGCGCGGGGTTCGCGCCGTTGTCTCAATTCGTCGTCTCTTGGGGGCCGGCTGGGATCTCGCGCGCGGATCCAGGAATGGATTTGGGCGCGGGGCCGGGAAAGGCGGGGCGCGCGGCGCAAGGTCCACGCGTGGGATGATGGGAACCATGGAACGGCCGTCCGGGTCAAGGGCTGCGGGGTCGCAGGCCTAGCCGCCGAACTCGGTGGTGACGGCCAGGACCATGACGATGGCGGCGAGGAACGGCAGCTCGTTGGTCATCCGCCAGAACTTCGCCGAGCGAGGCCGCTGGCCGGCCGCGATCTGCCTGCGGGCGCTCGCCAGATAGCCGTGCCAGCTCACCAGGAACACCACGCCGGCGAGCTTGGTCAGCATCCAGGGCGTCGCCAGGAAGCCCCACCCCAGCCGCTCCCGGCCATCCACATATATGAGCGCCAGGCCGAAGATGAAGGCCAGGATCATCGCCGGATTGATGATGATCCTCAGGAGCTTGGCTTCCCAGACCTGGAAGTGGGCGTCGAACTCCGAGCCCGGCGGCGCGGTCTCCGTGTGGTAGGCGAACAGCCTCGGCAGATAGAGCATGCCGGCCATCCAGGCGATGACCGCGATGATGTGCAGCCCGCGCAGCAGGTCGTACCACCTCATATGCCACCCCCACCCGAGTCCTGCGCCTGGAAGCTCGCCGCGCCCTCATACGCGCCATCGAAGCTGCAGGCGCACTTTTTCAGTCCGGCCGGGCAACGCCAGGGGCCGTAGGGACCCGGTCCGTCGCGGCGCGCCAGGCTGACGATCACCGCCTCGGCCAGGTCCTGGATGAAGGCCGGCCGCACCCCCGGCGCGGGCGCCCGCAGATAGGGCGCGCAGCCGACCTCGGCCGCCAGCCGGGCGTATTCGTGGTCCAGCTCCACCAGGGTCTCGACGTGCTCGGAGACGAAGGCGATGGGGGCGACGAGAGCCCCCTTCCCCTCCGCGCCGGCCCGGCGGACCTCCGCGTCGGTGGCGGGCTCGAGCCATTTCAGACGCCCGACGCGGCTCTGGAAGCAGACCCGCCAGTCGGAGAGCTCCGGCAGCCGCGCGGCGATGGCCGCGGCGGTGGCCTGGACCTGGGCGCGATAGGGATCGCCGCCGTCGACGATCTTCTGCGGCAGGCCGTGGGCGGAGAACAACAGCCTGATGTTGCAGGGCTTTCCGGCGGCGGCCCAGGTGTCGCGGATCGCCTCGACGTGGGCCTCGACCAGGCCGTGGGCGGTGGGATAGCAGCAGACCACCCGGCTTCGGCCCGGACCTCGGTAGGCGCGGCGCCAGTCCTTGAGCGACGAGGCGGTGGTGGTGGTCGAGTACTGCGGATAGAGCGGCAGGAGCACGATCTCGTCGGGGCGGAAGGCGGCGACCTCCTGGGCCGTCGCGTCGGCGAACGGCTTCCAGTAGCGCATGGCGGTGAACACCTTGACCTCGTCGGCAGGGGCGATGGCG
>JBJMQX010000141.1:0-36485 GCA_045802455.1 Phenylobacterium sp. | reverse complement strand
GCGTCGACAACGCGCCCCTGGCTTCGGACGGCATCTTCCACATCGTCGGAGGGACCGGGGCCACCAACGCCATCAGCTTCTCCAGCGCCGTCCTCAATCCGGTGATCGCGATCTGGAGCCTGGGCCAGAGCGGCACGCAGGCGTCCTTCGTCTTCAATGCGCCCTTCACGGTCGAGGCCGGCGGCCCGAGCGCGGAATACAACGGCGGTCCGCTCGGCGGGGTTTCTCCGGTCGTCACCGGGAATGAATCCAACGGCGTGATCCAGTTCCACGGGACCTTCAACTCGCTCACCTTCACCAACCCCCAGGCCGAGAACTGGTACGGCTTCGCGGTCGGTGTCGCGGGCGTTCCGGAACCGGCGAGCTGGGCCCTGATGATCCTGGGCTTCGGCGGCGTCGGCTCGGCGCTCCGCACCCGCCGGCGGATGGCCGCAACCGCGGCCTGAGCCACGGCGATCCAAGACTGAACGCTGCGCCCCGCGGACCCCCGCGGGGCGTTTCGCGTTTTGCCGCCCGCTTGCCGCGCGCAGGCCTTTCCCGCACCCGGATTTCGGCTAATGTCCCAAGTCCTTCCAGGTCGGGGGGCGCAGAGGCGGCCAATCGCGTCTGCGCGGTGCGGTTCGGACAATGACATGAAGCTGACGATCGAGCGGGCGGCGCTGCTGAAGGCGCTTGGGCATGTGCAGAGCGCGGTGGAGCGCCGCAACACCATCCCGATCCTGTCGAATGTGCTGCTGTCGGCCGAGCGCGACCGGCTGACCTTCTCGGCCACGGACCTGGATCTGGAGATCATCGACGAGGCTTCGGCCCAGGTCGACCAGCCGGGCCAGATCACCGCCCCGGCCCACACCCTCTACGAGATCGTCCGCAAGCTGCCGGAGGGGGCCGACGTGGTGCTGGCCTTCACCGGCGAGGACCCGCGCCTCACCGTCTCGGCCGGCCGCAGCCGCTTCAATCTGCCGGTCCTGCCGGCGGGCGACTTCCCGGTGATGAGCTCGGACGGTCTTTCCGGCCGCCTGGCGGTCGACGTTTCCGACCTGATCCGGCTGATCGACAAGACCCGCTTCGCTGTCTCCACCGAAGAGACGCGCTACTACCTGAACGGCCTCTATCTCCACACCGTGGTCGAAGACGGCCAGGCGAAGCTGCGGGCGGTCGCCACCGACGGCTCGCGCCTGGCGCTCGCCGAGATGGCCGCCCCGGAGGGCGCCGCCGGCGCGCCGGGCGTCATCGTGCCCCGGAAGACCATCAACGAGGCGCGGCGCCTGCTGGAAGACACCGGCGAGCAGGTCGAGCTGCAGATCAGCCCCCAGAAGGTGCGCTTCGACTTCGGCGGCGCGGCGCTGACCTCGAAGGTGATCGACGGCACCTTCCCGGACTATCCGCGGGTGATCCCCAAGGACAACACGCGCATCGTGCGGGTGGATTCCAAGCTCTTCGCCCAGGCCGTCGACCGGGTGGCCACCATTTCGGCGGAAAAGAGCCGCTCGGTCCGCATGGCCGTCGACGGCGGCAAGTGCGTGTTGACCGTGCGCAACATGGAAGCCGGCCAGGCCGTGGAAGAGCTGGAGCTCGACTACGATGGCGACCCCTTCGAGCTCAGCTTCAATGCCCGCTACCTGCTCGACATCACCGACCAGATCAGTGGCGAGATGGCCGAGCTGCGCTTCGGCGGCCCCAACGACCCGGCCCTGGTGCTCGATCCGCAGGACGCCGACGTGCAGTACATCCTGATGCCGTTGCGGGTCTGAGTTCCTCTCACCCGGCCTTGCGGTAGGTGAAGTCGAAGCTGGGAGCCCAGGTCTTGCCGCCGTCCTTGGAGACGGCGCCCGCCTGGCGGACCGAGCCGTCGGAGGCCCTGGTGTAGGTCATGCGGGTCAGCTGCCAGGCGCCGGCGGGCGTCGGCCAGTCGCCGGTCAGCACCATGGCCTGGCCGTTCCAGCCGCCCTTGAAATCGACGTAGGCGCCGGAGGAGTCGATCCAGGTCTGCCGCCACGCCTTCTGCGCCGGAACGTAGATCGACAGGCTGCCGCCGCCGGGACTGCCTTTCGGCATCCAGTTCTCGCGCACGCCGCAGCCGTAGACCTTCTCGATCAGGCTCTGAGCGACCACCACCTCGTCCTTCCCGGTCGGACTGACGCTCCAGCGCCCGACCCAGAAGTCGAACTGGCCGTGCTCGGGGTCGGCGCAGGGATTGGCGCGTGGCGCAGCCGGCGCGGTCTGGCCCGAGGCCAGCGCCGGCGCGGCCGGCAAGGCGGCGACGAGGGTAAGGGTCCGGATCATGGAAGGCTCCGCGAGGTCACTGCGGCGGAGCTTAGGCTTCGGGGCGGGACCGCCGACAGGGCCTGTGCGACGAACGCCCGCCGAAACGCCTCTAATGGCCGTGCGAACCCTCGTAGACGCCCGGCGCGAGCAATTCGCTCTCCGGTCCTTCGCTGCCGGCGGGCAGCACGAAGCGCCGATCGCAATAGGGGCACTCGACGAAGCTCGCCTCCCCCATCTCCAGATAGACCCGGGGGTGGCCGAGCGCGCCGCCCACTCCGTCGCAGGAAATCCGGCCCGAGCGCACCACGATCACCTCGGGCGGCGGCAGGTCCGGGGTCAGGGCCGGCCGCGCCGGCATCGGCTCTGGGCGCTTTTGGGCGCGGGCGCCCTTGTTCCTGACGATGCGAGCCATCTGGGTCCGGTCCTTTTTGGCGGCCCGATTGTGGAGGAGCCGCCGCGCGCCTAGGTATGCGAGCGCGGCTTTCCCCGTCAATGCGGGGCCCAGTCAATGTTGGGGTCGGGCCGCCTTGGAACAGCCGAGCCAGGAATGGCCGCGACGGGATGAGCATGGATCTGCCGGACTACGCGATCGAGGCCAAGGGCCTGTTCAAGACCTACGCCGCCACAAAAACCACGCCGGAGATGCAGGCGCTGAAGGGGATCGACCTGGCGATCCCGCGCGGCTCGATCTTCGGTCTGCTGGGTCCGAACGGCGCCGGCAAGTCGACGTTCATCAACATCCTGGCGGGCCTCTGCCGCAAGACCGGGGGGACGGTCTCGATCTGGGGCCGCGACATCGACGCGCGGCCGAGGGACGCGCGCGCCGCCATCGGCGTGGTGCCGCAGGAGATCGCCGCCGACCCGTTCTTCACCCCGCGCGAGAGCCTGGAGGTGGCGGCCGGCATGTACGCCGTGCCCCCCAAGGAGCGGCGCACCATGGAGCTGCTCACCGCGCTGGGCCTGGCCGACAAGTCGAATGCCTATGTCCGCCAGCTCTCCGGCGGCATGAAGCGCCGGCTGATGGTCGCCAAGGCCATGGTCCACAACCCGCCGGTGCTGATCCTCGACGAGCCCACCGCCGGCGTCGACGTGGAGCTGCGCCGCCAGCTCTGGGCCTATGTGCTGGAGCTGAACCGCAAGGGCGTGACCATCGTGCTCACCACCCACTACCTGGAAGAGGCCCAGGAGCTCTGCGACCAGATCGCGATCATCAACCGCGGCCAGGTGGTCGCCTGCGAGCCCACCACCACGCTGCTGCGCCGGATGGACACCCGCAAGGTGCTGGTCACCCCGGCCGAGCCGGTCACCAACGCGCCCAAGCTGCCCGGCTTCGAGACCCACCTGCTGCCCTCCGGCGGCTTTTCGGTCGGCTACCGCACCGGCCAGTCCAGCGTCGAGCAGGTGCTGGCCGCGATCCGCAAGGCCGGCCTGCACATCAAGGACATCTCCACCGAGGATCCAGACCTCGAGGACGTGTTCGTCTCGCTGACCTATGCGGCGGAGTAGGCGGAAGTCTAAGCCCCGGCCGCATCTGTTCTGCGGGTTCATGGGAAAGAACGAGCCTCAACGGCCCTCGGCCGCAGCGTTCAAGTTTCGACGCGCCGTATCCAAGCCAAGAACAAGCCGATCAATCCGGAGCCGAGGGTGAACACCCCGACGAATATGGCTTCTGCCGGGTCCTCTCGCGTTATGCCGGCGAAAAACATGAACAGGCCGAGCGCGCCCGACAGGGCTATGAAGAGAGCGAACGCTAGGCAGCCCCAGGCTGGACGCCCGGCCTCCTCTCCCGCCGCAATCGGGCTCGAGGGAGCCTCACGCGTCCGCTTGTTCAAGTGGGCGGAGGCGACTTCGTCTTCTTCAGGGGGCCCGTCTCTAAGAGACCACCATGTGACATGACGGAATCGAGGGTCGTCTCTCAGCGCGGCGGCCAGCCGAACCGCGAGTTCGGCATAGGCTGTGGCGTTCCTGGCCGCGGTCTGACGGCTGCCAGGATCTTGGAACAACAAATGGAATGCGGGATGGAAGGAGGTCACGCGAAACCAGAAGCGGTGTCGCCCTTTGTAGGCCAGGAGGAATTCCCAGCCGTGCTCTCCCGCGTCGTACGGCTCATCAACCGTGCAATCGAGCTTCGTCAGGATGTCTCCGAGCGCCACCGCGACATTGCGCCCGCCGAAGACCGCGATGTCGCCCGCGACCTCTACCTGATCGTCCGGCAAGGTGGTCGTGAACGCGATCCACGGCTTGACCGTCATCGCGGCTGCTCGAGTTGACCATAGAGAGTAGGCGCGTCGAGGAAGGGGATAGTCGCCATGGTGTCCTTCAAGGCCACCGGCATTCCCTTCCAGATTCGCTCCGCCCGACCGTACTTGGTCAGCCCCAGCTCCTTGGGCCGCCAGCCCTTTCCACCGTTTACATCCGCCGGCAGTCGGAAGCCCCCCGCCTTGGGGTCCACCCCATAGTGGTACTCGTAGAAGTCGCCGCGTGACATCCCGCGCGGTACGCTGACGTTGATCGGGCTGTCGACCAGCCAGGGCGGCAAGTTCATTTTCTTGGCCACCCGCTGCGGAATCAACGAGTGATGGCCGCCGCCTGGGTAGCGCTGAGCTAGGTATTCGGCGACTTTCTGAGTGGCGCCCTGATCGACGAACTTCGCGATGTTCGCAGCCCTTGTCGCTTCGAAGGCCTTCGCGGCGCGCAGCCCCTGAACCAGTTCGCCGCCGGCGAACATCCCCGCCACGTTGGTCGCCGCTTCCCCGAAATTGCGTCCATGTTGGAGTTGATGATCCCAGACATCCCCCAGACTGCCGGACATGTCAGCGTTGAATGGGCTCATATTGTTGATCGCCTGCCCGGCAATGCCGCGCCCGTCCCGCAGCACCCTTGAGGGGTCGTCGATTGCACTTCGCGTGTAGCGAAGTGCGCCGCTCGCGGCATCCGCGGCTTCCCGCGTAGCTTGCGATTGGGCTTGAGGTCCGAGGGCGCCTGCCAACTGAAGACCGAACGATCCAGCATCCCAGAGGTCACGAGCCGCGTGATATGCCGTAGCGGGAACCCCTTCGACAGCGCCCAGGGCGTAACCTACGTTCGCCGCTGCGAGTTTCGCAGCAGGGCTCTCCCACCAGGGCTGGCCCTGCGGCGCCGCGGGGGGTTGGGGGCGTCCCGGCGATACGGGCGCGCCGGCGCCGACGGGCTGACCCGTCCACACGTTCTGGCCGGCGTTGAACCGCGCCAGGAACTGATCGTTCGCGCTTTGCTGCGGCCGAAACTTAGCCAGGCGCGCGTTGTCGTGATGCAGAATTCGTGCACCCACGGCGGCGTCCTCCGGCGCGGACTCCCAATTGCCCGATGAAAGGCGGTAGACGCGTCCGGCGTATATGGTCGAGCTGCGCCCATCCATCCCATTCAGGCGCGCGAAAGCCCCCATGGCGGCTGGATCGCTGCTCCCGGCGAGACGGGTGATGTTGTCTCCTGGCTGTGCCTTCAAGTATCGGGGGGCTCCGCTCGGCGGCGAGGGCGCTGCCCCCGGCTGATCGCCAGCCGCCGTCGAACTCGCTCCGGCGTCCTGGTCCGCAGCACCCGCGGGCCCGCCCCGCCCCGGCGCGCTTCCTAGGGCCACTAGGTCTGTGGGCCGTCTAGCGACTAGGTTTTCACCCGAGCGGGTCGAGGCATCCCAGCGCGCGCGTCCTGCGGCGTCGAGGGCGTCTCGCTGCGCGACTTGGTCTTTCCGATCATCCATCCAGAATTCGATCGGCTGATCATCGTCCAGCGGCCCCTTTCCGAAGCGTCCCCAGGCCATGCGGCACCCCCCTCTGCTGACACACGTCGCGCACCGCGCCTGAGACAGATTGGCAGACTAGTGAGAACATGTCAAGAACAAAATAAGAACTAGCTTCCGCTGCGGGGCGGCGTCGGCGTCTTCATCACCACCGGCCAGCTATGGTCGCGGCTCCGGAACACCGACTCCACGCCCGCCGCCACCGCCGCCCAGGTCTTCGAGCCCGGGGCGATCTCCTCCACGTGGCCTTCGCCGGGGATGGCGTAGGTCCAGGCGCGGATGTCGCCGGCGGCGCGGGCCTTTTCGACATAGGCCTTGCCTTGCGCGGGCGGCGCGGTCTCGTCCAGCGCACCGTGGATCAGGATGCGCGGCGCCACCGAGGGGAGCTGGCTCGCGGGCGAGGTGTCGCTGAGCTTGTCGGCGCCGGAAGAGCCCGCCAGCAGCAGGTCGACGGTCTTCTGGCCGCAGCCCTCGCTCGCGGTCGCCAGGTCCGGCAGGCCGCCCAGGCTGACGACCCAGGAGATCGGCAGCGCCGTCTTGTCGTTCAGCGGGCTCCCGGCGGGCAGCTTCGGCCGCCCCGCCAGCCACAGCGCCAGGTGCCCGCCCGCCGAATGGCCCAGCACCACGATGTGGTCGGTCCGGAGCTGGTAGTCCCTGGCGTGGGCCATCAGCGCGTCGGCGGCGGCGTTGACGTCCTGGAACGTCCCCGGATAGCCGCCGCCCGGCCGGTCGACGCCGCGGTACTCGATGTTCCAGACCGCGAAGCCGCGCCTGCGCAGGTCCTCGGCCGCGTAGTCCATCACGTGCAGGTCGGCGACGCCCGAGCGCCAGCAGCCGCCATGGATCATCAGCACCGTGGGGAAGGGGCCCTTGCCGTCCGGCCGCCACACCTCGGCGACCTGCAGCGGGTCGGCGCCGTAGGGGATGCTCGCCGTGGCCTTGGGCGCCGGGCGGCCCAGCAGGTCCGGCCAGTCCATCAGCTTCGGCGCGGCATCGGCGGCCGCGGCCGTAGCGGCCAGAAGCCCGGCCAGCATCCACGCGGCCCAGCGCCTCACGTCAGCGACCGGATGTCCGCCCAGCGGTAGGCGACCTCGTAGAGCAGGGCGCCGCCCGGCCCGCGCTCCTGCCGCGCCGTCTCGGCCACGCCGCCCAGGTGCTCGTAGAAGCCGCGCGCCCGGATGTTGTCGCGCAGCACGGAGATCATCAGCGTGGTCGCGCCGCGGGCCGAAAGCGCGCGGGCCATCTCGCCCATCAGCTGGGCGCCGAGACCGCGGCCCTGCGCCTGGCGCAACACATAGAGCGTGGCGATCTCCGCCTCGCCGGCGACGCCGCGCCGCGAGGCGCCGCCCTGGGCGTAGGCCACCAGGCCCTGGCGGTCGGCCGCCGCAAGCGTCACGCCGGCCTCGGTCACCGCCAGCTCCCGGCCGAAGCGGCGGGCGAACCCGGCCTCGCTCATCCGCGCCAGGAAGGCGTCGGGCAGGAGGCCGCGGTAGGTCTCGCGCCACGAGGTCACGTGCACGCGCGCCAACTCCTCGGCGTCGAAGGGACCTGCGGGGAAGACCACATACCTCACGAAAGCGGGCTCACGTCAGACGTTCCACGGCCAAGCGGCATCCATCCACAGCTTGGGCTTGTTCGCCGCAGGTTCAAGGGGTGGGCGAGGGGTGCGGGACTCGCCGGCATCCGCTAGCGTCGCGCGGCTCATGAACGCCCAGGCGCCCCCTTCCTCCCTGACAGCGGAGGCCGATCCCGCCGCCGGCGCCTCGCCGGTGATGGCGCAGTATTTCGAGGCCAAGGCGCGCCAGCCCGACGCCCTGGTGTTCTTCCGCATGGGCGACTTCTACGAGCTGTTCTTCGAGGACGCCGGCAAGGCGGCCGCCGCGCTCGGCATCACGCTCACCGCCCGCGGCCAGCACGGCGGCCAGCCGATCCCGATGTGCGGGGTGCCGGTGCACGCGGCCGAGGCCTATCTCGCCAAGCTGATCCGGGCGGGCTTCAAGGTCGCGGTCTGCGAGCAGCTGGAGAACCCCGCTGAGGCCAGGAAGCGCGGGTCGAAGTCCGTCGTCCGCCGCGACGTCGTGCGCATCGTCACGCCCGGCACGCTGACCGAGGAGGGCCTGCTGGACGCCCGCGGCGCCAACCGGCTGGCGGCCATCGCGGTCCGCGCAGGCGGCGCGGCGGTGGCGAGCGTCGAGCTCTCGACGGGCGAGGTGGAGGTGCAGGCGACGGGGCTTTCCGGGCTCGCCTCGGCGCTCGCGGCGCTGGGCCCGTCGGAGATCCTGGTCCCCGACCGGCTGTTCGCCGACGAGGCGGTGTCGGCCGCGCTGAAGGCCGCCGGCGGCTTCGTCCAGCCGTTGCCGCAGGCGCTGGCCGAGCCCGCCGCCTCGGAGGCCCGGCTGAAGCGGCTCTACGGCGTCGAGACCCTCGACGGCTTTGGAAGCCTCACCGGCGCGGAGGTCTCGGCGCTGGGCCTGATCGCCGCCCACCTGGAGACCACCCAGGCCGGGCGGCTGCCGGCGCTCTCCGCGCCCCGCCGCGCCGGCGAGGCGGACGTGATGGCCATCGATCCGGCGACGCGCGCCAGCCTGGAGATCGAGAAGGCGACCTCCGGGGCCCGCGACGGCTCGCTGCTGGCCGCCATAGACCGCACGGTGACGGCGCCCGGGGCGCGCCTGCTGGCCGCACGGCTGGCCCGGCCGCTGCTGGACCCCGCCGCCATCGACGCCCGGCTCGACGCCGTCGCCTGGTTCTGCGAGCACCGCGCCCAGCGCCGCAGGCTGCGCGACGAACTGAAGGGCCTGGGCGACATGGCCCGCGCGCTCGGCCGCCTGGCGCTGGGCCGCGGCGGCCCGCGCGACCTCGGCGCGCTGCGCGACGGCCTGGCCATCGGCGAGGCGGTCACCGCCCGCTTCGCCGCCCTGCGCGACCCGCTGGTCCAGCCGCCGGAGGAGGTCGCCGCCGCCCTTCGCGCGCTGACGCCCGCCTTGCACGCCGACCTCGCCCAGTTCCGCGTCCTGCTCGCCGAAGGCCTCGGCCCCGACCTGCCGGCGCTGGCCCGCGACGGCGGCTTCGTGGCGTCCGGCGTCCGGCCCGAGCTCGACCAGGCCCGCGCCCTGCGCGACGACAGCCGCCGGGTGATCGCCGCGCTCGAGGCCCAGCTCGCCCGCGACAGCGGCGTGGCCCTGAAGATCCGCCACAACGCGGTGCTGGGCTACTTCGTCGAGACCACCGCCAAGGCCGCCGAGCCGCTGTTCGCGCCGCCGCTGAACGCGACCTTCATCCACCGCCAGACGCTGGCGAACCAGGTCCGCTTCACCACGGTCGAGCTCGCCGAGCTGGACGCCCGGATCGCCCAGGCCGCCGAGCGGGCGCTGGCCATCGAGCTCGACACCTTCGAGGCGTGGCGCGAGGCCGCCGTCGCCGTCGCGCCGGCGATCCAGGCCGCCGCGGCCGCCGCCGCCGCTCTGGACGTCGCCGCCGGCGTGGCCGAGTGGGCCGAGGACATCGGCGCCGCGCGGCCCAGCGTCGACCGCTCCTTCGCGTTCGAGGCCGAGGCCGCCCGCCATCCGGTTGTCGAGGCCGCCGTGCGCCGCGCCGGCGAGGCCTTCACGCCCAACGACTGCCGGCTGGACGGGCAGGGCGCGGGCGCGGCGCGGCTCTCGATCGTCACCGGCCCGAACATGGCCGGCAAGTCGACCTTCCTGCGCCAGAACGCTCTCCTTGCCGTGCTGGCCCAGGCGGGCTGCTTCGTGCCGGCCAAACGCCTGCGGCTCGGCGTGGTCGACCGGCTGTTCAGCCGCGTCGGGGCCGGCGACGACCTGGCCCGCGGCCGCTCCACCTTCATGGCCGAGATGGTCGAGACCGCCGCCATCCTCACACAGGCGACGCCCCGCTCGTTCGTGATCCTGGACGAGATCGGCCGCGGCACCGCCACCTACGACGGCCTGGCGATCGCCTGGGCCTGCGCCGAGGCGCTGCACGAGACGAACCGCTGCCGGGCGCTGTTCGCGACCCACTATCACGAGCTCGCGGTGCTGGAGCAGCGGCTGGCCTATGTCGCCAACCTGTCGCTGAAGGCCAAGGAGTGGAACGGCGACCTGATCTTCCTGCACGAGGCCGGCCCCGGCCCCGCCGACCGCAGCTACGGCGTGCAGGTGGCCAAGCTCGCCGGCGTGCCGCCCGCCGTCGTCGCCCGGGCCCGCGACGTGCTGCAGCGGCTGGAGCGCGAGGCCGGCGCCCCGGCCCGCCTCGATGACCTGCCGCTCTTCGCGGCCGTCGCCGAGCCGGCCGCCAGCTTTGGGCCGAGCCTCGTCGACGAAGCCGTGCGCGCCCTGGACCCCGACGGCATGAGCCCGCGCGAGGCCATGGACGCCCTCTACCGCCTGAAGGGGCTGCTGGCCTGAGCGCGCTGAAGGCCCTGATGGTCGACGTCGACGGGGTGGTGGTCGCCTCGCCGCCGGGCGGCTGGGCGGCCACGATGGAAGCCGACCTCGGGCTCCCGGTCGCCGTGCTGCAGGAGCACTTCTTTGCGCGCCACTGGGACGACGTCGCCCTCGGCCGCGCCGGACTGCACGAGCGGCTGGCGCCCGTCCTGGAGCGGCACGCCCCGCACCTCAGCTGCGAGCGGCTGACCGCCTACTGGTTCGCGAAGGACGCCAACCTCGACCACCAGCTGCTGGCCGACCTCGCGGCCTTGCGGGCGACGGGCGTCGAGCTCCACCTCGCCACGGTGCAGGAGCACCTGCGCGCCGACTACCTGTGGACCACGCTCGCCTTCCGCGACCGCTTCGACGCCATGCACTACGCCGCCGACCTGGGCGCCAAGAAGCCCGACCCGGCGTTCTTCGCCCGTATCGCCGAGCGCACCGGCTTTCGGCCCGCGGAGATGACCCTGCTCGACGACCGGCCCGACAACGTCGAGGCCGCCCGCGCCGCCGGCTGGGGCGGCCTGCACTGGACCGGCCGCGAACGGCTCGCCGACCTGCTCGGGCGCTGACCTTGGCGCCGCGGAATGGCTTGGGTGTCCCGCCGAGCCGGAAAGCGCATCGGGCCGGTCAATTGATGCGGCGTTGATCTGGCGACGTCGCTACGAATAGGCGATGTGGCCCCCCCCCCCCGCGCCCCAGACAAGGTAACGCTTCAGCTCATCGCTGACTCGCACCAGGCGCTGGACAGGTCGCGCGCCGCGCTTCGTCTGTTGGACCCCTGGCCGGTCTTCCGAGGGCGCATCGCGTCCAACGACAACAGGCGCCCGGTGACGGGCTCGCCGCCTTCCACGGACTAAATTTCGGTATTTTGCAAAATACCGCTTGCATCCGGCGCGCGGCCGATTATTTTGCTTATTAGCGAAATACGAAACAGCCGCTGAGCGCCATGTCCGAAGTCTACAAAGCCCTGGCCGACCCGACGCGGCGCCGCATCCTGCAGCTGCTGCGCGAGCGCGAGATGAGCGCGGGCGACATCGCCGCCCACTTCGACTTGGCCAAGCCCACGCTCTCCGGCCACTTCGCCGTGCTGCGCGAGGCCGGGCTGGTGACCCCGCAGAAGTCGGGCACCACGATCACCTACCACCTCAATGTCTCGGTCCTGGAAGAGGCCCTGCTGGCCTTGATGGACGCCTTCAGCCTGCAGGGGTCCGAGGACCGCGGCGCGGCGTCCCGGCCGCTGAAAACGAAAAAGGGAGACGCCCGATGAGACCTTCCGCCGCCTTCTGGATCGCCACGGCGCTGGTCGCCGCGACCGCCGCCGTCGCCGCCTGGGCCTGGGTGAGCCTGCCCCCGGGGGCCGGGGTTCCGGTCAACTACCTGGGCCTCGACGGCCATCGCCACGCCGCCGTCTCACGCGGGCTCCTGTGGCTGCTGCCCCTGGTCTCGGCGATGGTGACGCTGGGCCTGACCGGCGCCGCGCGCCGCCCGGGCGCCGAGGCTGCCGCCCAGCCGCTGGAGATGACCATGATCGCGGTGGCCGGCCTGCTGCTGGTGACCCAGAACGCGCTCACCGGCCGCGCTTTCCAGCCCGACTTCGACGTCCTGCGGCCGGTGACGGTGGCGGCGGGCGTGCTGCTGCTGGCCATCGGCAACCACCTGGGCAAGGCGCGCCGCAACGCGGTCTTCGGGCTCCGCACGCCCTGGACGCTGGCCGACGCCACGGTCTGGGACCGCACGCACCGCTTCACCGGCGTCGCCATGGTGCTGGGCGGCCTTGTGCTGATCGGCCTCGGCTTCCTTCTGCGCGACGCCGAGACGCTGGGCCTGTCGATCGGCGCCTGCACCGCCATTCCCCTCCTGGCCGGCGTGGTCAGATCGGCCAGCCTGCACCGGAACCTGCAACGCGGCTGATCCGCCGCGCGCCGCGAATATCCGCACCGCATCAACCGTCCACCTGAAGGCAAAGGGAGACCTCCCATGTCCGCGACCCTGCGCGTCCTGAAGACCGTCGCCATCGCCGCCGCCGCGGCCCTAGCGATCACCGCCGTCGGCCAAGGCGTCTGGGGCGCGCTCGCCCTGGTCAACGCCAAGGTCAGCCCCGCCATCCCCTGGGCGCCGGCGGTCATGCTGGTCCTCCTGCCCCTGCTGCTGGGCGTGCTCGGCGGCAAGATCGGCCCCAGGGCCGGCGCCGAGGCCCGCCGCGCGCTGCTGCCGCTGAAGGCGGTCTCGGGCCAGGTCTGGGTCTGGTCGCTGATCGCCGGGGCCTGCGGCATAGCCGCGATCGCCTTCCTCTGGATCACGCTCGGCGAGCTCTTTCCCGCAGCCCCGAACCTGCTCCCCGACATCGGCCGCATGCCGCGGCTGACGGTGCTGGCCTTCCTGGGGATGGGCGTGGTCGCCGCCCCGCTCAGCGAGGAGTGCGCCTTCCGCGGCTACGCCATGGGCATGATCCGCAAGGTGATGCCGGAGGGCTGGGCGCTGGTGCTGGTCTCGGTGATGTTCGCGCTCGTCCACCTGACCCAGGGGTTCTACGCCACCAAGCTGCTGGTCTACGTCCTGGCCGGGCTGATGTTCGGCTTCACCGCCTGGCGGGCCGGCTCGCTAATCCCCGCGATGGTCGTCCACTCCGCCGCGGACCTGACCTTCTTCACCCTGGTCTGGCCCAACGACGCCCATCGGCCGCACGTGAGCCTGGCCGCCGCGGGACAGGAGTTCTGGCTGCAGGCCGCCGCCGCCCTGGTCCTGGGCGCGCTCGCACTCGCCGCCTACGCCCGCCTTGCCCAGGTCACCGGCGGGCGAGGCGCCGCGCCGCTGGCCGGACCGGCTCTGGCGGTCGTCTGACGCGCCGGCGCGGCCGACCCTGACGCGGGGCGGCGGATCGGCCTATATCCACTGGCCCATGCCGCCCCGCCTCAAGCCCACCCGCCTGGAGTACGTCGTCGACGGCGTCCGGCTGCGCGCCCAGCTCTCGGCGGCGGCGCTCGAGGCCTCCGGCGATGACGTGGCCCAGCGCAAGGCGGCGCTGGAAATCCTCAAGGCCGCCCTCTTCCGCGGCCGGATGATCGCCAAGGAGCGGCTGGAGAACGGCGCCGGCGGGATCGAGACCGCGCGCCTGCTCTCCGGGGTCACCGACGAGGTGGTCTCCGCGCTCTGGGACTTCACGACGGTCCACGTGTTCCGCGCCCGCAACCCGACCGAGGGCGAGCGCCTGGCGCTGATGGCGGTGGGCGGCTATGGCCGGGGCACGCTCGCGCCCTTCTCCGACATCGATCTGCTGTTCGTGCGGCCCTACAAGCAGACCGCCCACGCCGAGAGCGTCATCGAATACATGCTCTACGCCCTGTGGGACCTGGGCTTCAAAGTTGGCCATGCTTCGAGGACGATCGAAGAGTGCGTGAGGCTCTCGAAGGAGGACTTCACCATCCGCACGTCGATCCTGGAGGCGCGCCGGCTGGCGGGCGACCGGAAGCTGGCGGAGGACCTGGTCCGGCGGTTCCAGGCCGACGTGGTCAAGGGCACCGGCGCCGAGTTCGTCGCCGCCAAGCTGAAGGAGCGTGACGAGCGCCACGCCCGCGCCGGCGCCAGCCGCTACATGGTCGAGCCCAACATCAAGGAGGGCAAGGGCGGCCTTCGCGACCTCAACACCCTCTTCTGGATCGCCCAGTACCTGCATCCCGGGCAGTCCATCGAGAAGGTGCTGCAGATGGAGATGTTCGAGCGCCGCGAGGTGCGCGCCTTCATCCAGGCCTTCGATTTCCTGTGGGCGGTCCGCGCGCACCTGCACTTCGCCACCGGCCGGCCGGAGGAGCGGCTGACCTTCGACCTGCAGCCGGAGATCGCCCAGCGCATGGGCTACGGCGACCGCGCCGACAATCCCGCCGTCGAACGGTTCATGCGGCGCTACTTCCTGATCGCCAAGGAGGTGGGCGCGCTGACCCGGGTGTTCGCCGCCAAGCTGGAGGCCGAGCGGGTGAAGAGCCGGCCCACCGGCATCTCGCGCCTGTTGCCCCGGCGGCGGCTGAAGAAGAAACCGCTGGACGAGCCCGGCTTCCACGAGCTCGGCGGACGTTTGGACATCGAAGGGCAGGAGACCTTCGAGCGGGACCCGGTGAACCTGCTGCGGCTGTTCAAGATCGCCGACGAGCGCAACCTCGACCTCCACCCGGACGCCTTCACCGCCGCCACCCGCAGCGCCGGCCTGATCAGCTCGGCGGTGCGCCGCGACCGCCACGCCGCCAAGGTGTTCCTGTCGATCCTGGCCCACGGCCGCGACCCGCAGCGCAGCCTGGCGCTCATGACCGAGGCCGGGGTGCTCGGCCGCTACCTGCCGGAGTTCGGGCGGATCGTCGCCCAGATGCAGTTCAACATGTACCACTCGTACACGGTGGACGAGCACACCCTGCGCGCCGTGGGGATCATCGCCGACATCGCCGCCGGCCGCTTCGCCGAGGACCATCCGCTCTCCACCGCCGTCATGCCGCTGATCGTCGATCGCGAGGCGCTGTTCCTGGCCATGCTGCTGCACGACACCGGCAAGGGCGGGGCCGGCGGCCAGGAGAAGGCGGGCGCCCGGGCCGCGCGCCAGGCCTGCGAGCGCCTGGGGCTCGAGCGCTCGAAGATCGAGCTCGTCGCCTGGCTGGTCGAGCACCATCTGGTGATGAGCGACTACGCCCAGAAGCGCGACGTTTCCGACCCCCGCACGGTCACCGACTTCGCCCGCATCGTGGAGACGCCGGAGCGCCTGCGCCTGCTGCTGGTGCTGACCGTGGCCGACATCCGCGCGGTGGGGCCGGGCGTCTGGAACGGCTGGAAGGGCCAGCTGCTTCGCGAACTCTACAGCGCTACCGAGGCCGTGTTCCGCGGCGGCCGCGGCTCCGACGCCGCCGCCGCGATCCGGCGCTATCACGAGAACGCCGCCTACGACGCCCGCGTCGGCGTGGCCAAGTCTGACCCCGCGTCGGAGGCCTGGGCCGACGCGATGGAGGACGCCTACTTCTCGGCGTTCACGCAGGCCGAGGTGCTGGCCCATGCGGCGCTCGCCCGGCGGGCCGAAGGGCATGGCGGGGCGGCGGCTGAGGGCCGGGTGCGCGCCGACCGCAACGCCGCCGAGGTGGCCGTCGCGGCCGCCGACCGGCCGCGCCTCTTCGTCGACCTGGCGGGCGCGATCACCGGCGCCGGAGCGAACGTGCTGGGGGCGCGGGTGTTCACCTCCCGCTCCGGCCAGGCGCTGGACGTGTTCTACGTGCAGGACGGCGCCGGCCAGCCCTACGGCGAGGACAACCCGCGCGCCCTGGCCCGGCTGGTGGAAACGCTCGAGGCTGCGGCGCGCGGCGACCCGGTGCAGCAGGAGCCCCGGCGCGCGCTGGACCTCGGCCGCGCCGCGGCCTTCTCCATCGAGCCGGCGGTGATGCTCGACAACGACGCCTCCGAGACTTCGACGGTGGTCGAAGCGTCGGGGCGCGACCGCCCGGGCCTGCTGGCGGCGCTGGCCCGCACCATCGCCGACGCCGGCCTGCAGGTGCTGTCGGCCCACATCGACGGCTATGGCGAGCGGGCGGTGGACGCCTTCTATGTGACAGCGGCGGACGGCCGGAAGCTTGCCGATGCGCGCAAGGGCAACGCCTTGAAGTCCGCCCTGCTCGCCGTGCTCACCGAGGAAGCCGAGGCCGCGCCGGGCCGCCGCGCCGGCCTGCAGCGCGCCCGCGCCAGCGTCGCGCGCTGAGGCGCAGGCTCGCCTTACGAAAAACTCACGTGGAATCGACGGCGGCTCCGCTACCTTCCTGCCGCCCGAAGGCTTGGCGGATTCGGGACAACGGGGGGCCCGGTGCGCGAGCGAGTAGGCGTTGTAGCGGCCGCCGTTGTGGCCGTCGGAGCGACCAGCGCGGCCGCCCAGAGCCCGCCCTCCGCCGCGCCGGCCCCGGCGAAGGGCAAGCCTTCCGCCGCCAAGCCGGCTGACACCCGCACTGTCCAGGGCGTCACCGTCACCGGCGAATCCCAGAACGGCCTGCGCACATCGATTGACCGGCGCAGCTACGGGGTGGCGAACGACCTCGCCACGACGACGGGCTCGATCAGCGACGCGCTGAAGAACATCCCCTCCGTCGAGGTGGACGTGCAGGGCAACGTCAGCCTGCGCGGCGACGCCAACGTCACCATCATGATCGACGGCAAGCCCTCGACCCTGTTCAAGGGGCCGGGCGCGGCCCAGGCGCTGCAGGCGCTGCCCGCCGACCAGATCGAGCGCGTGGAGGTGATCACCAACCCCTCGGCCCAGTTCACGCCGGAAGGCTCGGCCGGGATCATCAACCTGATCACCAAGCAGTCGCGGCGCGCCGGCAGGTCGGGCTCGGTGCGGGTCAACCTCGGCACCGCCGGCCGCCGGAACGTGGGCGCGAGCGCAGCCTACAATTCCAACAAGCTCACCCTCTCGGCGGACGCCGCCTGGCGCCGCGACCCGCAGCATTCGGTCGATACCGATGTCCGCGTGGTTATCGATCCCCTGAGCGGCCGCCAGACGACCTTCCACAATATCGGCCAGAACCGCGGCACACTGCAGATGTGGAATGTTCGCGTGGGCGGCGACTACGACTCCGACGCGGTGACCCGGATCAGCGCGGAGGCGCGGTACAACGACTTCATCTTTCATCCGTCCGACCCGCAGGACATCCGCGTGTTCGACGCCTCGGGGGCGCCGGTCCAACAGATCAAGCATGTCGGCTCGTTCCAGCAGGACCGCACGAACGCGGCCGGCAATGTCAGCTATCGGCGGAAGTTCGCTGGCGACGACCACACGCTGGCCGCCAGCCTCAACTTCGACCACACGGACGAGCATACCGGGCGCACCTACACGGACTTCAACCTGCTTCCCGCCCTACCGAACGTGTTCCGCATCCGCAGTGGGCGCAACGGCCTGGACCAGACCGAGTTCAAGGCCGACTACAACCGGCCGATGCCGCAGTCCGGCCGGTTGAAGACCGGCTACGACTATCGGCTCGAGGACAATGAGTACGACAACACCGGCGTGATCGGGACGAACCCGGCCGATGTCGTCCCGGATCTCACCCAGATCGACCGCTTCCGCTACCGCCTGCAGCTCAACGCCGCCTACGCCACCTACGAACAGCCGTTCGGCGACTGGACCATTCTGGGCGGCCTGCGGTTCGAAGACGCCCGCATCGATCTGAAGGAGCTCACCGTCGGGCGGACCGCCCGCCAAGCCTACACGCGCGTCTATCCGTCCGTGCATCTGGCGGACCGGCTGTCGGAGACCCAGCAGCTGGTCATAAGCTACTCCCAGCGGGTGCTGCGGCCCGGCCCGCTGGATCTGAATCCGTTCGTCTTCGTGGGCGTGACCACGGCGCGGCAAGGCAATTCCGACCTGAAGCCTCAGTTCACCCATTCGTTCGAGGTCGGCTGGCAGTTCAAGGACGGGCCCGCCTTCTACCTGGCCACGCTCTACTACCGGCAGAACGACCATGGCGTGACCGACGTGGTCAGCGAGCTGCCCGGCGGCATCCTGCTCACGACCAAGGCGAACCTCAGCCAGAGCCGCAACGCGGGGCTGGAGTTCGTGGCGAACGGGCGGCTGACCAAGACGCTGTCCTACAACGCCTCGACGAACATCTACTGGAACGAGATCGACGCGCCCCGGATCCCGCTGGGCCCGGGGTTCGGCTTCGGGGCCCGGCGCTCGGCGGTGACGGAGGGAGGCCGCGTCAGCCTGAACTGGCAGGCGACGCCGAAGGACCTCTTTCAGGTCAATGGCCAGGTGAACGCCGAGCGCCTGCTGCCGCAGGGCTATTCCGATCCCTCGGTGCTGATCTTCCTGGGCTATCGGCACAAGGTCTCCGACGACCTGTCGTTCGTGGTCACCGCGCAGGACCCGTTCAAGATCTACCGTTTCCGGCAGGTCATCGACACGCCGACCCTGCACGAGGTCAACGTCGACCGGGGCCGCATCCAGGCGGCGTTCGTGGGCCTCACCTGGACCTTCGGCGCGGCCCAGAAGCGGCCGCAGACCTTCGACTTCGGCCAGCCCGGCGGCGGATAGAGACGGTCAGGAGGTGGCGCCGGCCAGCGCTGCATCCCCGCCCGGGGCGCCCTCCGCGACGGGACCGCGCTGCGGCGGGCGGAAGAAGGCGGCGAGCAGCAGGACGGCCACCGCCGCCATGCCGGTGGGGACCAGGAACAGGCTGCGGTAGTCGACGTGGCCGGCGGCGTCGGTCCACTTGGCCATCAGGCTCGGGAAGAGGAAGCTCGCCGCGACGTTGCCGACGCCCAGGATCAGCAGGTTGAACAGCCCCTGAGCCGAGGCGCGCACGTCCTTCGGGAAGGCCGCGTCGACGAAGATGTAAACGGTGGCGAAGAAGAACGCGTAGCAGATCCCGTGCAGCAGCTGCACCGCCACGATCACCGGCACGCTGTCGGCGAAGAAGGCGAACACCGCGAAGCGCGCGGCGTGGCCGAGGATGCCCACGATCATGGTGGTCTTCCAGCCCAGCCGGGCGAGCACGCCGCCGAGGACGAACATGGTCACGATCTCGGCGAACTGGCCGAGGCTGAGCACCACCATCGAGAGGTTGCCGGCGATCCCCACGCGATTGGTCAGGAAGGCGTCGGCCATCACGAAATAGCCGTTGTGGATCACGCTATCGATGAAGGTGACGACGAACAGGACGGCGACGAACGGCACGCCCAGCAGCTTGAGCGCCTCGCGCCAGGCGAGCGGGTCGGCGCCGGCCGCGTCCTTCTTCGGCGGGGTGTGCGGCAGGCTCAGGCTGTAGGCGGCGAGCGCGAAAGAGACGATGGCCGCCACCACGAAGATCGAGCGCACCTGGTCCGGTCCCGCCTTGGCGCCCAGCAGGAAGATGAATGGCCACGAGACCGCGATCCAGCCCACCGTGCCGCCCATGCGGATCGCCCCGAAGTCCTTCGCCGCATCCTTCAGGTTGGCGAAGGCGATGGCGTTGGAGACCGACAGCGTCGGCACATAGACGAGGCTGAACACCAGGTAGGCCGCAAAGAACGGCCAGAAGCTGGTCAAGAAGGCGCAGGCGAGCAGCGCCAGGCCGCCGATCAGGTGGCTGCCGGCCATGAACCGCTCGGCGGAGAAGCTGCGGTCGGCGAACTGGTTCGAGAAGAAGATGCCGAGCACGGCGGCGACGCCCCAGCACGAGCCCACCAGCGACTGCTGCCACGCCGCGAAATGCAGCATGCCCATGTAGGGGAACAGCTTCGGCGCCCAGGCGCCCCAGACCGCCAGCTGCAGCACCATCATCAGAAAAAGCCGCACCTGAACCGTCATGTCGCCCCCGCTGGCGTGAGTCTCAATGCTCCGCTTGGCCTATCGATTACACAGATGCCGCCCAAGCGCACGTCTCACTATCAGACCTGCGGACGTCGCGCCGCCAACCAGGTTTGACCTCTCCTATGGCCGGCGCCAAGGTCGCCGGGAGTCGGTGGTTCGCGAGGGGGAAACGGGCATGGCGCAAGCAGGCGAGGCGCCGCCGCCCTTGCGCATCGGCTTCGTCGGCTCGGGCTTCATCGCCAGGTTCCACGCCAAGGCCTTCCAGAGCGTCCGCCACGCCCAGATCACCGGTGTCTTCAGCCCGACCGCGGCCAACCGTGATGCGCTCGCCGAGGCCGTCAACGCCGCCGAGCTCGGTCCCTGCCGCGCGCACGCGACGCTGGAGAGCCTGCTGACCGCCGACGACGTCGACGCGATCTGGCTGCTCGCGCCCAACGACCGGCGGCTCGAGGTCATGCGGGCGCTTGCCGCCGCGGTGAAGGCCGGCAAGTCGAAGGTGCGCGCCGTCGCCTGCGAGAAGCCGCTCGGCCGCACGCTCGCCGAGGCGCGCGAGGTGCTGGCGCTCGCGCAGGAGGCCGGCCTCGCCCACGGCTATCTGGAGAACCAGGTGTTCGCGAGCGCCGTGGAGCGCGGCAAGGAGATCATCTGGCGCAGGGCCGCCCCGCTCGCCGGCCGCCCCTATCTCGCCCGCGCCGCCGAGGAACATTCCGGCCCGCACGAGCCCTGGTTCTGGCAAGGCGACAAGCAGGGCGGCGGCGTGATGAGCGACATGATGTGCCACTCCGTCGAGGTCGGCCGTTTCCTGCTCACCGCGCCGGGCGCGGCGCGCGAGACCCTGACGCTGAAGTCGGTGCAGGGCTCGGTCGCCCACCTGAAGTGGACGCAAGACCGCTATGCCAAGACCCTGGCCCGCGACTTCAAGGGCGTCGAGATGATCCGCCGTCCGGTCGAGGACTTCGCTCGCGCCACGGTCACCCTGGAGGACGAGGCGGGCCGCGAGGTGATCGTCGAGGCCTCGACCTCCTGGTCCTACGTCGGTCCCGGCCTGCGCATCGACCTGGCGCTGCTGGGCCCCGAATACGCCATGGAGTTCTCCTCGCTAAACCCCAGCCTGAAGGTCTTCCTGTCGCGCGCCATCACCGGCGAGGGCGGCGAGGACCTGGTGGAGAAGCAGAACGCCGAGCAGGGCCAGATGCCCATCGTCGAGGACGAGGCCGGGACCTACGGCTACATCGGCGAGAACCGGCACATGGTCGACTGCTTCCGCCACCGGCGCACGCCCATCGAGACCTTCGAGGACGGCGTCGAGGTGACCAAGATCGTGATGGGACTCTACAAGTCCGCCGAGACCGGCCAGGTGGTCCGCTTCCCCGACCCAACCCTCGAAACCTACGTGCCGGTTCCGGCGCGGACTGGAGGCTGACATGGCCGCCGAACCTTATGACGTGATCATCGTCGGCTCCGGCGCGGGCGGCGGGATGAGCGCCTACCACCTGACCCGCTCGGGCATGAAGGTGCTGCTCCTGGAAGCCGGGCGGAACTACGACCCCCGGGTCGAGACGCCGATGTTCAACACCAACGCCGAGGCGCCGTTGCGGGGCGCGAGCACGCCCGACAAGCCCTTCGGCTTCTACGACGCCACCGTCGACGGTGGCTGGGAGGTGCCGAACGAGCCCTACACCGTGGCCGAGGGATCGGAGCCCTTCATCTGGTGGCGGCCGCGCATGCTGGGCGGGCGCACCAATCACTGGGGCCGCATCGCGCTGCGCTTCGGGCCGCTGGACTTCAAGCCGCGCAGCCGCGACGGCCTGGGCTACGACTGGCCGATCACCTACGACGAGCTGGCGCCCTGGTACGACAAGACCGAGCGGCTGATCGGCGTCTCCGGCGCCGCGCCGGCGCGGGGTCTCCTGAACACCCCGGACTCGCCGGCCGGCTGCCTGATGGAGTCCGCCCCGCCGCGCGCCTTCGAGGTGTTCTACGAGCGCGCCTTCCGCAAGATGGGCGTGCCGGTGATCCCGATGCACGGCGCGGTCGTCACCGGCCAGATGGAGGGGCGCAACACCTGCCTCTTCGCGACGCCCTGCGGCCGCGGCTGCGCGATCGGCGCGAATTTTCAGTCCACGACGGTCCTGCTGCCGCCCGCCATGGAGACCGGCAACCTCACGGTCCGCACCGACGCCCTGGTCTACGAGGTCGAGCTCGACCGTGACGGCAAAGCCAAGGGCGTCAGCTTCGTCGACCGCAAGACGGGCGAGCACCACTCGGCCTCGGCGCGGGCGGTAGTGCTGGCGGCCGGGTCGGGCGAGACGGCGCGCATCCTGCTCAACTCCAAGAGCGCGCGGTTCCCGGAAGGGCTTTCCAACACCCACGGCATGGTCGGCCGCTATCTGATGGACAGCGTGGGCCTGGGGGTCACCGGCCAGTTCCCGGCGCTGGAGGGCCTGCCGCCCACGAACGACGACGGCCAGGGCACCCAGCACACCTACGTCCCCTGGTGGGGCTATGAGCAGCAGAAGGAACTGGGCTTCCCGCGCGGCTACCACATCGAGATCAACGGCGGCCGGCGGATGCCGTCGATGGGCATGGCGGGCCTGCTGGACAAGGATGACGCCAGCGTCGGCGACGAGCTGCGCGACCGGCTGCGCCAGCGGTTCGGCTCGACGATCGGCTTCGACGGCCGCGGCGAGATGATCCCCAACGACGACTGCTACTGCGAGCTCGATCCGGGGGCCAAGGACAAGTGGGGCATTCCCGTCCTGCGCTTCCATTGGAAGTGGGGCGAGAGCGAGACCGCCCAGGCCGCCCACATGGTGAAGACCTTCACGCAGGTGATCGAGATGTTGGGCGGCAAGACCGTCGGCAAGGTCGAGCGCGACGGCCGCAAGGCGATCTCCAAGGGCGGCGAAATGATCCACGAGGTCGGCACCGCACGCATGGGCGCCTCCGACCGCGACTCGGTGGTGAATTCCTTCGGTCAGAGCTGGGCGGTCCCGAACCTCTTCGTCACCGACGGCGCGGTGCTGGTCTCTAGCCCCGACAAGAACCCGACGCTCTCCATCCTCGCGCTCGCCTGGCGGTCTGCCGACCACCTGGCCACGCTCGCCAAGCAGGGGGCCCTATGAGCCAGCCGCTGAAGAAGGCCGCCGCTCCGACGCCGGTCATCACCGATGGGCCGGAGGAGGCCTACGTCTCCAAGGTCGACCGCCGGACGGCGCTGGCCTGGGTCGGCGTGGTCGGGGCGGCGCTCGCGGCCGGCGCCGGCGTGGTGGTCTATGGCGAGCGGCCGAAGGGCTCGGCCAAGCCCAGGGGCTATGGCACGGATCCGAACCTCGTGAAGCCTGCCAAAGCGCCCTGGCCGCGGATCATGACCGCCGCCCAGCTGCAGGCCGCGGCCCTGGTGAGTGACGTGATCCTACCGGCCAGCGGAACCGCGCCGTCGGCCAGCGGGCTCGGCGTGCCGGACTTCCTCAACGAGTGGGTGAGCGCGCCCTATCCGGACCAGCTGAAGGACCGGGCCATCATCCTCGACGGCCTGGAGGGGATGCGGATGCGGGCCCGGCGCGAGCACGGCAAGGACTTCGCGGAGCTTGCCGCGGCCGAGCGGAGCGCCCTCGTCCTGACCCTGGCGCAAGCCGGAGCGGCAAGCCCCGAGCGCGCCTTCTTCCGGAAGCTGCGCTCGCTGGTGGTCGGCGCCTACTACACGACGCCGGAGGGCTTCCGGGACATCGGCTACATCGGCAACGTCCCGCGCACCCGCGACGAAGGCCCGTCCGACGACGTCAAGGCGCACCTCGAGCGCGAACTCGCAAAGCTCGGCCTCTAGGAGACCTCATGCGCCACCTCGCGCTCGCCCTCGCGTTCAGCCTCGCCGCCGCCGGAGCCGCCATGGCCGCGCCCAACGAACTGACCGCCGCCGAAAAGGCCGGCGGCTGGAAGCTGCTCTACGACGGCAAGTCGCTGGCCGGATGGCGCGGCTTCAAGGCCGCAGCGCCCGACAAGGGTTGGAAGGCCGATGGGGTGCTGGCGCCCGACCCGAAGGCGTCGAAGGACATCATCACCAAGGACCAGTTCGAGAACTTCGACCTGAGCTTCCAGTGGAAGATCTCGCCCAAGGGCAACTCCGGGGTCATGTTCCACGTCATCGAGGTGGGCGACGAGACCTACGAGAGCGGGCCCGAGTACCAGGTCCTCGACAACGCCCACGGCGAGGCGCCGCCGCAGCAGGCCGCGAGCCTGTTCGCGCTCTATGCCCCGTCGAAGGACATGACCAAGCCCCCAGGCGAATGGAACCAGGGCCGCATCGTCGTCGACCACGGCAAGGTCCAGCACTGGCTGAACGGCGTGAAGGTGGTCGAGTACGACATCGGCTCGGCCGACTTCAAAGCCCGCGTGGCCGCCTCGAAGTTCAAGCAGTGGCCGCAGTTCGCCACCGGCAAGACCGGCCACATCGCGCTGCAGAACCACGGCGACGCCGTCTGGTTCAGGGACGTCAAGGTCAAGGTGTTGAAGTAGCCCGCGCCAAAATGCACCGCGCACCAGGGGCCGCCGCAGGCTAGTTATGGCGTCGTGAGTCGCACCGCCGATCCCGCCGCCGCAGCCCCCGCGCCCGCCCGGTCTCCCGGCCTGCTGCGCTCGTCCGCGATCTATTCCGGGCTCACGCTCGTCAGCCGGTTCATGGGTCTCGCGCGCGACCTGGTGATCACCGCCAAGCTGGGCGGCAGCGGCAACATCGCAGCCGACGCCTACTACACCGCGCTCACCTTCCCGAACCTGTTCCGGCGGATGTTCGCCGAGGGCGCCTTCGCCGCGGCCTTCGTGCCGGACTATTCACGGCGCGTCGTCGCCGAGGGCAAGGAGGCGGCCGACCGCTTCGCCGCGGATGCGCTGGCCACCATGGCGGCGCTGACCGTCGCGATCACCGTGGTCTGCCAGTTCGCCATGCCCTGGATCATGCGGGTCTACAGCTACGGGTTCCTGGCCAACCCGGCGAAGTTCAAGCTGGCGGTGATCCTTACCCAGATCACCATGCCGTATCTGCCGGCGGTGGTGATCGCCTCGCTGTTCGCCGGCGTCCTGCAGGCGCGCGGGCGGTTCATCGTCTATGGCCTCTATCCGACGCTGCTGAACGTGGTGATGCTGGTGGCCGTGCTGCCGCAGCACGATCCGACGCGAGCGGCCTATGCGGCCTCGGTGGGGGTGATCGTCGCCGGCGTCAGCCAAGCCGCGCTCTGCTGGTGGGGCGCACACCGCACGGGCGCCCGCGTCCATCCGCGCCATCTGAAGCTGACACCCGAGATCCGCGCGCTGCTGCGCCGCATGGTGCCGGGGGTGATCGCGTCGAGCGCCACCCAGATCAACCTCTTCATCTCGGCCATGCTGGCGAGCCAGGTGGCCGGCATGCGGGTCTGGCTGAACATCGCCGAGCGCTTCTACCAGCTGCCGCTCAGCCTGGTCGGCGTGGCGATCGGCGTGGCGCTGCTGCCCCGGCTCTCCACGGCGCTGCAGAAGAAGGACCACGACGACGCGGTTGGCGCGATGGACCAGGCGGTAGTGTTCGGCCTGGCGCTCTGCCTGCCGGCGGCCGCGGCCCTGATGGCCATGCCGGGCTATCTCGTCGACGGCCTCTTCGCGCGCGGCGAGTTCACGTCCAAGGACGCGGCGTCCTCCGCGGCGCTGCTGTTCCACTACGGCTGGGGCCTGCCGGCCTTCGTGCTGATCAAGATCCTGCAGCCGGCGTTCTTCGCCCGCGGCGATACGCGCCGGCCGATGAACTACTCGTTGATCTCGGTGGCGGTGAACATCGGCCTGGGCGTGGGCCTGTTCTTCACCATCGGCTTCCCGGGGATCGCGGTGGCGACGGCGGCGGCCTCCTGGATCACCGTGATCCAGATGGTCGTCAGACTCTGGCGCGACGACATCTGGCGGCCCTCGGCGCGCGCCACCGGCAAGATCGTCCGCGTGAGCCTGGCCTGCCTGGCGCTGGGCGTCATCCTCGCCGTCGCGTCGCACTTCCGTCCGCTACTGGAGGCGCCGCTGACCGGCTTCCACTACGCCAAGGAGGTCACGGTCCTGCTGGTCGCTGCGGCCGGGGCGGCGCTCTATCCGGCCCTGCTGTTCGCGTTCGGCGGCGTGACCCCGGCCGAGGCGCGCGCGGCCCTCAATCGCCGCCGTGGCGAACCCGGTCCCGTGGCCTCAGGCTTGCCGTAGGTGCGCGCGCGGCCTATTGCGCGCCCCATGAGCACTCGGGCCCAACTCATCTGGCGATGGCGCCGCGGCTGACCCGCCGTTCGCCCGGACCTTGCGTCCGCACCCGCATTCCCTGAGAAGCCTGATCCCATGACCGACGAAGCCCCGGCCCAATTCACGGGCCCCAAGCGCGTGTTCTCCGGCGTGCAGCCCTCCGGCGCGCTTCACCTGGGCAACTACCTGGGCGCGCTCGTGAAGTTCGTGCGCATGCAGCACGAGACCGATTGCATCTTCTGCGTCGTCGATTCCCACGCGATCACCGTCTGGCAGGACCCCAAGGCCCTGACCGCCCAGACCCGCGAGATCGCCGCCGCCTACCTCGCCGCCGGCGTCGACCCGAAGATCGCGACCATTTTCGCCCAGTCGTCCGTGCCGCAGCACACCGAGCTCGCCTGGATCCTGCAGTGCGTGGCGCGCCTCGGCTGGCTCGACCGCATGACCCAGTTCAAGGAGAAGTCCGGCAAGCACAAGGAGCGGTCCAGCGTCGGCCTCTACACCTATCCGGTGCTCCAGGCGGCCGACATCCTGCTCTACAAGGCGACCCACGTGCCGGTCGGCGAGGACCAGAAGCAGCACATCGAGCTCACCCGCGACATCGCCGCAAAGTTCAACCACGACTTCGACGTCCCGGGCTTCTTTCCCCTGCCGGAGGCGATGGTCCAGGGACCGGGCGCGCGGATCATGTCCCTGCGCGATGGCCGCGCGAAGATGTCGAAGTCCGACCCTTCCGACTATTCGCGGATCAACCTGACGGACAACGCGGACGACATCTCGCAGAAGATCCGCAAGGCGCGCACCGACGCCGACCCGCTGCCTCAAGCGATCGACGGGCTGAAGGCGCGGCCCGAGGCCGAGAACCTGGTGGGCATCTACGCGGCGCTCGCCGGAACCACACCCCAGGCGGTGCTGGACGAGTTCGCCGGCCACGGCTTTGGGGCGTTCAAGCCCAGGCTCGCCGACCTCGCGGTCTCGGTGATGGGGCCGATCGGCGAGAAGATGCGACGCCTGCTGGCCGACCCCGCCGAGATCGATCGCATCCTCGCCTCCGGCGCAGAACGCTGCCGGGACGAAGCCGCCCCGACCATCGCCGAGGTCAAGAAGATCGTCGGCTTCTGGGCCGGCTGACCCCCTTGCGCCGCGGCGGGCCTTGTGGCCCCGTCCGGCCATGAGCCAGCGCAAGTTCCTGGTCGTGGCCGACGACACGCCGGAGTACCAGGCGGCCCTCAAGTTCGCCTGCCGCCGGGCGCGCTCCACCAGCGGCCACGTGGCGATCCTGCGGGTCATCGAGCCCGCGGTCTTCGAGCACTGGAGCGGCGTGCGCGAGGAGATCGAGCGCCAGCTGCGCGACGAGGCCGAGGCCGTGCTCCAGCAGTCGGCGGAGTTCGTCCAGGCCGAGACCGGCTATCCGCCGGAGTACCTGATCGTCGATGCGGAGAACGTCCGCGCCGGCCTGCGCCAGGTGATCAGCCAGGATCCGGACATCAAGATCCTGGTGCTGGCGGCGGCCATCGGAAGCCGTGGCCCCGGCCCGCTGATCGCCTCCCTGGCCAAGGAGGGCGTCCGCTGGGGCGACCGCAAGGTGCCCGTGACCCTGGTGCCGGGCGACCTCACCGACGCAGAGGTGGCGGACCTGGCCTAGCTTGCGCAGGCGCTGCCGCGGCGCCACATCTGGCGCATGTTCATCCAGACCGAACCGACCCCGAACCCCGAGGTCCTGAAGTTCCTGCCCGGCCGCGACGTGATGGGCGAGGGCACGCGCGACTTCCGCGAGGTCGCGGACGCCGCCGTATCGCCGCTGGCCGCGGAGCTGTTCGCCATCGAGGGCGTCGAGCGGGTGTTCTTCGGGCCGGACTTCCTGACCGTCGGCAAGGCCGAGGACCGCGACTGGAGCTATCTGAAGGCCCCGATCCTGGCCGCCATCATGGACCACTACACCTCCGGCCAGCCGCTGTTCGCCGCGGGCGAGAGCGACGCGGCCGGCGGGCATGACGAAGGCCACTACGAAGGCGAGACGGCCCAGATCGTGGCCGAGATCAAGGACCTGCTCGACACCCGCATCCGTCCGGCCGTGGCGCAGGACGGCGGCGATATCCTGTTCTCGCGCTTCGACGAGCAGACCGGCGTCGTCTGGCTGAACATGCGCGGCGCCTGCTCCGGCTGCCCGTCCTCGACCGCCACGCTGAAAGCCGGCGTCGAGAACATGCTCAAGCACTACGTTCCCGAAGTGACGCGGGTCGAGCAAACGCTTTGAAAGCCGTCATCCCGGCCAACGGAGGGCGAAGCCCGTAGGCCGAGCCGGGACCGGTCTGTTATCAGCCCCTGATGTTAGTCCTCGGCCTCGACACCTGCCTTGCCGCCTGCTCGGTCGCCGTCATGGAAGACGGGCGCGTGCTGGGCCATGCGCGCGAGGAAATGGCCCGCGGCCACCAGGAGCGGCTCGCGCCCATGACGCGCGAGGTGATGGCCGACGCGGGCCTCCCCTTCGAACGCCTCGACCGTATCGGGGTCACCGTCGGCCCCGGCTCTTTCACCGGCCTGCGGGTCGGCATCGCCTTCGCCAAGGGCCTGGCGCTCGCGCTGGACCGCCCGGCGGTCGGCATCGGCACGCTGGAGGCGATGGCCGCCAGCCGATCCGGCCTGGTCTTCCCGGCCGTCGATGCGCGACGCGGCCAGCTCTATCTGCAGGCGTTCGAGGACGGCCGCGCCCTGATGGCGCCGGACGCCGTGACCGCCGAGACCGCCGCGGCCCGGATCGCCGAGCTCGCGATGGGACGTCCCTTCACCCTGGTCGGTTCGGGCGCGTCCTTGCTGGCCGGCTTCAGCCCCTCCGCCCAAGTCGTTGAAGCGCCCGGCGCGGACGCCCGGGACGTGGCCCGCCTGGCCGCCGCGCGCGAGCCTGCCCCCTTGAAGCCGCTCTATCTGCGCGCCCCGGACGCCAAGCTGCCGGCATGAGGCTCGTCCGCGCGACCGCCGCCGAATGCCACGCCATGGCCGCCGCGCACGCGCAGGCGTTCGACGCGAAGTCGTGGCGCGAGGACGAGTTCGAGGACCTGCTGGATGGCGAGGGCATCTTCGGCTTCCTGGCCGAGGGCGCGGGCGCAATGGGCGTCATCCTCTGCCGCGTGGCGGCCGGCGAGATGGAGGTGCTGACCCTGGGGGTCACGCCCGCCGCCCGGCGCCGCGGCGTCGCCAGCGCCCTGCTGGCGACGGCGCTGCCCGTGGCCCGCGAGCTCGGCGCGACCCAGACCTTCCTGGAGGTGGCGGTGGACAATGGCGCCGCGATCGCGCTCTACGAGCGGCTGGGCTTCATCCGCGCGGGGCTCCGCAAGGGCTACTATGACCGGGGAGAGGCGGGCTTCATGGACGCTCTGGTCATGCGCCTCGACCTCGCCGCGGCTCGCCCTTATCCTTCGTGAGCCAGGAGATGGGGATGGCCGGCGTGCCGGATCGGATCGAGAAGCTCTGCGTCGAGAAGGGCATGCGCATGACGGAGCAGCGCCGGGTGATCGCCCGCGTGCTCTCCGAGGCTCATGACCACCCGGACGTCGAGGAGCTGCATCGCCGCGCCCACGCCATCGACCCGCACATCTCCATCGCCACCGTCTATCGCACCGTGCGCCTCTTCGACGAGGCCGGGATTATCACCCGTCATGACTTCCGGGACGGCCGCTCCCGCTACGAGGAGCATCCCGAGACGCACCACGACCACCTGATCGACATGAAGAGCGGCAAGGTCGTGGAGTTCGTCGACGAGGAGATCGAGGCGCTGCAGGAAGCCATCGCCCGCAAGCTCGGCTACCGCTTGGTCGACCACCGCCTCGAGCTCTACGGCATGCCCCTGGACGACAAATAGCTCCATCATCCCCCGGATCAACCTGCGGCAGACCCCGGGATGACGGCCTTGGGGAACTTGCGTGAGCTACTGGCGGCCCCCATAACGCCCGCCATGTCCGAGACCGCGCAGCCCAAGCGCCTCTACATCAAGACCTACGGCTGTCAGATGAACGTCTACGACAGCGAGCGGATGGCCGACGTGCTGGCGCCGCTGGGCTACGCCGTGACCGACACGCCCGAGGGCGCGGACCTGGTGGTGCTGAACACCTGCCACATCCGCGAGAAGGCCACCGAGAAGGTCTATTCCGAGCTCGGCCAGATCAAGCGGCTGAAACAGGCGCGTGAGGCGGACGGCGCCTCGATGACTATCGCCGTCGCCGGCTGCGTCGCCCAGGCCGAGGGCGAGGAGATCATGCGCCGGCAACCTGCCGTGGACGTCGTCGTCGGACCCCAGGCCTACCACCAGCTGCCCGAGCTGATCGCCCGGACCCATCGCGCGCGCGGCGAGCGGCTGGCCGCCGACTTCGCACCGGACGAGAAGTTCGACGCGCTCGCGCCCGCCGGCCGCAAGCCCGCCGGCGTCACCGCCTTCCTGACCGTGCAGGAGGGCTGCGACAAGTTCTGCACCTTCTGCGTGGTGCCCTACACGCGCGGCGGCGAGTGGTCGCGCGATCCGGCGGCCATCGAGGCCGAGGCCCGGGCGCTGGCGGAACAGGGCGTGCGCGAGGTCACCCTCCTGGGCCAGAACGTCAACGCCTATGCGGGCGAGGGCGGGCTGGCGGCGCTGATCCGCCGGCTGGCGAAAATCCCCGGCCTCGACCGCATCCGCTACACCACCAGCCACCCGCGCGACATGGACGACGCCCTGATCGCGGCCCACGCGGAGGTCGCGGCCCTGATGCCCTACCTGCACCTGCCGGTGCAGGCCGGCTCCGACAAGGTGCTGAAGGCGATGAACCGCGCCCACACCGCCGAAAGCTATGTCCGCGTGATCGAGCGCATCCGCGCCGCGCGGCCGGACATCGCCATCTCCGGCGACTTCATCGTGGGCTTCCCCGGCGAGCGCGAGGCGGATTTCGAGGCGACGCTCTCGCTGGTGCGCGAGGTGGGCTACGCCAGCGCGTTCTCGTTCAAATACTCGCGCCGCCCCGGCACGCCGGCGGCCGCCATGCCGGGCCAGGTCGCCGAGGCGGTCAAGGAGGAGCGGCTCGCCCGCCTGCAGGCCCTGCTCGACGAGCAGCAGCGGACGTTCAACGCCGCCCAGGCCGGCCGCACCCTGCCGGTGCTGTTCGAGAAGCGCGGCCGCCACGAGGGCCAGCTGATCGGCCGCAGCCCGTATCTGCAGGCGGTGCACGCCACCGCGCCGGATCGCCTGATCGGCCAGATCGTTCCGGTCAGGATCGAGGACGCCGCGAAGAACAGCCTGGCCGGCGTGCTCGCCCGCGAGATGGAGTCCGCCAAAGAGATGGCGATTTGAGCCGCGCGCCCGAATTCATCACGCTTTCGGATGGGGCCGTGCGCGCCGTGGCCGGGCCGAATTCGCGCCACGCCGCGCTCATCGAGGACGCGTTCGGGGTGCTGGTCGAGACGCCCGGCGGCGGGGTGTCGCTGAGCGGCGACGCCAAGTCCCGCGGCCAGGCGAAGAAAGCCGTGCAGGCGATCGCCGACCGGGCCGACCAGGGCCTGGAGATCGGCGAGGCGGACGTCCGCGTGGCGATCGGCAATGCCCGCTCCGGCCAGGCCGGGCCCGGCGCGCTGCCGGTCGGCCGCCGCGGACAAGTCGCGCCGAAGACCGCCACCCAGGCGCAGTACCTGCAGGCGCTCTCCAGTTGCGAGCTGGTGTTCGGCCTGGGTCCCGCCGGGACCGGCAAGACCTTTCTCGCCGTGGCGCATGGCGCCGGCCTGCTGCTGCGCGGCGAGGTCGACCGGCTGATCGTCTCGCGGCCCGCGGTCGAGGCCGGCGAGCGGCTGGGCTTCCTGCCCGGCGACCTCACCGAGAAGGTCGATCCCTACATGGCGCCGGTCTGGGAGGCCTTGACCGAGATCCTCGGCGCCGAGCAGCTGCGCCGCCGCCGCGAGAAGGGCGAGATCGAGGTCGCGCCGATCGCCTTCCTGCGCGGCCGCACGCTCGCCCACGCCTTCGTCATCGTCGACGAGGCCCAGAACGCCACCCGGCTGCAGATGAAGATGGTGCTGACCCGCTTAGGCGAAGGCGCCCGCATGGTGGTCACCGGCGACCCGACGCAGATCGACCTCGTCAACGTCCGCGACTCCGGCCTGGCGCACGCCGTCGGCCTGCTGGAGGGCGTCAAGGGCATCGGGGTGGTGCGCTTCTCGGCCGAGGACGTGGTCCGCCATCCGCTGGTCGAGCGGATCGTGCGCGCCTACGACGCCGACGCGGCGAAGGCGGGCCGCTCCATTTGATCGACGTCGAGATCGAGGACGCGGCTTGGACCGCGGCGGCGCCCGACGCCGAGGCCCTGGTGCGCCGGGCTGCCGAGGCGGCGCTCGCGTCGGAGGGCGCGGACGGGGAGGGGCTCAGCCTGCTGCTCACCAGCGACCTCGCGGTCCAGGCGCTCAACGCCCGGTTCCGCGACCAGGACAAGCCCACCAACGTCCTGGCCTTCCCGGCGCCGACCAACCCCGAGCGCTTCCTGGGGGACGTGGCGCTGGCGTTCGAGACCTGCGCCCGCGAGGCCGCCGAACAGGGCAAGCCGCTCGCCCACCACTTGCAGCATCTGGTGGCGCATGGGGTGCTGCACCTTCTAGGATATGACCATATGACCGACGCCGAGGCCCACGCGATGGAGGGGCTGGAGCGGGTCGTGCTGGCCGGGCTCGGGATCCCCGATCCCTACTCGGCCGGTGAGGGAAACGATGGCCGACCCTGATCCTGCGCCGCGCGAACCGCAGTCCAAGCCGCGCGGCATGCTCTCCCTGTTCGACCGCTGGCGCCGCTCGCCCGCCGAGCCGGAAGCCGCCGCGGAGCCGCCGACCGCGGCCACCGGGCAACTCGTCTCCCAGGCCAGGGCCTTCCAGGACCTGCGTGTCGAGGACGTGATGAAGCCGCGGGCCGACATCGTGGCCATCTCGCGCGCCTGCACCTTCGCCGAGCTCACCGCCCGCTTCGTCGAGGCCGAGCACAGCCGCATGCCGGTCTACAAGGAGACGCTCGACGAGCCGGTGGGCGTCGTCCACGTCAAGGACGTCTTCAAGCTGATGGCCCGCAAGGGGCGGCGGCCGAGCCCGGCGGATCAGGTGCTCGCCTCCCGGCGCCACATCCTGCGGCCCCTGCTCTATGTGCCGGGCTCGATGCGCGCCTCGGAGCTGCTGGCCCAGATGCGGGCGGACCACATTCACATGGCGCTGGTCATCGACGAGTTCGGCGGGGTCGATGGCCTGGTCACCCTCGAGGACCTGCTGGAGACCCTGGTCGGGGACATCGCCGACGAACACGACGAGGCGGAGGGCGACGGCGAGGCGATCTCCCTCGACGGCGACGGCTGGATCGTCGACGCGCGCGCGCCGCTGGAGGACCTCGAAGCCGCGCTGGGCGACGGCGTCGACCTCGCGCCGCCCGACCTCGACGAGGAAATCGATACGGTCGCGGGCCTCGTGAATGCGCTCGCCGGGCACGTGCCGCAGCGGCGCGAGGTGGTCGACCATCCGGGCGGCTTCGTCATCGAGGTGCTCTCGGCCGACCCGCGCCGAGTCAAGCGTGTCCGCGTCCGCCGGGCGCCGCCCCCGCCGCCGCCCGCCCCGTCGCTGGCGGACTGAGCATGAGCTGGCGGCAGGGCTGGATCGCTCGCGGCCTGGCGCTCGCCGCGGGGCTCGCGGCCGGGCTCGCCCATCCGCCGTTCGGGCTGCTGCCCGGGATCCTCGGCTACGCGCTCCTGCTGGCGTTGATCGACACCGCAGGCGAACGGCCGCTGCGGTCTGCGTTCTTCCGCGGCTGGCTGGCGGGCCTCGGCTATTTCGCGGTCGGGACGCATTGGATCACCGAGCCCTTCATGGTCAACGCCAAGGAGCAGGGCTGGATGGCGCCCATAGCCCTGGTGCTGATGGCGGGCGGCCTGGCGCTGTTCTGGGGCGCGGGCGCGCTGGCGTTCCGCGCCGCGAAGGTGCGCGGCTGGGCTGCGCCGGTGGTGTTCGCGGCCGCCTTCGCCGGCGTCGAGTGGCTGCGCGGCCACGTCCTCACAGGCTTTCCCTGGGACCTGGTGGGCGAAACCTGGAAAGCCGGCTCCGCGCCTTCGCAGTCCGCCTCCGTAGTGGGCGCCTACGGACTGACCTGGATAACGCTGCTGGTCGCCTCCGCCCCCGCGGTGGTGGTCCTCCCGGGGGGCCGCCGGGCCAAGGCGGTGACCCTGGCGCTGGCCGCGGCGGTGCTGGCCAGCCTCTACGCCTTCGGAGCGGGGCGGCTGGAGCACGCCGCCCGGACGCCGGCGGCCGCGCCGGTGATCCGCGTCGTGCAGGCCAACATCGATCAGAAGGTGAAATGGAAGGCCGAGAACCTGAGCTCGATCGTGGACACCTACGCCGAGCTCAGCCATCGCCCCGCAGCGGTCACGCCAGCCATCGTCATCTGGCCCGAGGGGGCATTGCCCGCCGTCATCGACGAGCTGATCGCGCCGGGTTCGCCCTACGCCACGCGCCTGCGCGATGCCGTGGAGCCGGGCCAGACGCTGATGATGGGGGCGAACCGCGCCGAAGCCGGCGCCGGCGGCGTCCGCTATTTCAACAGCCTCGTCGCCTTCCGCCGCGAGGCCGACGGGATGCGCGTCACCGCGGTCTACGACAAGCACCGGCTGGTGCCGTTCGGCGAGTACATGCCGCTGGGCGAGCTTGCCGGCCAGGTGGGCTTCCGCAGCCTGGTGCACATGCCGGACGATTTCACCGCAGGCCCCGACCCGAAGCCGGTCGCGCCCTGGGGCGTCCCGCCGGTCCAGGTGCTGATCTGCTACGAAGCGCTGTTCCCGGGCTTCACCCGCGAGGCGGCCGAGCGCGCCGTCCTGCGGCCGGGTTGGATCCTGAATGTCTCCAACGACGCCTGGTTCGGGGTGACCAGCGGGCCGCTGCAGCACCTGAACATCGCCAGTTACCGCGCCATCGAGGAAGGTTTGCCGATCGTCCGCGTCACGCCGACCGGGGTCTCCGCAGTAATCGACGCCTACGGGCGAATTGCGCCGGGCGCACGCCTGGGTTTAGGCGCCATAGGTATAGTTGACGCAGCTCTCCCGCCTGCGTTGCAGCCGACGCCGTTTTATCGGGCCGGCGACCTCTATTTTGCGGGGATGCTCATATTGTCTGCCTTGATCGGCGCAGCGTATCGTGTTCAGCGAGCTAAACAATTCGACGGCCGCGCCAGTTGATTTCGAATTCTTTGGCGGCTCGACAAGGGAGCCGCATGGAAAAATCCGACGATCCGGAACGGGCGCCAAATCCGGTCGACCGCCATGTGGGCCTACGCATCCGCCTGCGGCGCAAGGAGCTCGGCATCAGCCAGGAAAAGCTCGCCGAGGCCATCGGGCTGACGTTCCAGCAGGTGCAGAAATACGAGCGTGCGGCCAACCGGGTGAGCGCCTCTAAGCTGTGGGAGATGTCGCGGGCGCTCTCCACCACCATCGGCTACTTCTACGAGGGGCTGTCCGACTTCAACGCCCCGGTCGGCGAGGACGCACCGCGCGATGCGGTCCAGGCCTTCCTCATGACGCCCGAGGGCATCGAGCTGGCGTCGATCTTCCCGCAGATTCCCCGCGGACGGGTGCGCCGGCGCATCCTCGACCTGGTCCGCGCCCTGGCCGGCGAGCCGGACGCGCCCGAAACCTGAATCGCGCGGCCGGACAGCCCGGCTCGGCCTTAACCAAGCGGGACGACTACGCGCTTGAGGGGACATAAGGACATCTTTATAGGTTTCGGCCTTTCTTAAGGGGGCCGGCGCAGGCGCGCCGTCGCCCAGCCCTCCCGGAGCCAGAGCGCCTTGAGCCGTTCAAACTACATCTTCACCTCGGAGAGCGTCTCCGAAGGCCACCCGGACAAGGTCGCGGACCGCATCTCCGACACCGTCGTGGACGCCTTCCTGAGTGTCGAGCCGGAGGCGCGCGTCGCCTGCGAGACCCTGGTGACCACCAACCGCATCGTGCTGGCCGGCGAAGTCCGCGCCGGCCGTCCCGGCGGCTCCAAGGCCGAGAACAAGGCGCTCACGAAAGAGATCGTGAGGAGCCTCGAGCCCAAGGTTCGCCAAGCGATCAAGGACATCGGCTACGAGCAGAAGGGCTTCCACTGGGCGAAGGCGAAGTACGCCTGCCACCTGCATCCGCAGTCGGCCCACATCGCCCAGGGGGTCGACGCCTCCGACAAGAAGGACGAGGGC
Source organism: Phenylobacterium sp. (assembly GCA_045802455.1). Classification (GTDB taxonomy): domain Bacteria; phylum Pseudomonadota; class Alphaproteobacteria; order Caulobacterales; family Caulobacteraceae; genus Phenylobacterium. The sequence continues at coordinate 258 of JBJMQX010000141.1, read as the reverse complement.
GCCGGCGACCAGGGCATCATGTTCGGCTACGCCTGCGACGAGACCCCGGCCCTGATGCCGGCCACGCTGCAGTACAGCCACGAGATCCTGAAGAAGCTGGCGGAGGTCCGCCACTCGGGCGAGTGCCCGGTGCTGGAGCCCGACGCCAAGAGCCAGGTGACCATCCGCTACGAGGACGGCCGCCCGGTCGAGATCCTGAAAATCGTCGTCTCCACCCAGCACAAGAAGCGCATGGGTCTGCAGACGGTGAACTCGAAG
>JBJMQX010000140.1:0-7774 GCA_045802455.1 Phenylobacterium sp. | reverse complement strand
CCTGGCCCCGGCCGCCATCGCGCCGTCACCCGCGCCGGAGCTCGCCGCGCCGGCGACCGCCCTGCCGCCGCCCGAGCCCGCGCCGCCGCCGCAGCCGGCCTACAAGCCGCCGCCGCCGCCGGCCGCCGACGCGCCGTTCTCCAGCCACGTCCCAGACTGACACCAGGGCGTCTCGCCCGCCGGTCGGGGCTTCCCGCCGCCGCGAGCCCGGCTAAGGTGTTCGCGAACCCTGGGGGATTCCATGCGTCGCCTGCTTCCGATCACCGGCCTCATCCTCGTCTGCGCCCTGCCGGCTCTGGCCCAGACGCCGGCCCAGACATCGGCCAAGCCTGCGCCCTCAGCAGGTGCGTCGAAACCGGCCGCCCCGTCGCTTGCGCCGATCGCCGCGCCGGGGCGCACCCTGCTCTCGACCAAGGAGGTCATGGCCCACATCGTCAACCCGGCGGCGGAGACTTTCTGGGCGCATTCCGGCGTGGTCGACGACGAGAAGGGCGCCAATGACCGCACGCCCACCGACGAAGCCAACTGGAAGCTGTCGCTGGACAGCGCCGCCCAGCTGGTCGAGGCCGGCAACCTGCTGCAGATGGAAGGCCGCGCCCGCGACCCTGACGGCCCCTGGATGAAATACGCCGTGCAGCTGACCAAGGCGGGCCTGGCCGGCATGGCCGCGGCGCAGGCCCGCAACCACGACAAGACCTTCGACGCCGGCAGCGCCATGTACGACGCCTGCTACGCCTGCCACGGCAGGTACATCCCCCGCCCGAAGGACAGCCTCTACAAGCACGATATCGACAAGGACCTCGAGGCGGCCGGCAAGGCGAAGAAGTAGTTGCGCGCCGCCGGCTCGTCCGCTCGCGGGTTTTCAACCCGCATTCCGCAACCTTGACAGCGGCCGACGTGCTGCATAACTCGGTTCTGTCGGGCCTTCGGCAGACGCCCGGCTTTCCTTAGACGTCTCATCGTCCAAGCGCTGCCCTGTCCTCTTCGAGGGCGGGATGGCGCTCGCGTCAGGCCGCCTCCGCAGAGCCTACGGAGCTGCCGACCATGAACTACATCACAAGCCTGCAGACCGGGGGCGTGCTGTTCGCCGCCATGGCCTGCCTGGCGCTCGTCGAGGCGCTGATCCCGCTGCGAGCGCGGAACGCCTGGAGCCGCCGCCATGTGCTCCCCAACCTGGCGCTGACCTTCATCACCTTCGCCAGCAACCTGCTGCTGAACATCCCCATCCTGATCGTCTTGACCTGGCAGCAGGCGCACCACCTGGGCCTGTTCAACGCCGCCCTCCTGCCGACGGCCGCCATGCTGGCCGGCGTCCTCGTCCTCGACCTCGCCTGGTATGTGACCCACGTGACCATGCACAAGGTCCCGGCGCTCTGGCGCTTCCATGCGGTGCATCACTCGGACCCGATCGTCGACGTGACCACCACCATCCGCCAGCACCCGGGCGAGAGCCTGATCCGCTATGCGTTCCTGGCTACGTTCGCCTTCGGCTTCGGCGTCCCGCCGGCGGGTTTCGCCCTCTACCGCTTGTGGTCGGCCCTGCACGGTCTGACCGAGCACGCCAACCTGCGCCTGCCGCAATGGCTGGACACGGCCGTCGCCTGGGTCTTCTCCAGCCCCAACATGCACAAGGTCCACCATTCGCGCGACGCGGCCCTGACCGACCGCAACTACGGAAACATCCTTTCGCTGTGGGATCGGTTCTTCGGCAGCTTCACGCCGTCCGTGCAGGGTCGCGCGATCGTCTACGGCCTCGACGGCTTCGACGCGGACGCGCGGCAGACGACCGGCGGGCTGCTGGCCCTGCCGTTCCGCATGCCGCGCAGCGACACGCCGTCGGGCGAGGCCTCGTTCCGGGAAGCGGCGGAATGAGTGGGCCGCGTCCCTTCAAGGTCGCCGTGGTCTGGCGCGGCGACGCCCAGGCGCGGCGCGAGGCGACCGCCGCGGCCAACCGGCTCTCGGCGATCTTCGCCGCGCTCAAGCGGCATGGCATCGAGGCCGAGCCGGCGGTCTGGAACGAGGCGCTCACCCCCGAAGTCCGCGACCAGCTGCAGGCGGCGGACGGCGTCCTGGTCTGGGTCGACCCGATCTCCACCCGGGGCGGCGAGCGTCGGGGCGACCTCGACGGCCTGCTGCGCGAGGTGGCGGCGGCCGGCGTCTTCGTCAGCACCCATCCGGACGTGACGGCGAAGATGGGAGTCAAGGCGGTCCTGCACCGGACGCGATCGCTGGGCTGGGGCTCGGATACCGCCTTCTACGAGCGCCCTGAAGCGTTCGCGGACGAGTTCCCGGCGCGGCTGTCCGAAGGGCCACGCGTCCTGAAGCAGAACCGCGGCAACGGCGGCATTGGCGTCTGGAAGGTCGAGCGGGCGGACGGCGACCAGGTGCGGGTCCGCGAGGCGAGGAGCGGCGGCGAGCCGCGCACGCTCCCACTGGCCGCGTTCATGGCCGAGCGCGCGGCGGACTTCGTAGGCGGCGGCGGGCTCGTGGATCAGCCGTTCCAGCCGCGGCACCTGGAGGGGATGGTCCGCTGCTACATGTCGGGCGAGCGGGTGGCGGGCTTCGGCCATCAGTATGTCCGCGCCCTGGCCGAACCGGAGGATGGAGCGGCAAGCCCGCGGCTCTATTCCGGCCCGGCCGATCCGCGCTTCCAGCGCCTGCGGGCGCTGATGGAGCGCGACTGGGCGCCCGGCCTCTGCCGGCTGCTGGCGATCGACCCCGACGTTCTGCCGGTGATCTGGGACGCCGACTTCCTGCTGGGGCCGAAAACCGCGGAAGGGGATGACAGCTACGTGCTTTGCGAGATCAATGTCAGTTCCGTGTTCCCGATCCCGGAGGAAGCTCCGGAGGAACTGGCCAGGACCACGCACGCACGGCTCGCCGCCCGGACGCTGCGCACAGCCAAGGCTTAAGGGCGGCCGCTTAGGAAGGGATCTATGCCGACATCGAAGATCGACCGCCGCCTGCTGCTCGGCGGAATGGCGCTGGCCGGCGCCGCCGCGGCGGCCTCGGCCGAGGCCCAGCCGGCGCCGACTCCGGCGGCGGGCGGGTTTGCGCCGCAGCCGCTGCCGTTCGACCCCAAGTCCGTGCCGGGCCTCTCGGAGAAGCTGCTCACCAGCCACCACGACAACAACTACGCAGGCGCCGTGCGGCGGATCGGGGCGATCCGCGCAGAGTTCGCCAAGCTGGATCCCGCCACGGCGCCGGGGTTCCAGATCAACGGGCTCAAGCGCGAGGAGCTGCTCGCCTGGAATTCGATGATCCTGCACGAGGTCTACTTCGCCGGCCTCGCGGGCGGGGTCGCGCCGAGCGCGCCGCTCGGCCAGGCGATCGAACGCGACTTCGGCGGCATGGCCAAGTGGGCGGCGGAGTTCGCCGGCGTCGGTAAGGCGCTGGGCGGCGGCTCGGGCTGGGTGCTGCTGACCTGGAGCCCGCACGACCGGCGGCTGGTCAACACCTGGGCGTCCGACCACACCCAGACGCTGGCGGGCGGCACGCCGCTCCTGGCGCTCGACATGTACGAGCACGCCTACCACATGGACTACGGCGCCAAGGCCGCGGCCTACGTCGACGCGGTGATGAAGGTGATTTCCTGGGGCCGCGCCAACGAGGCGTTCCGCCGAGCGAGCGCGGCCTGAACAGGGCGGGGCGGCGCCCGCTTGCCAGCGTGGTGGCCCACGGCCTAGGTTCGCCATCCACGGGGACCCGCAGACTCCCCGCCAGACGATGTCGTCCAAGCTCTGCCTCGGCGCGCGTCTGCGCGGGGAGGCGACATGGACGGCCGGACCCTCGACACTTCGACGCTCGTGCTCACCGGCGAGGCGATCGCCGGGCTGATGACCCCACGCGATTACCGCCAAGCGGTGGAGGCGGCGTTCAGGGCCGCCGCCGACGGCCTGGGCGCGGCGCCCGCGCCGATGCACATCGCCGGGCCCGACGGCGGCTTCCACGTCAAGGGCGCGGGCTTTCCGGCCGGCGCGGTGGGCCGCTCGGGCCGCGCCTACGTGGCCATCAAGGTCAACGGCAACTTCCCGGGAAATCCGGCGCGCAATGGACGGCCGACCATCCAGGGCGCCATCGTGCTCTGCGACGGTGAGGACGGGCGGGTGCTGGCGCTGATGGACTCCATCGAGATCACCCTGCAACGCACCGCCGCAGCTAGCGCGGTGGCGGCGAGCCGTCTGGCGCGGCCGAGCTCGCGGCGGATCGCGGTCCTGGGCTGCGGAGCCCAGGCTCTGCCGCAGCTGAGGGCGCTGGCCGACATCCTGCCGCTGGCCGCCGGCTGCGCTTGGGACCAGGACCTGCGCCGCGCCCGCGTGGTGGCGAGGGCCGCCGCCGACGTTGGCGTGATGCTGGAACCCACCGGGGACCTGGCGCAGGCGACCCGCGGCGCCGACGTCATCGTCACCTGCACGACCGCGCGCACGCCGTTCCTGCGCCCCGAGCACGTGGCGCCCGGAACCTTCGTCGCTGCGGTCGGAGCCGACAGCCCGGACAAGAGCGAACTCGCCCCGGAGCTCCTGCAGGGCGCGACTGTGGTGGTCGACTTGCTCAGCCAGGCGCTCGCCATGGGCGACCTTCGCCACGCCGTGGCGGCCGGCGCGCTCGCCGCGGGCGACGTGCACGCCGAGCTCGGCGAGGTGGTGGCGGGATGGAAGCCCGGCCGCAGCAGCGAAGCGGAGACGATCGTCTTCGACTCCACCGGCGTGGCGATCCAGGACGTCGCCAGCGCCGCGGTGGCCTACGAACTGGCCCTCGCGCGGGGCGTGGGCGAGGCGGTGGCGTTGGCCGGGACGGCCGCTGGATGAGCGCGTTGCAAGCCACCCCTCGCGCGCCCGACCACGACGTCCCGTTTGGCGAGGCCGTCGCGGTCTGGGCGCGCGTCGCGGCGCTCAGCTTCGGCGGCCCCGCCGGCCAGATCGCGGTGATGCACCGGATCCTGGTGGAGGAGAAGCGGTGGGTCGGTGAGCGGCGGTTCCTGCACGCGCTCAACTACTGCATGCTGCTGCCCGGTCCCGAGGCCCTGCAGCTCGCCATCTATATCGGCTGGCTGATGCACGGGCTGGCGGGCGGGCTGGTCGCCGGGGTGTTCTTCGTGGCGCCCGGCTTCGTCGCCCTGATGGCGCTCAGCATCGTCTATGCGCTCTACGGCGGCGTGGGCCTGGTCGCGGGCGCCTTCTTCGGGCTGAAGGCCGCCGTGCTCGCGGTCGTGCTGCAGGCCGTGGTGCGGATCGGCCGCCGGGCCCTCAGGCGCCCGGAAATGGTGGCCATAGCGGTCGCGGCCTTCGTCGCCATCTTCGCCTTCCACCTTCCGTTCCCGCTGATCGTGCTCGGGGCCGCGGCGATAGGGTTCGCCGGCGCGCGGGCGGGACTCGCAGCTTTCCAGGGCGGCGGCCACGCGGGTGCGGACGACGACGCGTTCGACGACGCCCGGAGCCGGCTGGGCGAGGGGATGCCCGCCCATGCCACGCCGGGCTGGCGGTGGTCGCTCGCCGTCTCGGCGGTGCTGCTCGTGCTGTGGCTGGGACCGGTGGCGGCCCTCGCCGCCGCGCCGGGGCAGGGCGGGGCGTTCGGCCAGATCGCCTTCTTCTTCTCGAAGATGGCGGTGGTCACCTTCGGCGGCGCCTACGCGGTGCTGGCCTATGTCGCCCAGGAAGCGGTCACCACCTATGGCTGGCTCAAGCCCGGCGAGATGCTGGACGGCCTGGGCATGGCCGAAACCACGCCGGGGCCGCTGATCATCGTCACTCAGTTCGTGGGCTTCATGGGCGCCTACCGCAATCCCGGCGGGCTCTCGCCGCTGACCGCCGGTGTATTGGGCGGCGCCCTGACCAGCTGGGTGACCTTCACGCCTTGTTTCCTGTGGATCTTCCTGGGCGCGCCGGTGGCCGAGCGGCTGCGCGAAGCCAGGGCGTTGAACGGCGCCCTGGCCGCCATCACCGCCGCGGTGGTGGGCGTGATCGCCAACCTGGCGATCTGGTTCGCCCTGCATGTGGTTTTCGCGCGCGTGGAGACGGTGCGGCTGGGGCCGCTCAGCCTCGACTGGCCCCACCCGGCCAGCCTCAACCCCGCCGCCCTGGTCTTGAGCGTGGCCGCCGCACTGGCGCTATTTCGGTTCAAGCTCGGCGTGATCCCGGTGCTGCTGGCCTGCGCCGCCGTGGGCGTAGCGCTCAGGATCGGAGGCGTCGCCTAGACCGCCGCCGTCAGGGCTTCCGGATCGCGGTGATCTCGGGCAGGGCGCCGGCCTCGCGCGTGTCGAAGCCGATCTTCTGGCCCACCTTCAGCCCGTTGAGCAGGGATGGCGGGTTCGCCCGGAACGGCATGGTCATCGAGGGCCAGCCGAGCGTCGGAATGGGCTCGTGCTTGAGCGTCAGCGTCGCATCCTTGACGTCGATCTCGGTGATCACGCCGACGCCCTTGGCGCTCCGCCCTGCCGGGGCGGCGGTGGCAGGTTGATCCGGCGCCGCGATCGTTGGCGCGGCTACTACCGCGCAGAGGGCCAACACCAATACAGCCAGCATCTTCACGGTCGATTCTCCTTCGCGCCTATTTCACCTTGAAGCCGAAGTCGCCGTCGGTCGTGTGGCCGTCCTCGGTCTTCATCGTCCAGCTGACGTGGTAGGCGCCGGCCCCCAGCTTCCCGGTCACCGGCACCACTGCGATCCGCTTGTTCTTCGGATCGAGCGCCAGGGGACCGGTGGCGACCGCCGCGCCCTTGGCGTCGGCGACCTTCACGGTGGAGCCGGAGAGATCGAGGCTCTCGGAGTAGGTGAGCCGCAGCTCCTTCGGCGCGGCTACCGTCGTGCCCGCCTTCGGCGAACCCGTGATCAGGCGGGCGTGCGCGGCCGCCTGGCCGGCGATCAGCGCGACGGCGGCGGCGAGGATCAGGGTTATGCGCATCTGGTATCTCCTGTTCGGCTCTCTCTAGCTCATTCTAGCTGAACGGCGCCTGTCCGGGCCGTCAGAACTTTGCGGTCACCGCCAGCCGCGCCGAGATCGGCTCCAGCGGATGGATGTGGATGTCCTCGACGCCCTCGACGGGCTCGCCGCGCAGGCGGTCGGTGTAGAGGTAGTCGGCCGCGTCGTCTTTCGAGTTGGTGACGTTGAACACGTCCAGCTGTACGCGCAGCTGTTCCGAGACCTTGTAGCCGACGTTCAGGTTCAGCTCCTTGTAACCCTTGGAGCGGGCGCTGTTGTCCGGGATCAGCGCGTGCTCGCCCAGGTCGCGGAACTCGATGGCGCCGAACCACGGCCCCAGGTTGTCGATCAGCATTCCGGCCGAGCCCACGAACGCCGGCGCGTCCTCGATGTGGCTGCCGGCCGGGTCGCTGTCGGTGTAGCGGGCGCGGCTGACGGCGATGTTGGCGTTGAGCTCGATCCAGCGGAACGGCCGGTACTGGGCGGTGACCTCCAGGCCGCGCCGGCGCCCGGGCCGGCCGGCCTCGGTCTGGCCGGCGTCGGCGTTGTAGGTGAGCTCGGAATCGAACTCCATCTGGAACAGGGTGGCCGCCGCCTGCACGTGCGGAATGGCGCTGGTGCGCACGCCGATCTCGTAGCCCGTCGATTTGACGAGGAACGGTGGGCGGGCGATCGCGCCCACGTCGGCGATGGTGCCGGCGCGTACATCATTCGAATGGAACCCGCGCCCCGCGGAAAGGTAGAGCTCCGTCGACTTCCACGGGCCGAGGACCAGGCTTCCCTTCGGCTGCAACAGAGTCTGCTGCTCACTGCCTGAAAGCCCGCCCGTGAGGTTCCTGTCGTCGGCCTCAAAGTG
>JBJMQX010000139.1:0-7161 GCA_045802455.1 Phenylobacterium sp. | reverse complement strand
GGCCTCGGAGAAGCCGTAGGTCGCCGGGTCGAGCTCGGAGGCGTCGCCGGGCGTCGTCGCGATGCCCAGGGGATCGAGCTTGGCGTTCAGATGGCCGCGCATCCGGTAGGCCCGGATCATCATGATGGCGCGCAGGCTATCCAGCGTCGCGGCGCGGACCGCGTCGGAGGAGACGGCGGCGGCCATCTCGGAGGCGGGGGCGGCGGCGCGTTCGGCGATCTTGGCGCCGAGCTTGGCCTCGACCGCGGGCCACATGCCGTCCAGCGCCGACAGCCAGTCGGGGCGGGCGCTGGGCGCGGCCTTCTGAATCCAGGCGGGTTCGGCGGCGGCGCGCTTCACGTCGCCGGCGCTGTCTTGCAGGGAGGCGAAGAAGGCGCGCCAGGAGGGCTCGACCGCATTCGGGTCGGCCGACCACTTCGCATAGAGGTCTTCCACGAAGGCCGCGTTGCCGCCGTAGAGGAAGGAGGTCTCCGCCAAGACCTCGTTGATCAGACCTGCGTCGTCCGCCATGTCGTCCGCTTTCCCGAGCCGGGCCGCGGAGCTTCTGAAGGAGGAGCCGAGCGCGGACCGCTCACTACGCTTAAATTGCCTGCCTCAGGCGCCTTTCAGGACCTCAAGCAGGGTGGTGCCCAGGGCCGCCGGAGAGGGAGAAACGCGGATGCCCGCGGCTTCCATCGCGGCGATCTTGTCGTCGGCCCCGCCCTTGCCGCCGGAGATGATCGCGCCCGCGTGACCCATGCGCCGGCCAGGCGGCGCGGTGCGCCCCGCGATGAAGCCGACCATAGGCTTCTTGGTTGGTGAATTCTTGATGAACTCGGCCGCGTCCTCCTCGCCGGAGCCGCCGATCTCGCCGATCATGATGATCGATTCAGTCTCGGGGTCCTTGAGGAACAGGTCGAGCATCTCGATGAACTCGGTCCCCTTCACCGGGTCGCCGCCGATGCCGACAGCCGACGTCTGGCCAAGGCCTGCCTGGGTGGTCTGGAACACGGCTTCGTAAGTAAGGGTGCCCGACCGGGAGACAACACCCACCGAGCCCTTCTTGAAGATGTTGCCCGGCATGATGCCTATTTTGCACTCATCCGGGGTCAGCACGCCCGGGCAGTTGGGCCCGATCAGCCTCGATTTCGATCCGGAGAGCGAGCGCTTCACCTTGACCATGTCGGCCACCGGGATCCCCTCTGTGATGCAGACGATCAGCGGGATCTCGGCGTCGATGGCTTCCAGGATGGAGTCCGCGGCGAACGGCGGTGGCACGTAGATCACGCTGGCGTCGGCGCCTTCCTGGCGCACCGCCTCGCCGACGGTGTCGAACACCGGCAGGCCCAGGTGCGTCGTGCCGCCCTTGCCGGGGGTGACGCCGCCGACCATCTTGGTGCCGTAGGCGATCGCCTGCTCGGTATGGAACGTCCCCTGCGCGCCGGTGATGCCCTGGCAGATGACGCGGGTTTGCTTGTTGATCAGGATCGACATTCAGCTGCGGCTCATTTCGAGGGCACGATCAGCGCGACGAACGGAGGCGAACCACCGCCGGCCACGAGGATGGAGATGGTCGGATCGAGGGACGTCGCGGTCAGCTGTTCGGTCGTCACGGCCGCGTGCCGCCCGCCGGCGTCACGCCAGGCGTAAAGGGTCGAATCGCTATTGTTGACGATGGGGTCGACGGACGCGAACTCGGCGGCCTCAGCCTTCACCGCTGCGGGATCTGTCGGCGACACGGCGACGGCGCAGATCTCGGCGGGGTGGGCGTTCACCGGGCCCATGTGATTGGCGTGGGCCACGACCAGCGCTTGCAGCCCGTCCGCGGTGCTGGTCATCCGGCCTTCGGCGTCCGTCAGATCGATGCCGCTGAGCTTAAACGCCGAGAGCATGCCCTTGGGAACCGGAGTCCAGTTCGCCTTCTCGGCCGCGGAGAGCGCCTCGGACCGCGACGCGTGGGTTTCGAGACAGAATGTCCTGAAGAGCGGGAAAAGCGGCTCGGCCTGCGCCGCCCCGGCCAAGCAAAGCAGCAAACCGGCCACGACGAAGGCGGGCGCCCTCACGCCGCGCCCCGCACGGCCTTGACGATCTTCGCGGCGCCGTCGGCGAGGTCGTTGGCCGGGATCACGTTGAGGCCGCTATCGGCGATGATCTGCTTGCCGAGCTCGGCGTTGGTGCCTTCCAGGCGCACGACCAGCGGCACGGCCAGGCCGGTCTCCTTGACCGCCGCGATGATCCCCATCGCCAGGATGTCGCAACGCGCGATGCCGCCGAAGATGTTGACCAGGATGCCCTTCACCTTCGGGTCGCCCATGATGATCTTGAAGGCCGCCGTAACCTTCTCCTGGGTCGCGCCGCCGCCCACGTCGAGGAAGTTGGCGGGCTCGGCGCCGTAGAGCTTGATGATGTCCATGGTGGCCATGGCCAGGCCCGCGCCGTTGACCATGCAGCCGATCTCGCCGTCCAGGGCGATGTAGGAGAGGTCGTACTTCGACGCCTCGATCTCCTTGGAGTCCTCCTCGCTCTCGTCGCGCAGGTCGCGCAGCTCGGGGTGGCGGAAGAGGGCGTTGTCGTCGAACGAGACCTTCGCATCGAGCACGCGGAGCTGGTCGTCCGCGGTCACGATCAGCGGGTTGATCTCCAAGAGGCTCATGTCCTTGGCGACGAACGCCGCATAGAGCTGGCCCAAGAGCTTGCCCGCCTGTTTGGAGAGGTCGCCCTTCAGGCCAAGCGCGCTCGCCAGCATCAGGCCATGGTGCGGCCAGACGCCGGTCGCCGGGTCGATGGAAAAGGTGGCGATCTTCTCGGGCGTGTTGTGGGCCACCTCCTCGATGCTCATGCCGCCCTCGGTCGAGGCGACGACCGAGACCCGCGAGGTCTCGCGGTCGACCAGCAGCGAGAGGTAGAATTCCTTGGCGATGGCGGCGCCTTCCTCGATGTAGAGGCGGTTCACCTGCTTGCCCTTCGGCCCGGTCTGCTCGGTGACCAGCACGCGGCCCAGCATCTCCTGCGCCGAGGCCTTCACGTCGTCCACGGACTTCAGCACCCGGACGCCGCCCTTGGCGTCGGGGCCGAGGCCTTCAAATCTTCCCTTGCCCCGCCCGCCCGCGTGGATCTGCGACTTGACGACGAAAACCGGACCGCCGAGCTGCTTGGCGGCGTCCACCGCCTCGTCGACGCTGAACGCGGGATAGCCGCGCGGGACCGGAGCGCCGAACTCTGCGAGGACGGCTTTGGCTTGGTGCTCGTGGATGTTCATGCGGCTCGGGCGCGCTCTTGTCGGGGACGTCTCGCCCCTGGCGGCGAGTGCGCGGGCGTTATACCGCCCATGACCGTGATGACAACCACAGCCCCGACGCAAAACTGCGTTCCATTGGCGGGACAATCTACGAGAGGCCGTCGGATCAGCCGGCGCCCGCCACCGCTGTCGCGCGGCGCTCCAGCTTGCCCCAGCCGACTCGCACGCCGTGCAAGGCCGCGTCGATGGACTTCACCACCACGTAGTACATGAGCTGGCGGTAGCCGAAGCGCTGGATCGGCAGCCAGACGAGGTCGCCCCACGGCGCGCGCCGCTCCAGAGCCATGCCCAGCGCGCCGGCCGAAAGGTCCAGGAAGATGAACGCCGCCCAGTAGAACAGCGGCCGGATCAGGTCGTCCGGCGACCACTCGGTGGGATGGTAGGCCCAGCCATAGGTGGCGGAGATCAGGCTCCAGATGATCGCCAGGTCGACCAGCGGGGCGATCGCGGTGAGCGCGATCTGGAACAGCCAGATCTGCGGCAGGGCGATAAATCCCAGCAGCGGCCGGCGCACGTCGAAGAGGCCCCGGCGGTGCTTCCAGAGGCACTGCAACGTGCCGAATGACCAGCGGAACCGCTGCTTCAGCAGGCCGCCCACCGTCTCTGGCGCCTCGGTGTAGGCCCGCGCGGCGGGGTCGAATTCGACCCGCCAGCCGGCCCGCTGGATGGCGATCGTCAGGTCCTGGTCTTCGGCGAGCGTGTCGTCTGGATAGCCGCCCATCTGCTCGATTGCCGCGCGACGCCAGGCGCCGACCGCGCCCGGCACCACGGTGACCGCGCCCAGGGCGGCCAGCGCGCGGCGCTCGAGGTTCTGGGCGGTGACGTACTCCAGCGCCTGCCAGCGGGTAATCAGGTTGCGACGGTTGCCGACCAGGGCGTTGCCGGCGACCGCGCCGACCCTGGGATCGACGAACCAGCGGGCGAGGCGCGCCAGGGTGTCTGGCGGGAACAGGGTGTCGGCGTCGAGGGCCACCACCACGTCGCCCTGCGCCCGGGCCAGGCCGCGGTTCAGCGCGCGCGCCTTGCCGCCGTTCTCGAAGCTCATCAGCGTGACGCGCGGCTCGTCGGCGAAGGCTTCGCGGACCACCTGGGCGGTGTGGTCCTGGCTGCCGTCGTCCAGCACCAGAACCTCGAGCCGGTTCCAGTTGGACGCCAGGATGCGGCGCACCGAGGCCTCGATCACCTTCTCCTCGTTGAAGCAGGGGATCAGCACGCTGACCAGCGGGCCGGTCGCCGGATCCAGCATAGGCGGCAGCTTGCGGGCCACGATGAAGCGGTGGACCAGCGCCAGCAGGCCCAGCAGCACGAGCCGGGCGACGCCCAGCGCGATCGCCACGATGAACAGGCCCTGCAGCAGCATCTGGCAATCGTGGAAGAAGCCGAAGCCCAGGCGGTCCAACAGCAGCTCGGCATTGTTGCGGCCGGTGGGCGGCAGCACCTCCTGCGGCGTCATGCCCGCGAGGTCGCCGACCGTGACGAGCCGATAGCCGTTGGCGCGCAACGCATCGATCAGTTGCGGCAAGGCCTCGACCGTCCGGCTGCGGTCGCCGCCGGAATCGTGCAGTAGGATCACCTGGCCCGGGCGCGTCTTGTCCTTCAGCCGCGCCAGCGAGGTGTTGATGATCCGCGCGGGCGTCGAGGCGTCGGGATTGTACCAGTCGTCGGGGTCGATCCGCAGGCCCACGCTCATATAGCCCTGCTGCTGGGCGTCAATCAGCGGCGCCACTTCGCGCGGCGTCGAGGGCTCGGCGTCGCCGAAGAACGGCGGCCGGAAGAGACGCATCGACTTGCCGGTGATGGTCTCGAACAGCCGCTGGGTGGCGGAGAGCTCGACGGCCGTCTGGGCGGCCGGGACCGCGGCGATGTTCGGGTGCGTCCAGGTGTGGTTGCCGACGTTGTGGCCCTCGCGCACCTCGCGGGCGACCAGACCCGGGAAGTGGCTCATGTTCTTGCCGATGACGAAGAAGGTGGCCGGCGCGTGCTTCTCCTTGAGCACGTCGAGGATCTTCGGGGTCCAGCGCCCGTCCGGCCCGTCGTCGAAGGTCAGCGCCACCCAGCCGGGATGCCAGCCGAACCGCTGGATCACATAGGAGGTGGGCATCACCTCATAGTTCACGCCCGAGATCAGGCCCGTGTCGGAATCGATCTCCAGCGATCGCCGTCCCGGGGTCGGGATGTTCTCGACGTGCAGCACCTCGCCGTTGCCGTCGAAGTCCACGTCGACGCCGGGCTTCAGCACCTCCAGCCCGTCCGGCCTGGCCTGTCCGAAGTCGTGGCGCAGCACCTTCCAGTCGAGCTGGTCCTCCCCGCCCATCCGCCACAGCGCGTAGCCCAGCGGCCGGAAGCCGTCGGCGACCTTGATCTGGTTGAAGAGCGTGGTGGCGTCCAGGAACCAGACGGTGTGGTTGCGGCCCACCTCGTCCACGTAGGAGAAGGTCGGGTTGAGGGAGTTCTCCTCCATCTGCGCCGAGGCCTCGGCGTCGTGCGCCCGTTGCGTCGCCTCGTTGAAAAGCTTGGCGCAGGACGGGTAGCAGGACCGGTCGGCGATGGCCTTGTTCTTGGGATCGGGCAGGGTCCAGTCGTAGCCGTGGGCGCCCAGCGCCAGCACGGTCTTGGCCGGATCGAGGACCTCCATGCGGGCCGCGAGCTGGGACTCGAACCAGTCCTGCGCCGCCACCGGCCCGGGCTCGCCACCGCCCCAGTGCTGGTCGTAAGCCATCAGCACCACCGCGTCGGCGGCGTCCTGCACGGCCTTGTAGGGATAGGAATCGTCGCCGAAGGGCGTCGCCACCCACACTTCGCGCCCGGTCGGCTTCAGGGCGGCGCGCAGCTCGGCGATGAAGCCGGGATAGGCCCGCAGAGCCGGCTCCGACAGCTGCTCCAGGTCGACGACATAGCCCGCGTAGCCCCGTTTCGGCGCCTGGGCGACGAGGTTGCCGATGAGGGTCTTGCGCGCCGTCGGATTGAGCAGCACCGCATCGCCCTGGGGCCCGTTCCACTGCTGCGTCCCGCTGACGAAGTTGATGACGCCGGGCAGGATCGAAGGCGGCCGCTTGGCCGATGCGATGATGGCGCGCGCCTGGGGATCGGAGGTGAACGCGAGCTGGCCGTCGTCGCCCTTCAGGAACGCCCACTGCGGCGAAACCACGTCCAGCTCGTTGATGTGGTCGGCGAGCGATTCCCGCGAGCTCTCGTCCCAAGAGACATAGAAGCCGACCGACAGCGGCCGCGCCGGCCCGCCGGCGCCCGCCCGCGCCCTCGGGTGCGGGATGCGGTTCCATTGCGCCTTGCCCTTGAGCTTATGCGCGGTCTCCACGTGCAGGGCGGAGAGCACGCGGGGGTCCTTCAGCGTGACCTCCGGCAGGCGCGGCGCGAACGCCAGGGTGGCGAAGAAGGCGGCGACCATCAGCGCGCCAAACGCGACGAGAAGGCCGCCGGTCAGGCGCACCAGCCTGGCCCGGCGCCCGGTGGGATCGTGGAAGACGAGTTCGGACATTGACCCCGGTGGCGGCCGACTACGGCAGAAGATTCGTCGCGTGACTTATGCCCCCGCAACTTGGCCGAAGCTAGGCGCGGGCGAGGCGCGGGACCGCCAGTTCCTGGCGGTGCTTGCGAAACCGCCGACATGGACTATTCCGGCTAGTGTCCCGATTCCGAAGTTCGCCGGCGCTTGTGGCGGGCTCGGACGAACTTCGGAATCGATGAGGACACTAGCAAGCCTATATTTCTAATGCTCTTTTTTGGATTCGAAGTTCGCAACAGCGGACGACCCCGAATGATGCGAACTTCAAATCCAGCACACTAGACGGGCGGCGGCGGCGGGAGGCCTTTCGAAGCAGCCATGGATTTGCGCTGGGGCCCCTATGAGGATGCACGCGGCTGGC
>JBJMQX010000138.1:0-50016 GCA_045802455.1 Phenylobacterium sp. | reverse complement strand
GTCGAGCTTGATGAGCGCCGCCCGCTTGGCGAGGGAGGGCGCGATGGAAGCGGCGACGTCCTTGCCCGTCACGCCGTCGTCGAACTGGCGTTTCGAGCCGTCGGGAAAGATCAGGTCGATCATGTTTCACAGGTCCACTTCCGCGCGTGGGGCCCGATGTCCTTCTTGGACGGGCCTTTGCGCGGGGGCGGGACCGGGTCGTAGCCCGAACCGCCGCCCCAGGGATGACAACGACACAGCCTGCGGACGGCGAGAGCAGTCCCGCGCCACGGGCCGTGGCCGATCAGGGCGTCGGCGGCGTATTCCGAGCAGGTCGGAAGGAACCGGCACTGCCGCCCGATCAGCGGCGAAAGCGTCAGCTTGTAGGCGCGCAGGGCGCCCCTGACGCAGCGTTCGTAGAGAGACATGCCGGCTACGGTGATCTCGGGAGGAGGCCCAGCGATTACGCTGCGCCTAGCGGTGGATCAAGCCGCGCCGGCGGGGCTAGTTCGCCCACCCTGGGCCGCGACAGCCTGGCGGACAGCCTCGGTCACCGCCTCGAACGCGAGCAGCGTCGAGGTGTGGCGGGCCGGATAGTCCTTCACAGGCGCGAGCATCGAAAGGTCCGCAAAACGTCCGTCGGGCGGAGGTCCGCCCGCCTTCAGCATAGCCCTAAACTGCTCCCGGGTCACTTCCAGCTCGTTAAGGCTGGCGCCGATCACGTGGGCGCCCAGCACCGAGGCGGCCGCCTGGCCGAGCGCGCAGGCCTTCACCTCCTGGGCGAAGTCGGCCACCCGGTCGCCCTCCACCGCCACGTCCACCAGCACGCGGGAGCCGCAGAGCTTCGACACCTTCTCGACGCTCGCCTGGGGCGCGGCAAGCCGGCCCAGCCGGGGCAGGTTGGCCGCCAGCGCCAGCAGCTTCGCCGAGTAGAGGTCGTCGATCATGGTCCCTAGATCGTGGGCCGGGGCCCGCAAGTCAATTTTGCCGGTTGCCGCGGCCAGCGGGCGCTGCGTAGCTAAGGCGCTGCGGGGGAACGCATGACCAGCATCACCGGCGAACCCATCGCGCCCGCGACGCCGCGCGAGTTCTTCGGCCATCCGCGCGGGCTCGTGGTCCTGGCGGGGACCGAGCTCTGGGACCGCATCTCGTTCCACGGGATGCAGGCGCTGCTCACCCTCTACATGGCCCGCGAGCTGCTGCTGCCGGGCCACGTGGAGCGGATCGTGGGCTTCCCGGCCTTCCGGCGGGTCATCGAGGGGGTGTTCGGCCACCTGACGACCCAGGGGCTCGCGACCCAGATCTTCGGGCTCTATGTCGGTCTCGTCTATTTCACGCCGATGCTGGGCGGGCTGCTCGGCGACCGCGTGCTGGGGCGCCGGCGGACGGTGGCGCTGGGCGCGCTGCTGATGACGGGCGGCCATTTCTGCATGGCCTTCGACCAGTCGTTCCTGCTGGCCATGCTGTTGCTGATCCTGGGCGCCGGCTGCCTGCGCGGCAACCTGCAGCCGCAGGTGGGCGAGCTCTATGGGCCCAAGGACCGGCGCCGCGCCGTCGGTTTCCAGCTCTACGCCTCGATGATCAACCTGGGCGCCTTCATCGCCCCGATCCTCACCGGCGGGCTGGGCCAGGCGTTCGGCTGGCACGTGGCGTTCGGGTTCGCGGGCGCGGGAATGCTGCTCGGCCTCCTGATCTACCTGGCCGGCCAGCGCGAGCTTCCGCCGGACATCCTGCGCGGACCGAGCGCGCCCACCGCGCCGCTGACGCCGGCGGAATGGCGCAGAGTCTGGCTGCTGCTGGGCCTGGTCCCCCTCGCGGCCTGCTTCTGGATCGCCCAGAGCCAGGTCTGGAACACCTACAACCTATGGGTCGCCGACCACATCGAGCTGCAGGTCGCATCGTTCAGCGTGCCGGTGCCCTGGCTGCAGGCGCTGGACGGCCTCTCGCCCTTCATCTGCCTGCCGCCGATGCTGATGTTCTGGCGCCGGCAGGCGGCGCGCGGCCGCGAGCCCGGCGAGTTGATCAAAGCGGGCATCGGCTGCCTGATCTTCGGGGCCTCGACGCTGTGGCTGGCCGGCGCGCCGCTGCTGGTGGACGCGCATGGGCGCACGCCGCTGCTCTGGGCGGTCGCCTTCCACCTCGCGTCCAATCTCGGCTGGCTCTACTTCACGCCCACCATGACGGCGCTGTTCTCCAGGGTGGCCCCGGCGCGGATCGTCGCCACCCTCATGGGCGTCAACGTGGCCTCGGCCTTCCTGGGCAGCACGATCAGCGGCCGGATGGGATCACTGTACGAAACCCTGACCGCGAGCCAGTTCTGGATGCTGCACGCCGCGGTGGTCACCGGCGGCGGCCTGGTCCTGCTGCTGATCGGCGCGTTCTTCGCCGACGCCTTCGCCACCGATGACCCGGACGCCGCCGCCGCGGAGCTCGCAGCCGTCGCCTAGGCCTCAGGGGCCAACCCTGCCCTCAGCGCTGCGCGGGCCAGGCCGTCACGCTCGGCGTCGCTGACGCCGGCGAGGTCGACCACGGCGCGGCGGGCCGGCCCGCCCGGGGTCACCACGCCCGCCTTCATCAAGAGCAGGTGGTCGGCCAGCCGGGCGATCTCGCCGGCGTCGTGGGTGATGTAGAGCACCGGGATCGCCAGCGTCCGGTGCAGCCGCTCCAGGTAGGGCAGGATCTCGGCCTTGGCGCCGGCGTCCAGGCTGGAGAGCGGCTCGTCCATCAGCAGCAGCTTGGGCCGGGTGAGCAGGGCGCGGCCCAGCGCCACCCGCTGACGCTCGCCGCCCGAGAGCGCGCCCACGCCGCGATCCAGGAACGCCCTGAGGCCCAAGAGCTCCACCACGTCGTCGAAGCCGCCTTCCCCGCCCGCCCGCCTCGCCCCATAGGCCAGGTTGCCGCGCACCGAGAGGTGGCCGAGCAGGCTCGCCTCCTGGAAGACGACGCCGACCGGCCTGCGATGGGTCGGCAGGAACCGCTCGCCGTCCTGCCAGACCTCGCCGTCGACGTGCAGCTCGCCGGGCAGGCGGGTCAGGCCGGCGATGCAGCGCAGCAGCGTCGTCTTGCCCGCGCCCGAGGGCCCGCTCAGGGCGGTGATCCCCGAAGGCGCGAGACGAAATTCGGCCTTCAGGCGAAAGGTCCCGACAAGACCCTCGAAGCGCCCCGCGACGCCCTCCCTGACCAACGGGGCGCTCACTTGAGGCCCCGATCCCAGCCGCGGTCGATCAGCAGCATGGCGAGCAGGGCCGCGAACGAGAAGGCAACCACGCCGGCGGCCAGCCGGTGCGCCTCGCCGTACTGCAGGCTCTCGACCAGCTGGTAGATCTTGACCGAGATCACCTCGGTCTTGCCGGGGATCGCGCCGCCGATCATCAGCACCACCCCGAACTCGCCGACCGTGTGGGCGAAGACCAGGATCGCCGCGGTCAGGAAGCCGCGCCGGGCCTGCGGCAGGGCCACGGTGAAGAAGGCGTCGAGGGGCGAGGCGCGCAGCGTGGCCGCGGCCTCCAGCGGCCGGGCGCCCACCGCCTCGAAGGCGTTGCGGATCGGCTGCACCGCGAACGGCAGGGAATAGACCATCGAGCCGATCACCAGGCCCTCGAACGTGAAGGCCAGCGTGCGGACGCCGAGCGGGTGCAGGAGGCCCATCAGGGGGCTCCGCGGCGCAAGGGCGACCAGGAGGTAGAAGCCCAGCACCGAGGGCGGCAGGATGATCGGCAGGGTGGCCGCGGCGGCCACGACCTCCTTCCACCAGGCGCGGCGGCCCGCCAGCCACCAGGCGATCGGCGTCGCCAGCATCAGCAGCAGGACGGTGGTCAGGCCTGCGAGGCGCAGGGTTGTCCAGACGACCTGCGCCACGGCTATCTGACCTCGTAGCCGTAGCTCTTGATGATCGCCGCGGCCTGGGGGCCCTTCAGGAAGGCCAGGAACGCTTTCGCCGCCGGATTGTCCCTGCCCGTCTTGAGCAGGACGGCCTGCTGATCGATAGGGGCATGGTCCGCCGCCGGGACGACCCAGCGCGAGCCGCCGGGGTTGGCGATCACCTGCGACAGGGCGACGAAGCCCAGCTCGGCCGCGCCGGTCTCGACGAACTGGTAGGCCTGGGTGATCGAGGTCCCCATCACGATCTTGGGCCTGACCACGCCATAGACGCCCAGCTTCTGCATCGTCTGCACGGCGGCCACGCCGTAGGGGGCCGCGGCGGGATCGGCGATCGCGACCTTGTTGAACGCCGAGGGCCTGCCCAGCACCGCGCCGGCGCCGTCGACCAACCCGGGCGTCTTCGAATAGAGCACCAGCCGGCCGAGGGCGTAGGTGAACCGCGTACCCGCCACGGCCAGCCCATCCTGCTCGGCCTTCTTCGGCCGGTCGGCGTCGGCTGAGAGGAAGACGTCATAGGGCGCCCCGTGCGCCATCTGCGCGTAGAACTGGCCGGACGAGCCGAAACTCAGCGTCGCGGTGTGGCCGGTCGCGGCCTTGAAGGCGGCGGCGATCGCCTTGGCGGGCTCGGTGAAGTTGGCCGCCACCGCGACCTGGGTCTCGGCGGCCGAGGCGGGGCCCGCTGCGAGGAGGGCCGCCAGGACTAAGGTCAGACTGACGAGACGGCGCAGGATCATTTTCGTTATGTAGCCGAACTGCATAACGATAGGCCAGCCTTGGCCGCAGGCGGAATGGGCTATGCTGCCGCCAGGCAAGGGGATGGCGGCGCATGGCGATGGAAAGCAACGACCGGCGGGCCTTCCTGCAGATGGCGGCCGGCGCGGTGGGCGCAGCGGCCCTGCCGCCGGGCGTGGCGCGCGCGCTGGCGCTGCCGGCAAACCGGGCGACGGGCACGATCAGGGACGTCGAGCACGTGGTCATCCTGATGCAGGAGAACCGCAGCTTCGACCACTACCTCGGGACCTTGCGCGGCGTGCGCGGCTTCGGCGATCCGCGCCCGATCGAGCTGCCGAGCGGCCGGCCCGTCTGGGCGCAGCCGGCGAAGGACGGCGTCGGAACGGTGGGCCCCTTCCGCCTGGATTCCGGCGCCACCCGGGCCGAGACCATCTTCAGCCTGGACCACAGCTGGAAGGCCAGCCACGCGCGCTGGAAGCACCACGACGCCTGGATCGCGGCCAAGGGCGCGCTCTCCATGGGCTATTTCACCCGCGCCGACCTGCCATTCTACTACGCGCTGGCCGACGCCTTCACGGTCTGCGACGCCTTCTACTGCTCGATCTTCGCGGCCACCTGCGCCAACCGCTCGTTCCTGTTCTCCGGCACCAGCGGGCTCTCGGCGGGCTACGACGGGCCGACCGCGGTAACCAATCCGCCGGACGAGCCCAACGAGACGGCCGACCCGGCCAACGACGGGCCAAAGTTCAAGCCGCTGACCTGGACCACCTACGCCGAGCGGCTGCAGGCGGCGGGCGTCTCGTGGCGGGTCTATCAGGAGTTCGACAACTTCGGGGACAACGGGCTCGCCTACTTCGCCAACTTCCGGGGCATCGGGCCGGAGAGCGAGCTCTATCGCCGCGGCCGCGCCTGGGTTCCCGGCTCCACGCCGGCCAACGCCAAGACCTCGAACGGCGAGCACCTGGTCCGCGAATTCGCCGCCGACGTGGCCGCCGACCGCCTGCCGCAGGTCTCCTGGATCGTGCCCTCGTTCAAGCTCTGCGAGCATCCTTCGGCGACACCGTCGGACGGGGCCTGGCTGACCGCGCGGCTGATCGCGGCGCTGACCGCCAACCCGAAAGTCTGGGCGAAGACAGCGCTGATCCTGAACTACGACGAGAACGACGGCTTCTTCGACCACGTGCCGCCGCCGGTCCCAGCCGCCGGTCCGGCGCTCGGCAAGATGAGCGGCGGCGCCGAGGGCGAGGTCTATCACGGCGAGCCGGTGGGCCTGGGCCCGCGCGTGCCGGCCATCGTCGTCTCGCCCTGGACCAAGGGCGGCTTCGTCAATTCTGAGGTGTTCGACCACACCTCGATCATCCGCTTCCTGGAGGCCCGCTTCGGCGTCCACGAGCCGAACATCAGTCCGTGGCGGCGCGCCATCTGCGGCGACCTGACCAGCGTCTTCGACTTCAAGACCCCCAACCGGGCGATCCCGCCGCTGCCCGACGTCTCGGCCATGCCCGCCCGCGCCGAGAAGGCCAAGGCCCTGCCCTTCCCGCTGCCGCCCAAGACCCCCGAGCCGCACCCGCGCCAGGAGCCGGGCCAGCGCCCGGCGCGGGCGTTGCCTTACGAATTCCAGGTCAACACGCACTACGACGACGGCGGGTTCAGGTTGACCATGGCCAGCATCGGGGAGGCGGGTTTGGCCCTGAACCTCTATCGGGCTCGCGGCGGTGAGCCGCGGTTCTATGCTATGGGAAAGGAAGGATATCTGACCGACCTGATGCCGGTGGACGCCGGTCCCTACTCATTCGCAATCCACGGCCCCAACGGATACCTGCGAACGTTCGGCGGCGAGTTCGGAGCCCCTGTGCGGCCCGAGGCCAATGGCTGGTTTGATCGTGCTGATAACGTCCTGCGGATCGCCTTGCACAATGAGGGAACCAGGCCGATTGCACTGGAAGTCGCCTCGGCCGCGTACATAGATGCGGCCCCGCGAATCCATCGGCTCGCGCCAGGTGCAGTCGCCAGCGACACCTGGGACCTGCGCCCCAGCCACAACTGGTACGACTTCGTGGTCACCTGCGTGGAAGCCCCGAGCTTCCGCCGCCGTCTCGCGGGCCACGGCGAGGACGGGAGGCCCAGCGTCAGCGATCCGCTGCTGGGGCGGCAGGCCTAGTGTCCCAGCGCCATTCCGTTCAGACGACCTACCGAGGAAGGGTCTATTCGGGAGAATGGTACGTGGAGGATGCGCAGGTGCACGTGGAGTCCGACCTCGGCCGTTCCAGCTGCAGCATTGCCATGGGACGCTCCATTCCGCTTCCATCCGAAAGGGCGGAAGAGATGCTGTGGAGGCTGGCGCGGGGGGCCGACCCAAAGCGGCCGTTCTTCTCCTGGCGCTGGCCCTGAGCTACTTCCGCCGCTGCCAGAGCAGCTCGGCGCGGGCCTTCAGCGCCTCATCCATCTCGCGGAAGCCGCGATAGACCTTCTGGCCCATGCGCCGGGCGGCGGAGGGACCCATGACGCCGCCGATGTACTCGCCGTTGGAGACGATGCAGCTCTCGTCGGCCAGCTTCTCGATCTCCAGGAAGCGCAACGTCTTCACCAGGCCGCCCAGCATGGTGAGCTTCCAGTGCAGTTGGTCGTTGGGCACCCACTCCAGGACCGTGGGCTGGATCTGCTGCGGCTTCTCGCCGGGCAGGGCGAGGGTGATGTCGAGCGTCGAGCCGATGCGGATCTCGCCGGACGCCTTCGGGTAGAGCGGGTTCCACTGCTCCCAGGCCGCGAGGTCCGTGAGCACCTCCCAGATCACCTCCGGCGGCGCCTGGACGCCGACGCGGTGCTCGATGCGCACGCCCGGGGGCGGCTTGGGCGGCGGCGCGCCGGTCGGCGTGGCCTTGGGCTGTTTCGGGGCCCCGCCGCGGCCGAACAGGCCGGCCTTCAGCGGGGGCGGTGGCGCGATAGGCATCTAGACACTTTCTCGAATGCGCCAGGTGGCGCCGGCCGGTCCGTCCATCACCTCGACATTTAGGGCGGCGAGCTCGCCCCGCAACCGGTCGGCCTCGGCCCAGTCCTTGGCCTTGCGCGCCGCGTCGCGGGCGGCGACCAGCGCGTCGATCCTCGCCGTCAGGGCGTCGTCCGCCCCGCCCTGGAACCAAGCCTGCGGGTCCTGCTGCAGCACGCCCATGACTTCGGCCAGCGCCATCAGGTCGCCCTTCAGCGACGCAGCGCTGGGCAGGCCCTTGCGCACGGCCGCGTCGAGATCGGTGGCCAGCCGCTTCAGCTCGGCCATGGCGGCCGGCGTGTTGAGGTCATCCAGGAGCGGGCCAAGCTGGTCCTCGGCCAGCGCCCCGCCGTTCTCCGCCGCGACGTGCCGCGCCCGGCCCAGCACGCCATAGAGGTGGTCCAGCGCATTGCGCGCCTGGCCCAGGCCCTCCTCCGTCCAGGCGAGCGGCTGGCGGTAGTGGGCGGCGAGCAGCGCCCAGCGGATCGCCTCGCCGGGCCAGGCGGCCAGCAGGTCGTGCGCGAGGGTCACGTTGCCGAGGCTCTTCGACATCTTCTCGTCGGCCATGTTCAGGAAGCCGTTGTGCAGCCAGAACCGGGCGTACTCGCCGTGGTCGTGGTCCGCGCAGACGCCCTGGGCCAGCTCGTTCTCGTGGTGCGGGAAGACGAGGTCGATGCCGCCGCCGTGGATGTCGATCGGCAGGCCAAGCTCCTGCTCGATCATCGCCGAGCACTCGATGTGCCAGCCGGGCCGGCCGGGGCCCCAGGGGCTCTCCCATTCCGGCTCCCCCGCCTTCGATGGCTTCCAGAGCACGAAGTCGGCGGGGTTGCGCTTGTAGGGGGCGACGTCGACGCGGGCGCCGGCGATCATCTCGTCCAGCGGCCGGCCCGAGAGCTTGCCGTAGTCGGTGAACGCCTGGGTGTCGAAGAGCACGTGGCCCTCGGCGGCGTAGGCGCAATTGTTGCGCACCAGCCGGCCGATCATCTCGACGATCGCGTCCATGGTCTCGGTCGCCCGCGGCTGGGCGGTCGGCGGCAGGGCGCCCAGGGCCGCGGCGTCGGCGTTGTAGGCCGCCAGGTAACGGTCGGTGACAGCCGAGATCGGCACGCCTTCCTCGGCGGCCTTGGCGTTGATCTTATCATCCACGTCGGTGACGTTGGCGGCGTAGAGCACGGCGCCCTCGCCGTAGAGCCGGCGCAGTAGCCGGAACAGCACGTCGAACACCACCACCGGCCGGAAATTGCCGACGTGGCTGAAATTGTAGACCGTGGGCCCGCACACATACATCGTCACCCGGCTCGGATCGGCGGGGACGAAGGGCCGCTTCCGGCGGGCCATGGTGTCATAGAGGCTGAGCGGCATCGATCCTGTCTGACGTAGCGTGACGGTTGCCCGCAAAGGGCCCGCGCCCATATACAGATGGTCAGGATGCGAAGCCACGGGAACCCCGCAGCGGCCAGCGCATCCAACGAAAGGGTGGCCACGCGTCATTTCCGGGACCTTCGTCCCGGCGCAACTCAGCCCTGGAAAGACCTCGAAACCCATGGACGCCATACGCGACCGAACCCTGGTCGGAAAATCCTCCGACCTTGATCTTGAAGCCGTGGAACGCCCGACGCGCGAAGAAGCGATGGCGGCCGTGAAGACCCTGATCGCGTGGGCGGGGGACGACCCGCGCCGCGAGGGCGTGATCGACACTCCCAAGCGTGTCGTCGACGCCTTCGAGGAGTGGTTCGAGGGCTACCACGCCGACCCGGCCAAGGAGCTCTCGCGCACCTTCGAGGACGTGCAGGGCTACGACGACATCGTCATGCTGCGCGAGATCGAGGTGGAGAGCCACTGCGAGCACCACATGGCGCCGTTCCTGGGCAAGGCCTACGTGGCCTACATGCCGACCAACCGCGTGGTCGGCATCTCCAAGATCGCCCGGGTGGTCGAGATCTTCGCCAAGCGTCTCCAGACCCAGGAGACCATGACCCAGCAGATCGCCGACGCCATCACCGACAGCCTGCGGCCGGCCGGCGTCGCCGTGCTGATCGACGCGGCCCACCAGTGCATGACCACGCGGGGCGTGCACCACCGCCACGTCTCGACGATCACCACCCAGTTCACGGGCGTCTTCAAGACCGACCCGACGCTGCGCCAGCGGTTCCTGGATTTCGTCAACCGGCGTTAGGTGTTAGGCTTGGCCCCATGGCCAAGGTCCGCTTCCGCCCGCACCACGACGCCGTCCCCGACACCATGTGGGTCGGCAAGGGAACCGGACCGACCGCCTGGATGCTGATCGTCGGCATTCTCGCGGTCGCGGGCCTGCTGGCCTATTGGCTGAACTAGCGCCGGGCTGCCGCGCGGCGGCGCGCAAGCTCGCGATAGAAGGCTTCAGGGCTCACCCCGATGTCCTCGGCCACGCCGCGCCATTGGCCGGCGGGCGGCAGTCCCTCCTCATGGAACACCAGCCACGCATCCAGCCGCTCGGCCACCGTTCGCTTGGCCAGCACTTCCACCCGCACCCGAGTGTGCTGCACCTCGCGAGCCAGATGTTCCGCCAGAGCGCTCATCAGAGGCGGCTCCGCGGCCATCCGCGCCAGCACGTCGGTCTTTCGAAGCCGCGTCAGCTCGCTTTGCGTCAGCGCTTCGGCGTCACAGTAATAGGCGCTTGAGAACAGGGAGCTTTCCGCCAGCACCTGGCCGGCCTTCGCCCGCTGCATCACCGCGGGTGTCCCCGCCGCATCGACGCGCGCCAGCTGCACGCAGCCGCAGCGCACAAGATAGAGGTTCCGAACCGGGTCCCCCCGACGGAAGAGGACCTGCCCCGGCGCAAGCCGCACATGGCCGCCCGCCAGGCTGTTCAGCGCGGCGAACAGTTCCGACATGATAGGGATCATGGCGCAGCGGCGGCGTGGAGCGCAAGCGTGGGCGACCCGAAGCGGAGACGCCTTTGCCCAGATCGATCCCCATCCTGTTCGCCATGGCCACGCTGGCGCTCGCGCCGTGCGCGGCCGCCCAGGACCATTCGCAGCACGTCGGACACGCCCGCCCGCAGCCGGCCGACAGCCCGGCGACCTCGGGCCAGGCCGCGTTTGCGGCGCTGGCTGACGCGGTGGACCGGCTCTCAGCCGACCCTTCAACCGACTGGTCGAAGGCCAACCTCGGCGCGTTGCGCGAACACCTCGTCGACATGGACAACGTCTTCCTGCGCGCGCGGGTCACGACGACACCGACGCCCGGCGGCGCCCGATTTGACATCAAGGGCGACGGCCCCGTCGTCGGGGCGATTCAGCGGATGGTCGCGGGCCATGCGGCGATGGCGAGCGGCGAGGAGGGGCGACGCATCGAGGCCACCCTCAGCGAAAGCGGGGCGATGATGACGGTAACCACTGCAGACCCCGCCGGCGAAGCGCAGATCCGCGCACTGGGATTCTTTGGGCTGCTG
Organism: Phenylobacterium sp.; assembly: GCA_045802455.1. Classification (GTDB taxonomy): domain Bacteria; phylum Pseudomonadota; class Alphaproteobacteria; order Caulobacterales; family Caulobacteraceae; genus Phenylobacterium. The sequence goes on along the minus strand of JBJMQX010000138.1, from coordinate 39,004 downwards.
GCCAGCGGCGCGCATCACCAGCCACATCACCTCATGCTCGCCCGCGGCGAGGCTATGGCTCACTGAGCGCCGGTGCGTCGCGGATACCCGCCGGACCAGCTTCCTCCGCGTCCCCCATTCCCGTTACCAGCGGGTTGGTGGTCTCGCCCTCGCCGGGCGCGCGCGGGCGGTGGACCAGGCTGACCAGCACGAAGCTCAGCATGATGAGCAGGTACCAGCTGCCGAGCTTGGCGAACGAGACCGGCGTCCAGCCGTGGCGCTGGCTCGGGTAGATCCACGCGGAAGCGAAGGTGCCGAGGTTCTCGGCGAACCAGATGAACAGCGCCACCAAGAGCGCGCCCACGATCATCGGCATACGCCCGGGCGTCCGGTCGGGCGTGAAGGTGAACCAGGTGCGCCAGAAGATCAGGCCGGAGACGGCGAAGAGGCCCCAGCGCAGGTCGACCATGTAGTGGTGGGTGAAGAAGTTCGCGTAGGCGCCGAGCGCCAGCAGCCAGGGCGCCCAGAGCGGCGGGTAGCAGATGAAGCGGACGTCGAAGAGCCGCCAGATGCGGGCGATGTAGCTGCCGACAGCGGCGTACATGAAGCCGGAGAACAGCGGCACGCCGCTCAGCCGCAGGATGTTGTGCTCCGGATAGATCCACGAGCCGTGGCTGGTCTTGAAGAGCTCCATGAGGGTGCCGACGACGTGGAAGATGAGGATCACCAACGCCTCGTCCCAGCGCTCCAGCCGGGTGGCGAGGAAGAAGGCCTGCAGGGCGACCGCGGCGATCACCAGGAAGTCGTAGCGGGTCAGCGCCGCCGCGTGCGGCCACCACAGATGGGTCGCCAGGATCAGGCCCAGCATGGCCCCGGCGAACAGGCTGGCCCACGCCTGCTTCAGCCCAAACAGCAGGAACTCGTAAAGCCCGGCGTTGAGCCGGCTCCTCGCCGCCCAGGGCCTCACGGCGGCGTCCAACGCGACGACCTGACCCTTGATCCGGTCCTTCAAGCTCATGGCCGCGACGCTAGCCGCCGCGCCGGAGCGGCGCCATATGGGAGCCCATGACCGCGACCTTTCGCACCGCCGCCTCGAAGGAGGCCCTGGAGCACGGCCCCGAGCTTGCGCCGCGCTTCGACGCCGATGGGCTGATCGCGGCGATCGCCACCCACGCCGACACCGGCGAGGTGCTGATGTTCGCCTGGATGAACGCCGAGGCGCTGGCGAAGACCCTGGAGACCGGCGAGGCGCACTACTTCAGCCGCTCGCGGGGCGAGCTCTGGCATAAGGGGGCGACAAGCGGCCAGGTCCAGCTGGTGGTCGAGGCTCGCGTCGACTGCGACCAGGACGCCGTCTGGCTGAAGGTCCGGCCACAGGGCGACGGCGGCGCCTGCCACACCGGGGCTCGCTCCTGCTTCTACCGCGTCATCGAGGACGGACGGCTGGTCCGGCGCTAGAAAGCCCCGCGCCTCTATTTCGTCGCGTGGATGCGCATGTCGCGATCGATCCTGGCGGCCGGACGCCACGTCTGCTGGATGGGAACGACTTCCGCGTTCCTGAACCCGGAGCTCAACAACTCCTGGCTCAAGGTCTCGGGGGTCCATCCCCACTTGTGGATCTGCCACACGCCCTCGGTGCGAATGGCCGGAGGCCATCCGAAGATGCCTATGAGCGCCAAGTCGAAGCCGTCCTGATCCAGGTGCTGGCCGAGCAGCTCGAGGCAGCGGCGCAGGTTGGGAAGCTCCAGCATGAGCTGTCCGCCCGGCACGAGCACGCGCCGCCATTCCTTGAGCGCCGCGCGGGCTTCGTCGAACGTCAGGTGCTCGAAGAGGTGGCAGGCTTCGATGGCCGCGACCGTTTCGTCGCCGAACATCGGCAAGCGGTCGGCGAAGGCCACCACGTGCGGGTTCAGGTCCGGGTTCGCATCGACGCTGATCCAGCCCTCGCGCTTCTCCGTCCCGCTTCCGACGTAGAGCCTCACGCCGTCTACATCCATTGCCGCATACTCCGCGTGAGCGGGCGACGCCCAAAGCCCGCCGTCCCGCCTGTTACCAGCGCTCCGGCCGCGGCGCCAGCGACGCCGTTCGCGGCTCACGGGCATGCATGCGGCTACCCGATTGCGACAGTTTCCTCCCTTTCCTGAGCACCGCCATCTGGCATAAGAGCCCGCCTGAACTGCGGTTTCAGCCTCGGATCACGCGTGATCCGAGGCATGGGGGAACATCGTGACGCGTCAACAGGACCTCACCCTGGTCGCCGGAGGTCGCCACTCCGAACCTGCCCCGGCGTCGCGCGGACCGAAGTCGCGCGCGTCGGACGAACACTTGCCCGCACCGGTCGTCCGCCCTTTCGGCGAGTTCGAGCGCCGGTACTACGAGGAGGAGGAGCGCTCTGCGAAGGTTGCGCCGGAATGGGCGCTCGACCACCTGACCAAGGCGCTCGACCAATCCGGCGCGAAGTGCCTGTCCCTCGACGTGTTCGACACGCTGCTCCTGCGCAACGGCAAGTCCGAGCGCCGGCGCTTCTGGGAGATCAGCGGCCTGTGGGCGGACTGGCTGAGCCAGGCAGGCTGCGCCCCCAAGGCGCAGGTCGAAGACGTGTTCAAGGCGCGCCTGAGGGCCGCCCAGATCTGCTATTCCTGCGGTCCGCTCGTGTTGTCGACCCAGGAAGGCCGGCTCGACAATATCGTCGAGATTTCGCTGAGCCTCCTCGGCCTGCCGCCTACCGAAGCGGCCAAGCTCGCCGAGCTCGAAATACTCTACGAAGCCGACAACACCACGCTGAACCCGCTCGTCGCCGAGCTGGTGGCCCACTACCGTGAGACGGGCGGCTCAGTGATCCTGGTGTCGGACATGTATATGCCGGCGCGAGAAATCGTCGAACTGCTCCGTCTGCGTGGACTTCCGGAAGACTATGCGGATCGCATCTTCTCCAGCGCCGACACCGTCGTGAACAAGCGGACCGGGACGATCTTCAACGATATCGCGGGCAAGCTGGGCCTGGAGCCCGAGACGTTCTTCCATGTCGGGGACAATTTCCGGTCCGACTACGCGATGCCCCGCCTGTTCGGCTGGGCGGCGCAGCATCTTCCGATCCCCTGGGCCGAAGAACACCTGCGCGCGAAGGACGAGCAGGTCTTCCGGGCTGAAGTCGAACGAGGTCTGCATCTTGAGCAAGCGTGAGGCCCGGGCTGTTCCGGACGCGCGCGAAGCCTATGGCTTCGAGCGGCTCGGCCCCATCATCGCCTTCTATCTCCACGATCTGCACGCGGTCCTCGATCGCCTGGCGCGCCAGCGCGGCGCACGCACCCTGTTCGTCGCCCGCGGCGGACTGCTGATCCGGCAGGCGCTGGAGACCTATCGCGAGGCCGCCGGGCTGCATGCCGCGCGCCCCGAAGCGGCCTTCTTCGTCTCCCGCCTGCTGGCGGCCAAGGGCGTCTGGAAGCGGGCGAACTCCCAGGCCTTGAAGATTCTCGACCGCGAGCTCGGCTCCGCCTGCGCAGAGGACTACATGCGCCGACTTGCGCCGACGGCGCCGGTGGCCCCCGACGAGGCTGCGCGTAAGTTTGCATCCTTCTCCGAGTTCCAGGCCTCCAAGCTGGCGTCGGCGGCGGCGTGCCGGGCGGAGCTTTCCGCCCAGGCGGACCTGTTCGAGCAGTATCTCGCAGAGCTGATGGAGGAGGACCGGCTCGCCGTGCTGGTCGACACCGGCTGGCAAGGCACGATCCAGGCGAGCCTCGCAAGCGGATATCCGACGCACGAGTTCTGGGGCGCCAACTTCGGCCGCTACGACTACTCGAACATCGACGGGCGGATCATCCAGCGGATCATGGGGCTGGGCTTCGACGCCAACGGCTACGACCCCGCAAAGCCGCTTTCGGCGCTGATCCACCATCGCCACCTGATCGAGGCCCTGTTCGAGCCGGTCGGCCCCAGCATCGAGCGTCTGGAGCGGCGCGATCGAAGCGTCGCGCCAATCGGCGCCGAGGCGTTCGCGCCCCTGCGGCCCAGCGAACCGGCCCTGTACGACGGGATGATGCGTTATCTTCGGGAGGTCGCCCCGACACTGTCGTACGCGCGCCTGCAGGAGGCCCGCGACCGGGCCGCCGAACAGTTGGCGAGCGACATCCTGTTTCCGACCGCGGAAATCGCGCGGCTGCTCGGTGGACAGAAGCGCTCGGTTGATTTCGGCAGCGAAGACTTCGCGCCGGTGCTGCGGGAGCCGGACGGCGGCGACCCGGAGGCGCGCATCCGCGCCGCCCTATGGACGCAGGGCCAGCTTGCGCTGGAATGCCGCCCGGCGGTCGCCAAGGAACGGCAACGCGCGCTCCTGCCGAAACCGGGCCCGCGCAAGGCCGACGCCATCCAGCCCGACAGCCACCCCGATCCGATGGTCGCCATCATCATGCGCACCATGGACCGTGTCGTGTTCCTCCAGCGTGCGCTGGCCAGCATCGCGCGGCAGACCTTCGAGGACTACGTGCTCGTCGTGTTCAACGACGGCGGCGACATGGAGGGGATCGAGGCCGAGCTAGGCGCGTCGGCGATCGACCGCCGACGCGTTGTCCTGCTGGACGGCGTGGAGAACCGCGGCATGGAGGCGGCGTCGAACGCGGCGATCAGGGCGGTTCGCTCGGAGTACATCGTGATCCACGACGACGATGACAGCTGGCACCCCGGCTTCCTGCAAAAGACGGTCAGCTACCTGGAAGCAAACCCCGGCGCCGGCGGGGTGGTCACCCAATCGGTTCACGTCAACGAAGCGATCAGGGGCGACCGGATCCAAACCCTGAACACCAAGCCCTACAACGACTGGCTGCGTTCATTGCACCTTGGCGAACTGCTGATCATGAACGTGTTCCCGCCGATCTCGTTCGTGTTCCGGCGCACGGTTTACGAGGAGGTCGGCGGCTTCAACGAACGGCTGCCCGTGCTGGGCGACTGGGATTTCAACATTCGCTTCGCCGCCCGCGCGGAGATCGGCGTGGTCGCCGAGGCGCTAGCCAACTACCATCACCGCCAGCCGAGCGGGCTGGGCGCCTACGAGAACTCGGTGACCGGCGCGATTTCGCTCCACGAACGCTTCAACCCGGTCGTGCGGGCCGCGTTCGTCGACGACGACGCGATGCGTCCGCTCGCAGGCGCGATGGCGATCGGCCCCGTCCTCCACGAGATGCGCGACAACCTGCGCAACCTAGCGCAGCCAAACCGCGCGCCCGCCTCGCAGGAGACCTCACAGGTGCTCGCAGCGGCGGCGGACGATCGGTGGTGCATGCTGGCGTACCTTCGAGCGAACCTAGGCGCCGCCGCTCCGGATGTCAGCCTTGCGACCGCGCTCGCTTGGGCCGCCTCCGGAACGCTGCCGCCGCCGCCCGATTTCGACGAACCGGCCTATCTCCAGCAGAACCGGGACGTGCGCGAATTCGTCTCGTCCGGGCGCATCCCGAGCGGCTATCTGCATTACATGCGGTTCGGCCGAGCAGAAGGTCGTCGTCGACCAATGCGGATCCCGGCCGCAGTCTAGGACGAGCGCCATGACCCCCACGGCCGCATCCCTCCCGGTGGCGCAAGGACGGCTTGCCTTTCCTCCGATCGCGTCGACCAGCGATTATCGGATCGGCTACAACATCCTGGCGCGCCGCGCGGGCCTACGCCTTACGTGGATCCCGAAGAACATGTGTTCGACCCTGAAGCTGTCGTTCGCGGTGGCGGAAGGGATCATCACGGCCGAAGACGCACCGAATTTCCAGAACGACCTGGGGCAGATCCACAATTGGACCTGGCCGCTGGAGGCCCGCCAGGCCCTCGAGCTGGCCGCCCAGACGTCGGTGGCGGTGGTGCGAGAACCCGCAGGGCGCCTCAGGAGCACCATGCTCGAGAAGGCGGTCTACCAGACCCAGGAAGAGTTCGACCGGATCGTCCTGCCCATTCTCAACAACGTTGCGGGCTTCAAGGGCGGAAGCCTGCCTGACATGACGTTCGGCGATCTCCTCGATGGGCTGGAATGGTTCCCCGACCGAGCGCTCGACCATCACTTCGTTTCCCAGGCGGCCTTCCTCGGCGGCGCCTACGACCGCCTGTTGCGGTTCGAGGACAGGGCGGCGACCGCGTCCTTCTTCGAGTCTCACGGGATCGCCCTCTACACGATCGACGCGCACGCCACCTCGCGGTTCTCAGGCGAGCTCCGCACAGTCAGTATGCAGGATCCCATCCTCGCGGTGCGGGAGGCATTCGCTGCCGAACCCGGCGTCGGGCGGGTTTTCGACGGCGAAATCGAGGCCGGCATCGCGCGGACCGTCGCCGCCCGCTATGCGGCCGACCTAGAGCTCTGGAGCTTTGCGGGCTGATAACCTGGCCGCCGGCGGCAGCCACCTCTCGGTCCCGCTCGAGAACCGGAAACTGGGAAGCTCGTCGCCGTCCAGGGGCTGATAGAAGCGCAGTTCGAAGCCGAACCTGGTGCTGTCCAGGTTGAACTGGAGGTCCGGGCGATCGAGATCGGCCACGCTGTGGCCGACGATCCGGTCCCGCACTAAGGCTTCGACGCGCACCGGTTGGTGCGGCCGGTCGGGGTCCATGGCCCAGCCGCGAGCCACGCTCCGGTTCAGGAACTCCACTTGTCCGCGGATCATCGGTTCCTCCGCGGCGACGTCCTCTTTCGGTTCCGTCGCCGCCTTGGCGGCGCGCGCCCGCGTCAGCACGTCGGTCACATGCAGGTGCTCTCGGAAGGTATCGGTGATCACGTCGCGGGATCCGGAGCGCAGGAGTTCCTCCAGCTTCGGCAGGTCCCGCAGGAACAGGCGCGTCTCGCCGAAGCCGCTGGCGAACCCCTTATAGAGGTTCTCCAGCGCCGGCAGGCCCAGCAGCGCGGTCTGGGCCGGCACGATCCCTTTGGAGACCGACCCTCGCAGGCAGACCTCCCACTCGATGACACCACGCACGAAGCCAGGGGCCTTCGAGCGGGAGGAGACCTGGTCCCCATGGTGGCGAAAGCCGGTGAGACAGGCGCTCGTGGCCACCGCGGAGCCTCGCTCGGCGGCGTTCATCACGAAGACCACGTCGATCAGGTGCTGGATCGGAATGCCGGCGTAAGCCGTCAGGCAGGATGCGTCCGGGAACGCCGAGCGGCGGATCATCATGCTGCTGGGCTCGCCCACCGAGTTGATCATGGTCCGCATCATGTGCTGCGCGATGGCGGTGGGATCGAACCAGATCACCCCCTCACCAGCGAACCCCTGCGGCCGCTGGATAACCCGCCCGTAGACGTCGATCAGCGCGCGCCGGGAAAACGCGAAAACGTAGCGCGGGTTGTCCTCCAGCAGAGGCGCAAGCTCCTCGATCGCGCCCGGGAACAGGACGTCGTCGTCGTAGAGGAACTTCAGCAGGTCGCAGCGCGCGTTCTCCCAGACGTGCGCACTGTTGGCCACGAGCCCCTGGCGCGGCCCCTCGATCAGCCGGATGCGCGGGTCCTGGAACCGCCGCACGAGCTCGCTCACCGAGCCGTCCGGACTGTCGTCCGAGATCAAGAGCTCGAAGTCGGTGACCGTCTGGCTGAGTACGCTGGCGATAGCCTGGACGAGGAAGGTGGTCTTGTAGGCCGGGATGCCTACAGTGATGCGCGGCATTCTGCGGATGGGCTCCCTTTCCCCGCCGCGACGACTAAAGGCTGCGCCGGAGGGGTGCAAGGCGTCTGGCCCGCCGCTTCCGGCGCGGGGGAGGTGCGAAATGACCGTCGTGCAGGCGCTTCTCGCGTTCTGCGTGGCCGCGGGCCTGCTGACGCTGACGCCTGGCCTCGACACCGCGCTCGTCCTGCGGACCGCCGCCGTCGAGGGGTCCAGGCGCGCGTGGCTGGCGGCGATCGGCATCTTCCTGGGCACGCTGGCCTGGGGGGCGATGGTCGCGCTGGGCCTGGGCGCACTGCTCGCCGCCTCGACCTTGGCGTTCGAGGTGCTGAAGTGGGTCGGCGCGGCCTACCTCGTCTGGCTGGGCGCGAACCTGATCCTAAAGCCGCGCGACAGGTTCGAGATCGAGGGTTCGGCCGCCGCGCCGCGCCGGACCTCCACCTGGCTCTGGCGCGGGCTCTTCAACAACCTGCTTAACCCCAAGGTGGGCGTGTTCTACGCATCCTTCCTGCCGCAGTTTGTCCCGCAAGGTGTCCCGGCCGCGCCCTGGATGTTCATGCTGGCGGCCATCCACGTGCTGTTCGGCGTGGTCTGGTTCGCCGTCCTGATCGGGGCGACGCGCCCGATCGCGGGGATGTTGCAGCGCGCGCCGGTGATCCGCTGGCTCGACCGCATCACCGGCGGGGTCTTCCTAGGCTTCGGCGTGGGCCTGGCGCTTTCCCGCCGTTAGCGAGGACTGGACCTCCTTCAGGCCCGAGACGCCGCCCGGTCCGGGCGTGGCGCGATAGGTCGCCACCGCCTTGGTCGTGAACGCCTTTTCCCTGGTCGTGGAGACCGCGATCAGCTCGCCGGTCGCCTGGGTGTGAGTCAGCGTCAGCAGCATGAAGCCGTTGGACGTCTGGTTGTTGAACAGCACCTCGCGATTGTGCCTGGCGAAGGCTTCGCCCAGCGGCAGCGGCGCGACGGCCACGCCGGGACCCGACGCACTGATCCCCGCTGTCCCGAACTCCACCGCCACCCGCTTTCCGCCGGTCTCCGCGTCGTAGAGCTCGTTGGCCCAGAACGCGTGGCTGTCGCCCGAGACGACCACCGCATTGGCGCGGGCCTTCTCGACGATCCCCAGGAACCGCTGGCGGTCGGCCGGATAGCCGTCCCACATGTCGGCGCCCCAGGGGAGGCCCAGCGCCGCGTTGGCCTCGATCCGTGCCGCCCGGTTCTGTGCGCCGCGGGAAAGGTCTCCGACCGCCCGGGCATAGGCCGCCTCGCCCATGAACTTGCGGATCGGCGGAGTGAAGAGCCTGGCCATCACCACCTGGTTGCCGATCACCTGCCAGGGCCGGCCGGCCTTGACCGAGGCGGTCATCTCGCGCGCCAGCCAGGCCTCCTGGGCGGCCGACATCAGCTTGCGCGAGGGGTCGGCCAGCTTCTGGCGCCAGGCGGTGACCTCGGCCGGGCTCGGCTCGGGCGGCATCTCCTTGTCGGGATAGAGCTGGTGGTCGCGGGCGGTCAGCCGGGTCTCCAGCATGAACAGGCTGGCCACGTCGCCGAAATCGAAGCTGCGGTTGATCGCAAACCCGCCCCCTGAGGGCTCGCGGATCGGCTGCCATTCGTAATAGGCCTTGATGGCCGCGGCCTTGCGCAGGCTCCAGTCGCCCTCGCTGGCCGGCTGGTGGTTCTCCGCCCCGCCCTGCCAGCTGTCGTTGGCGGTCTCGTGGTCGTCCCAGACCATGATCCAGGGCGCCCGCGCATGCGCCGCCTGCAGCTGCGGGTCGGTCTTGTACTGGGCGTGGCGGCGGCGGTAGTCGGCCAGGCTGACGCACTCGTGCGGTGGATCGTGCGGCCGTTCGCCGGCGACCGCGGAGTCCATGCCGTATGACCCGGGCCCGCCGTACTCGTAGATGTAGTCACCCAGGTGGACGACGGCGTCGACCCGCGGCAGGGCGGCGATCGCGCCATAGGCGTTGAAGTAGCCGTTCGGATAGAGGGCGCAGGTGCAGACCGCGAGCACGGCGTCCTTGGTCGGGCCGTCCGGCAGGGTGCGCGTGCGGCCCACGGGCGACTTGGCGCCCCCCGCCTCGAACTGGAAGGTGTAGGCGCGGCCGGCGTCCAGGCCGGTCACGTCCACCTTTACGGTGTGGTCGCGGTCGGCGCCGGTGACCCCCTCGCCGCGCTTGCCGCCGCCCTTGCGGTCCACCGGCTCCAGCCGCCATCGGTACATGACGTCGCCGCGGCCCTTCGGCGTGATCCGGGTCCAGAGGATCACCCGGTCCTGCAGCGGGTCCCCAGAGGCGACACCGTGGTTGAACGCCGCCTCGACCTTGCCCGCAGCGGCGGCCTGGCCCGCGGGCGCCGCAGCCCCGAGCCCGAGCAGCGCCAGCGCCCTGCGCCTGTCCAATCGCATCGTGTCCCGCCTCCCCCGCTCGCGGTTGGCTCCGCGCGCGCCTATTAGGATCTGGATACCACAGGAGAATGACACCGCGTGTCCAGTGACACCGCAGACGCAGGCCCGCTCGGCGCGGCGGAAGCCGACTCGGACTCGGAGGCCGACGACGCGGCGGCCTATGGCGAGCGGATTGTCGAGTTCTCCCCCAACGACGCCGGCGGACGCATCGACAAGGCGCTGGCCGACCGGCTGCCGGAGCTGTCGCGCGCCCGCATCCAGGCGCTGATCGCCGAAGGCGCGGTGAGCCGCGACGGCGCGCCCATAGGCGACGCCTCGGCCCGCGCGCTGCCGGGCGCCTACCGCCTGGAGATTCCGCCGCCGGTCGCCGCCGAGCCGCAGCCCGAGGCGATCCCGCTCGTGGTGCTGTTCGAGGACGCCCACCTGATCGTGGTCGACAAGCCGGCCGGCATGGCGGTTCATCCGGCGCCGGGCAGCGAGAGCGGCACCCTGGTCAACGCCCTGCTGCACCACTTCGGCGCGAGCCTTTCCGGCGTTGGCGGCGTGGCCCGGCCGGGCATCGTCCACCGCATCGACAAGGACACCTCCGGCGTCATCGTCGCGGCCAAGACCGACGCCGCCCACCAGGGCTTGTCCGCCCTGTTCGCCGCGCACGACATCGAACGCGTCTATGTGGCCCTGACCCGCGGGGCGCCGCGCAGCCGCTCCGGCGCCGTCGACGCGCCCATCGCGCGCTCCACCCACGACCGCAAGAAGATGGCCATCGCCCGCAGCGGCGGCCGCGCCGCCATCACCCACTATGTCACCGAGCGGCTGTTCGGGCCGCCGGCGAAGCCGCTCGCGGCACGCCTCGCCTGCCGGCTCGAGACCGGGCGGACCCACCAGATCCGTGTCCACCTGGCGTCGATCGGCGCACCCTGCCTGGGCGACCCGCTCTACGGCTCCGGACCGCCGGCCGAGCCGGTCAAGGCGGCGATCGCGGCCGCCGGCCTGGCCCGCCAGGCGCTGCACGCCCAGGTGCTGGGCTTCCGACACCCGGTCACCGGCGAGGCGATGCGCTTCGAAAGCCCGCTGCCTGCCGACATGGCCGACCTGGAGACAGGGCTCGCCGCCCTGCGGGCCGGTTAGGCCCGGTAACCGGGGCGCAATAATACGGTCAAGTTTTCACCCTTAGGATCACCGACCGTTCGCAAAGGACCCCGCGGCCCAGGCCGTGACCCACGGATGAGCCGCGTTTGATCCTGCAATCCCCTCACCGCCGAGGCCGCAGACGGCTTGCGCGCTGGCTCGCCGGGGCCGCGCTGGCGCCGCTGCTCGCCGCGTCCTGCGCGGGCGCCGCGTTCGGCGCGGAAGCGCCGCCGAAGCCCAAGACGGACGCGTCCCGAAAGCCCGAAACGGTCTCCGAGCTGGTCGTCACCGGGGCGCCGGTCGGCTCCGTCGTCGGCGACGTCAAACCGGAGCTCTCCCTGCAGCCGGAGGACATCACCGCCTACGGCGTGAGCACGATCACCGACCTCCTGGACCAGCTCGCGCCGCAACTCGCCAGCAACCGGGGCCGCGGCGCCGACGGGCCGGTGATCCTGCTGAACGGCCACCGCATCTCGGGCTTCCAGGAGATCCGCGACCTGCCGCCCGAGGCGATCCTGCGCGCCGACCTGCTGCCCGAGGAGGCGGCGCTGAAGTACGGCTACTCGGCCAACCAACGGGTCGTGAACATCGTCCTGAAGCCCAGCTTCCGCTCGGAGACCATCGAGGTCTCCGGTGGGGCGCCCACGGCGGGCGGGAACGACAGCGAAGGGGCCGAACTGGGCGTCACGCGGGTGATCCAGTCCAATCCGCTGAACTTCAACCTGCGCTACAATCGCCAGAGCTCGATCACCGAGGCCGAGCGCGACCTCATCCCGCTCACCGCGGGCCAACCGTTCGACCTCGTCGGCAACGTGGTCTCCACCGTGCCGAACGGCGAGATCGACCCGGCGCTGTCGGCGCTGGCCGGCCGGCCGGTGACGATCGCCGGCGTGCCCGCCGCAGCCGCGAGCCGCACGACGACGCTCGCCGATTTCCTGCCCACCGCCGGCCTCGCCAACGGTGGGCGGGTGGGCCAGTTCCGGACCCTGGTCCCGGAGACCCAGCGCGCGACCGCCAACGCGGTCTACAGCCGCAACTTGGGTGAGCTGAAGGCGACGCTGAACGGCACGTTCGAGGCCTCCAGCAGCGACTCCCTGCGCGGCCTGCCGAGCCTCAGCCTGGTGGTCCCCGCCGGCGACCCGTTCTCGCCGTTCGGCCGCGACGTGGCGGTCGACCGCCTGGTCGGGAACTTCGGGCCGCTGCGCGCGTCGAGCGAGAGCTGGAACGGCCACCTGGGCCTCAGCCTCAACCGCGACTTCCCAACCTGGCGCGTCTCGCTCACTGCCGCCTATGACCACTCGCATGGAACGAATTCCAGCGACGTGGGCGTCGATCCTTCGGCCCTGCAGGCCGCCCTCACCGCCCGGTCGGCCGGCGCCAACCCGTTCGGACCCTTGCCCGTGAGCCTGCTGGCGCTCCGCACCCAGGACACCGGGCGCTCGACGTCCGACGGCGGCAACGTCCAGCTCGTCGCCTCCGGGCCGATCTTCACCTTGCCCGCCGGACCCGTGCGCGCCAGCGTCAAGGTGGGCGCGACCGGCTCGTCGTTCTCGTCGGAGACGACGCGGTTCGGCTTCACCCAGGACGCCCGATTCTCGCGCAACGGCGCGAACCTGCAGGGCAGCCTCGACGCGCCGCTCGCAAGCCGGAGCAACAAGGTGTTCGAGGCGATCGGCGACCTCAGCGCCAACGTCCATGTCGCCCTCGACCAGGCCTCGGACTTCGGCAGCCTGACCAGCTACGGCTACGGGCTGAACTGGCGACCGATCGACGGGCTGAGCCTGCTGGTCACCCATACGCGCGACGAGGCGGCGCCCACCCAGGCCGAGCTCGGCAATCCGATCGTCCGAACCCCGAACGTCAGGATCTTCGACTTCCTGACCGGCCAGACCGTCGACGTGACCCAGATCTCCGGCGGCAACCGGGCGCTGTTGCGTGACCAGCGCGACACGGCCTCGGTGCGGATCAACTACAGGCCCTTCCAGAGCCAGCAGCTGGTCTTCAACGCCGAATACGCGGCCAGCCACACGCACAATCCGATCACCACCTTCCCCGCGGCCACCGCCGACATCGAGGCCGCCTTCCCCGACCGCTTCGTGCGCGACGCGCAGGGCCGGCTGATCGAGGTCGACTACCGGCCGGTCAACTTCGCCAGCCAGGACCGGCGCAGCCTGCGCTGGGGCTTCAACTTCTCGAAGGGAATCGGACCGGTCACCCAGCCACAGCGCCGCGGCCCCGGCGGCATCCGCTTCTTCCCCGGCGGAGGCGGCGACGGCGGAGGGGGCGGCGGGCCTCCCCCGACTGCGCAACCCGGCGGAGGCGACGGCGCCCAGCTGACCTTCCGCCCGCCGCCTGGCGGCGGTTTCCCGGGCGGTGGCCGCGGACCCGGCGGTCCCGGCGGTCCCGGCGGGCGGCCTGGCGGCGGCCCGGGCGGCGGGCGCGGCGGGATCCAGGAGGGCCGCTTCAACCTCTCGCTCTACCACACGGTGTTCTTCGACAACCGGTACCTGGTCCGCCCCGGCGGCCCGGTGATCGACTTCCTGAACGGCGGGGCTTTGGGCAACCTCGGCGGGCAGCCGCGGCATGAGGTGGAGCTGAACGTCGGCGTCAGCGAGCGAGGGTACGGCGCCCAGCTCGCCGCCGACTGGAAGAGCGGCACCCGGGTCCTGGGCGGCGGAGGCCCGACCACCGACCTCTCCTTCTCCGACATCGCCAAGCTGAACCTGCGCCTGTTCGCCGACCTCTCGCAGCGCAAGACGCTGCTGGAGAAGGCGCCGTGGCTTTCGGGGTCGCGGCTCACCGTCTCGGTCTCCAACCTGTTCGACCAGCGCATCCGGGTGCGCGACGCCACCGGCGCCGAGCCGCTCAGCTATCAGCCCTCCTATGTCGACCCGCTGGGCCGCACCTGGCGGATCGGTTTCCGCAAGCTGTTCTCCTGACCCCTAGGCGCTCAGCCCAAGCTGCAGCTTTGCTACGAACCCTGTGAGATATCATCGCCTTGAAGGCGCCCCGATCGGAGCGTAGAAGTCCCACTAGAGCAGTCGGACATTCGGGCCGTCCTCCCAACGGCCCGCCCCTCCCAAGCCCTACCGTGAGGGCAACTTCGTACCTATCTGAAAGGTTGGAGGGGGCGGTCGGTCCTGCGCGCGGATATTGTGCGCCAGCCCGGACGTCCGAGATGAAGTTGAGTGAGGGGATGATCCATGGCCGCTAGCGCGCTTGCCGTGATGTCGCCGGACGGCGGCCTCAGCCGGTACCTGTCTGAAATCCGTAAGTTCCCGATGCTGGCGAAGGACGAGGAGTTCATGCTCGCCAAGCGCTGGCAGGAGCACGAAGACCCCGAAGCCGCCCACCGGCTGGTCACCAGCCACCTGCGCCTGGTGGCCAAGATCGCCATGGGCTACCGCGGCTACGGACTGCCGATCGGCGAGGTGATCTCCGAGGGCAACGTCGGCCTAATGCAGGCGGTCAAGAAGTTCGACCCGGACAAGGGCTTCCGCCTGGCCACCTACGCCATGTGGTGGATCCGCGCCTCGATCCAGGAATACATCTTGCGCTCGTGGTCGCTCGTGAAGATGGGCACCACCGCGGCGCAGAAGAAGCTGTTCTTCAACCTGCGCAAGGCCAAGAGCGAGATCTCCGCCCTGCAGGAAGGCGACCTGCATCCCGACCAGGTCAGCGTCATCGCCACCAAGCTCGGCGTGCTCAACGAGGAAGTGATCTCGATGAACCGCCGCCTGTCCGGCGGCGACGCGTCGCTGAACTCGCCCATGCGCGCCGACAGCGAGAGCGAATGGCAGGACTGGCTGGCCGACGAGAACACGCCTTCGCAGGAGACGGTGGTCGCCGACAACCAGGAGAAGACCATCCGCATGAGCCTCCTCGAAGAGGCGATGACGGAGCTCTCCGACCGCGAGCGCCACATCCTGACCGAGCGGCGGCTGAAGGACGAGCCGACCACGCTGGAGGAGCTCGCCTCGCAATACGGCGTCAGCCGCGAGCGCGTCCGCCAGATCGAGGTGCGCGCGTTCGAGAAGCTGCAGAAGTCGATGCGGGCCGCCGCGGAAGAGCGCAACCTGGTCGACGCCTAGGGAGCAGCGAGCCCTGCTAGACGGGGTTCGGTTCGTCCTTCGGCTTGGCGCGGTCGAGCTCGCAGTTGAGCTCGGCGCCCAGCAGGATGACCATGATCGACAGCCAGATCCAGGTCATGAAACCGGCGAGCGCGCCCAGCGATCCGTAGGTCTTGTCGTAGTGCCCCCAGTGGCCGACGTAGAACGAGAAGGCGGCCGACATCGCGCCCCAGAGAAGCGCCGCCAGCACGCCGCCCGGGGTGATCCAGCGCCACATCGGTTTCTCGTGCGACGGCGCGAAGCGGTAGACCACCGAGAGCAGGCCGGCGGTCACCACCAGCATGATCGGCCAGCGCAGCATGCTGCCGCCGGAGAGGCCGCCCAGTCCGATGCGCGCCAGCAGCTCGGGGACGGCCACGACCGTGGCGATCGCCGCCACCGCGAACAGGATGCCGCCGGCCGTGAAGGCCAGCGACACCAGATTCAGCACCAGGAAATTACGCCGCTCGTGCTCTTCGTAGGCGACGTTGAGTCCGGCGATCAGGCCCTTCATGCCGGCGTTCGCGCTCCAGACCGAGAGGATCAGGCTGAGGACGAAGGTGAAGCCGAGGTTCGACTTCGGCGCCGCGGCAAGGCGGTTGATCTGCTCGCTCAGCACCTTCACGCCGCCTTCGGGCAGCAGGCCGTGCAAAGCGGCGATCTGCTTCTGCGCCTCGTGCACGTCGGCCATCAGGCCATAGAGCGAGACGAATACGCCCAGCGCCGGGAACAGCGCCAGCAGGGCATAGAAGGTCGCCCCCGCGGCGACGGCCGGTATGCGGTCCTCGGTGAACTCCGCCCAGGTGCACCGCGCTATGGCCAGGGGCCCGCTGCCCTGGACCCGAGGCTTGGCGACGGCCGGGCCGCCGGCCATGGGTCCTGAGCGATGCACGCGCTCCACGCGCTGCGCGCGCCACCGGTCTGCGGCCACGGTGGCCAGGCCCATCAGCACGCCGACCCCGAGCGCCGTCGCCCGGTCGAAGACGATCCCGGGCTTTTCGCGAGCGGGCTTCGCCTTTCGCTGCGTGCGCGTCGGGGCGCGGTCACGACGCAGGTCCGTCCCGGGATGCAGCACGCGGCCGAAGTTCATCGAAGCTCCCCATGGCTGGCGAGCGTCGAACACGGCGTCGGCGGTTGGGTTCCCGGACCGGGCGCTCCGGCGCGGGACGGGGCGCGGCCTCAGGCCGCGGCGGCCTCTTCCTTGGGCATGTAGGCCAGGAGCGTCGCAGCCTTGGCCTCGAGCTGGATCGGGTCGTAGGGCGCGCCCTTGGCCTCGATCTCGTCGAGGTAGCGGCCGAAGTCGATCGCGCCGGTGGTCAGCTTCAGGTCGGCGACGCTCATGCCGCACTTGCGCAGCTCGGCCACTTGGGCCTGCATCGAGCGCATCGCCTGGACCGGATCGCTGCCGATGGCGGAGATGGCCGAGCGCAGGATCTTCAGCGCCTGGGCCATGCGCTCGCCGTCCGGCGTCACGGCGTTGTCGCTGCGCCGCTTCAGCGAGCCTGTGTAGTCGCCCGAGTTGAACCGGCGGCGGTCGGGCCCGACGTAGTTCACCGCCTCGACCCAGTCGCGCTGGCGCATCGTCACCGCTTCCAGCCGGCGCAGCAGGTCCTTGAGCGTGAAGGGCTTGCGCAGGAACTCGTGCACGCCGGCGTCGCGGGCGGCCACGATGCTCGCGGCCGTCGCCTGGCCGGTGACCATGATCACCGGCGCATAGCGCGCAGCCAGGTGGCTGCGGCGCAGGTCGCGAGTGAAGGCGATGCCGTCGACCTTGCCGGAGGACATCTCGACGAAGACGATGTGCGGGTCGTAGCTGCCGGCCAGCCGAATGGCCTTCTCGTTGGATTCCGCCACCCAGACCTGGCTGCCGGCGATGTCGCGCATCAGTTCGCCGACCAGGCGCGCGCTCGACGGCTGCGGATCGACCACCATCACCCGCTGCATCAGGGGCGACATGCGGCGGATCACTTTGGCGTCGGCGTTGAACAAGGGCGGGCTCCGTCTATCGGCCGCACATAACCCCGTTCAGGTAAAGAACGCCTTGACGTTAATGGTGTTTGGCCGCCCGCCCGTTCGCCCGCTCAATCCTGGAACGGGTCGCGCATCACGATCATGTCCTCGCGCTGCGGGCTGGTGCCGAGCAGCGCAACCGGTGCGCCGATCAGCTCCTCGATGCGGCGGACGTACTTTACCGCGCTGGCCGGCAGGTCGCGCCAGGAGCGCGCGCCCTGGGTGGTCTCGCTCCAGCCGGCCATCTCCTCGTAGACGGGGACCAGCTGGCCCTGCGCCTTCAGCCCGGCCGGGAGGTGCCCGATGGTCTGGTCCCCCAGCCGATAGCCGGTGCAGATCTTCAGGGTCGGGAGGCCGTCCAGCACGTCCAGCTTGGTGAGCGCGATGCCGCTGATGCCGTTCAGCGCGACGGACTGGCGCACCAGCACGGCGTCGAACCAGCCGCAGCGCCGGCTGCGCCCGGTCACCGTGCCGACCTCCTTGCCCACCGTGCCCAGGTGCTGGCCGACCTCGTCGTCGAGCTCGGTCGGGAACGGCCCCTCGCCGACCCGGGTCGTGTAGGCCTTGACGATGCCCAGAACGTAGCCGGCGCCCTTCGGCCCCAAGCCGGAGCCTGCCGCCGCCTGGCCGGCCACGGTGTTGGACGAGGTGACGAACGGATAGGTGCCGTGGTCGACGTCGAGCAGCGCCCCTTGCGCGCCCTCGAACAGCACGCGCTTGCCGGACTTCACCAGCTGATCGAGGCGCAACCATGCGGGCTGGGCGAAGGGCAGGATCTTCGGGGCCACCGCCTCGAGCTCGGCCAGCAGCGCGGCGGGATCGATCTCCGCCAGGCCCAGTCCGCGCCGCAGCGGGCCGTGGTGGGCCAGCAGCCGGTCGATCTTGGCCTCCAGCGCCTCGCGGTCGGCGAGGTCGGCGACCCGAATGGCGCGCCGGCCCACCTTGTCCTCATAGGCCGGGCCGATGCCGCGGCCGGTGGTGCCGATCTTCTGGCTCGCGGCGGCCTCGCGGGCTTGGTCGAGGTCCTTGTGCATCGGCAGGATCAGGCAGGCGTTGTCGGCCAGCACCAGCAGCTCGGGCGTGATCTCCACGCCCTGCGCGCCGAGCTTGGCGATCTCCTCCAGCAGGTGCCAGGGATCGACCACCACGCCGTTGCCGATCACCGAGAGCTTGCCCTGGACGACCCCGGACGGCAGCAGCGACAGCTTGTAGACCTGGTTGCCGACCACGAGCGTGTGGCCGGCGTTGTGGCCGCCCTGGAAGCGCACCACCACGTCCGCGCGGTTGGAAAGCCAGTCGACGAGCTTGCCCTTGCCCTCGTCGCCCCACTGGGCGCCGATCACGGTGACGTTGGCCATGGGGTACGGTCCCTCTCCCTGCCGGAGAGGACCAGCCGCCCTTCGACAGGGGCTCGGCGGCTGGCGCGGATCAGGATGTCGGGCCCGGCGAACCGAAGCCGGCGGGTGTGTAGACCAACCGCTCCTGCGTCTCAAGCCCCGCAGGCGGGCCGCCATTAGCGCGGCGGTAAGCGGCGGGCCGGCATGCTGCGGGTCCTTCGACGGGCCACACCGGCCCTGCCTGGACCTGCGCGCCGCCCGTGACCGCCCCGACGTCTCGCCCCCTGATTCCGCTGGCCTTCGCGCTGGCCATGTTCGCGCTTACCCTGTGGCTCCCCCAGGTGTTCAACGACGGCGACACCTGGTGGCACGTCGCGGCCGGCCGGCTGATGATCGCCCGCGGCGAGGTGCTGGCGACGGACCCCTTCTCCTTCACCATGGCCGGCCGGCCATGGATGACGCACGAGTGGCTGTCCGAGGTGCTGTTTGGCGGCGCTTTCAATCTCGGCGGCTGGGGCGGGGTCCAGCTCCTGACGGCCCTGGCCGCCGGGGCCGCCGCCGGCCTGCTGGCCCGCTGCACGGCGCGCTGGACCACGGGCCTGCCGCAGGTCTCCCTGCTGGTCGTCGCCCTGTCGCTTTGCATGCCTCACCTGCTGGCCCGGCCGCACGTGCTGGCCTGGCCGCTGCTGGTGGCCTGGACGGCGGAGCTCTTGGTCGCCCGCGACGAAGACCGGGCGCCCCGCTGGCGATTCCTGCCGCTGATGGTGCTCTGGGCCAACCTGCACGGCAGCTCCCTGTTCGGGCCGGTGCTGGTCGCGCCTTTCGCCCTGGAGGCCGTGCTCGCCGCGCCGGCTCCGCGCCGCGCATCGGTCGCCCTGCGCTGGGGCGGCTTCGGACTGGCGGCCGCGCTGGCCGCGCTGGCCACGCCGCACGGGATAGGGGGCATAGTCTATGAACTGCGCCTGACCCTGATGAGCAGCCTCGGGCGCATCGGCGAATGGCAGGCGGCGGATTTCGCAAGCGTCCAGCCGGTCGAGATCGCCCTGCTGGGCGTCGTCTTGTTCATGCTGCTCCGGCCCCTAAGGCTGCCGGTGATCCGCGCACTGGTGCTGCTGGTGCTCGCCCATGTGGCTCTGCGCTATAACCGCCACGAGCAACTTCTCGGCCTCGTCGGCGCGCTGTTGCTAGCCAAGCCGCTGGGCGAGGTGACCTTCCCGGCGACCCCGCGCCTGACCCTGCGCCCCAGTGTCGTCTTGGCGTCCGCAGTGGGCGTCGCCGTGCTGCTGGGCGGCGCGCGTCTGGCCACGCCGGTGGTCTGGCGCGACAGCCTCACGCGCCCGGTGCAGGCGCTGGCCTCCGTCCCGGCCGACCTGCGCGCCCAGCCGGTGCTCAACGATTTCCAGTACGGCGGCTACCTGATCGGCCACGGCGTGCGTCCGTACATCGACAGCCGGTCCGACATGTACGGGGACGGCTTCCTGCAGGCCTACGCCCGGCTGGCTGACGGCGACCGGGCCGCACTCACGAAGCTGCTCGCGGGCGGGCGGATCCGTTGGGCGATCCTGGTCGCCGGCTCGCCGATGGAGCGCGCCATGCGCCTGCAGCCCGGCTGGCGGCGCACCCACGCCGACGCCTGGGCCGTCGTCTATGCGCGCGACCCGGGCGCCGCCGCCGGCATCTAGGTCAGCCCGCCGCACTAGTCCCTGGACGGCCTCCGCGCTATCAGGGGGCGCATGGATATCCCGCGTTTCCACCTCGCGTTCCCGGTGCGCGACCTCGCCGAGGCGCGCGCCTTCTACGGCGGCCTGCTGGGCTGCGCGGAAGGCCGCTCCAGCGACGAGTGGGTCGACTTCGATTTTCACGGCCACCAGATCGTCGCCCACCTGGCGCCGGACGAGGTCGGGCCCAGGAACGGCGACAGAGGCGCGACCAACGCCGTCGACGGCCACGACGTGCCGGTCCGCCATTTCGGCGCGATCCTGCCGCCCGCCGACTGGGACGCGCTGGCCCGGCGCCTGAAGGACGCCGGCACGGTGTTCGTCATCGAACCCCACACGCGCTTCAAGGGCGAGGCCGGCGAGCAGTCGACCATGTTCTTCCTCGATCCCTCAGGCAACGCACTCGAGTTCAAGGCCTTTGCCGACGACGCCAAGGTGTTCGCGAAATGAACGATGTGACCCTCGCCCTGCCCACCGTCACCTTCGAAGACATCGAGACGGCCGCCGCCCGGATCGAGGGTCATGCGGTCAAGACGCCGCTGATCGAGAGCCCGGCGCTGAACGAGCGGCTGGGCGCGCGCGTGCTGATGAAGCTCGAGACCCTGCAGCGGGTCGGCGCCTTCAAGTTCCGCGGCGCCTATAACCGGCTGGTCCAGTTCACCCCCGAGGAGCGCAGGCGCGGCGTCGTCGCCTTCTCCTCCGGCAATCACGCGCAGGGCGTCGCGCTGGCGGCGAAGCTGCTCGGCATGCCGGCCCTGATCGTCATGCCTTCGGACGCGCCGGCCATGAAGGTCGCCAACACCCGCGGCTACGGCGCAGAGATCAGGTTCTACGACCGGTTGAAGGAGAGCCGCGAAGAGATCGCCGCCGAGATCGCGAAGGAGCGCGGAACCCCCGTCGTCCCGGCCTTCGACGATCCGCAGATCATCGCCGGCCAGGGCACGGTGGGCCTGGAGATGGTCCGCCAGGCCGAAGCGGTCGGCGCCCGGTTCGATCTGATTCTCACGCCGGTCAGCGGCGGCGGGCTGATGGCGGGCGTCTCCACGGCCGTGAAGGCGCTCTCGCCGGCCACCGAGTTCTGGGCTGTCGAGCCGGCGGCCTTCGACGACCTCGCCCAGTCGCTGGCCAAGGGCGAACGGGTGACCATCAAGCCCACCGGCCGCTCCCTGTGCGACGCCCTGGAGAGCCCCGCTCCGGGCGTGCTGAATTTCCCGATCCTGAAGCGCAACCTGGCCGGCGCAGTCGGCATCACCGATCCCGAGGTGGCCGAGACCCTGCGCTACGCCTTCACCACCCTGAAGCTGGTCGTCGAACCGGGTGGAGCCGTGGGCCTGGCCGCCCTGCTCACCGGCAAGGTGGCCGCCCAGGGCAAGACGGTCGGGCTCGTCCTCTCCGGCGCCAACGTCGATCCGGAGCTCTTCGCCCGCATTATCCGGGGCGAGCTCTAGGCGGCCGGCGCCTCGGTCCCGGTGAGCTGCTGGTAGATCGAGGCCCAGGGCGCGCCGATGATCGCCAGCACCGCAGCGCCGAACAAGGAAGCCAGGACGCCGCCCAGGAACAGCCAGGGAAGCATCTGGCCGAAGTCCGGCGGCGCGCCCGAGCTCATGTGGCGCATGGCGCCGCTGAACCCGAGCGCCAGCCCGATGGGCACGAACAAGACCATCTCCAGCACGACAAGGATGACGATCAGCGCCAGCATGACGCCGAACAGCTTCAACGCATGGCCGGCGGTCAGCGGCCAGACCTCCGCGAACACGAACCGCCGCTCCGCGAAGGCCATCGCCGTCGCCAGCGACATGCGCATCGCCAACCAGACAAACGCGACGATGGCGGCCAGACAGACGACGAAGGTGACGATGCCCGGCGCGCTATGGCCGACCAGCGTGATGGCCAGCACGGTGAGGAGGCCGCCCAACACGAACACGACCGTGAGGGCGATCATGGTCAATCCCAGCCATAGCTCGCGCGCGGTCAGCCGCAGATAGAGGTAGCGATCGTCCTCCGGCTCCAGCTGGGCGCGGAACACGGCGCCGTAGAGCACGCTGCTGACCGCCAGGCCGACGATCCACATCAAGGGCGCCCAGGCGAACATGCCCGATGTCGCCTCGGCATACATCTGCGGATCCGGCGCCTGGCCCTGCCTGGTCAAAGCCATGATCGGGGCCATCCGCGACCAGATCAGGCCCTGCGGCAGGATCGCGCCCACGAAATAGACCGCCGCCCAGGCCAGCAGCGCGGCGGGCTTGCGCCGTATGACCCCGAAGCCCGCGGTAATCGCCCGTTCCGCCGAAAAGTCGCCCATGGTCGCCCCCGCTCCCGTTTCGGGCAGGATAGGCGCCGCTACGGAAGCTTGACCATAGGTAACGCCCTTACAGCCGATCCTCGGGCGCGGGCCGCAGCGCCGCCTCGCGTGGGGTGATCAGCCGGGCGAGCCTGGGCCGCAGCCACTGCTCGAAGTCGTCGACGAATTCGTAGACCACCGGCACCAGCACCAGTGACAGCATGGTCGAAGTGATCAGGCCGCCGATCACCGCCACCGCCATCGGCTGGCGGAATTCGGCGCCCTTCTCCAGCGCGAAGGCTGTCGGCAGCATGCCGGCCGCCATGGCGACCGTGGTCATGATGATCGGCCGCGCCCGCTCGCGGCAGGCCTCGAACAGCGCCTCCTTCTGGCTGTAGCCCTCGCGCTCGCGCTCGATGGCGTACTCGACCAGCAGGATGGAGTTCTTGGCCGCCAGGCCCAGCAGCATCAGGAAGCCGATCAGCGAGGGGATCGACAGCGAGAGCTGGAAGGCGAGCAGGCCCAGGAATGCGCCGCCCACCGCCAGCGGCAGGGCCGAGAGGATGATCGCCGGCTTGAAGAAGCTTCTGAACAGCAGGACCAGCACGCCGAAGATCATCGAGACGCCGGCGAAGATCGCCAGCAGGAAGCCGCCGAACAGCTCGGCCATGGCCTCCTGGTTGCCGATCGCGGCCGGCCGCACGCCCGGCGGCAGGTGCTTCATGATCGGCAGCCGGTTCACCGCCTTCTGCGCCTGGCCCATCTCGACGCCGTTCAGCTCGGCCTTGACGGTCAGCTGCCGCTCTCGGTTCAGGCGGTCGATGCGCGCTGGCCCGGCCTGGAAGCCGATGTCGGCGACGCTGTCCAGCGTGGTCGAGCCGCCCGACGCCGTGGGCACCCGGAGCGCGGCGATCTGCTGGATGTCGGCCCGCGCCGTCTGCGGCAGGCGCACGCGGATGGGGATCCGCCGTTCGCCCTCGTTGAACTTGGCCACGTTGGCGTCGATGTCGCCCACCGTAGCGACGCGGACGATGGTCGCCAGCACGTCGGGCGAGACGCCCAGCCGGGCGGCCTCCTGCGGCTTCGGCCTGATGACGATCTCCGGCGCCTCGGGTGGCTTGGCCGGGTGCGGGTCGGCCAGCTCCGGAAGTCCGCGCATCTCCTTCTCGAGCTCGCGGGCGGCGGCCTGCAGGTTCGCAGGATTGTCGCCGGTCAGGATCTGCTGGAAGCCCGCCGCGCCCTGGAAATCGAGGAAAGTCAGGCGGGCGTCGGGGATCGCCCGCAGCCGGTCGCGCGTGCGCGCCTTGATCGCGTTCCCGCTGACGTGCCGGTGCGGGTTCAGGAGGATGGTGGCGGTGCCCGATCGCAGGTCGCTGCCGCCCCCGCCTCCGGTGCCCGGACCGAACACCGAGACGGTCGAGCCGATCTGGATGAAGACGTCGGTCACGTCCGAGTCGCTGCGGAAGAGGTCATTGATCCGCCGCCCGGTCTCTTCCATGTCGCCGGCGGAAGCCCCGGGCGGGCCCTGGATGTCGACGTAGATGAAGTCGGGGTCGCTGGCCGGCTGGAAACCCTGGGGCAGCAGCGGGAAGAGCGTCAGCGAGGCCAGGAACATCACGAAGCCGGCGGCCGAGGCGACGATCCGGTGGCGCAGCGCCCAGTCGAGGACATTGCGGTAGAAGCCCTTGAACGGCTTGCGCTCGTGCGGCCGCGCAGTCGGCTTCAAAAGGTAGGCGGCCATCAGCGGGGTCACCAGCCGCGCGACCAGCAGCGAGAACAGCACCGCCACCGAGACGGTCAGGCCGAACTCGCGGAAGAACTGGCCGGGGATGCCCGGCATGAAGCTGACCGGGGTGAACACCACGACGATGGCCATGGTGGTGGCCACCACCGCCAGGCCGATGGCGTCGGCGCCTTCCAGCGAGGCCTGGTAGGGCCGCAGCCCCCTGGCGACCCGCTTCTCGATGTTCTCGATCTCGACGATGGCGTCGTCCACCAGGATGCCGACCACCAGGGTGAGCGCCAGCAGGGTCACCACGTTCAGCGAGAAGCCGAACAGCTTCATCACCGCGAAGGTGGGGATCAGCGAGATCGGCATGGCGACCGCAGTGATCATCGTGGCCCGCCAGTCGCGCAGGAAGAAGAACACCACCAGGGCGGCCAGGAACATGCCTTCGGCCAGCACGTGCTGGGTGGCCTTGAAGCTGTCCCGCGTCTCGTCCACCGAGGAGAAGATCTTCACGAACTTCACCCCGGGATGGGCCTTCTCCAGGGTCTTCAGCGTCTTGACCACCGTGTCCTCGGTGGCGACGTCGCTGGCCTCCTTGGTTTTGGAGACCTGGAAGCCCACCACCGGGCGGCCGTTCAGCCGCGCGAACCCGCGGACCTCGGACGAGCCGTCGCCGACGTCGGCCACGTCGGAGAGCTTCACGAACCGGCCGCCGCCGGTCGGGATGTTGAGCTCGCGCAGCTGCGCCACCGAGGCGACGGTGGAGAGGACGCGCAGGGTCTGCTCCCGGCCGCCGACGTTGACCCGGCCGCCGGGCGCGTCGGTCTGGAAACCGCGCAGCGCGTTGTTCACCTGGGCCGCCGTCAGGCCGCGGGCCGCCAGCCGGTCGGGGCTGATCACGACGTTGATCTCGCGGCTGACCCCGCCGACCCGGGTGACGCGGGCCACGCCCTTGCCGCCCTGCAGCTCGCGCGACAGCGTGTCGTCGATGAACCACGACAGCTCGTCGTCGGTCATGCCGGGCGCCTCGACGGCGTAGGTCATGATCGGGGCGGCGTCGTCGATCTCGATCTGCTGGACGATCGGCTCGTCGATGTCGCGCGGCAGGACGGCGCGCGCCTGGGCGATCTTGGAGCGCACGTCGTCGGTCTTCTTCTGCAGGTCGTCGCCGATCTCGAACTGCATGGAGGTCGTCGAGACGCCCTGCGTCACCACCGACTGCACGGTCTTGACGCCGGTGACGCTGGCCAGGGCGTCCTCCACCGGCCGGGTGACCTGGGTCTCCAGCTCGCCGGGCGCCGCGCCGTTTTGGGTGACGGTGACCGCGACCACCGGGAACTGCACGTTCGGGTACTGCTTGATCGGCAGCCCGGTGTACGAGATCAGGCCGGCCATGATCAGGCCGAGGAACAGCACCGCCACCGGCACCGGGTTGCGGATCGCCCAGGCGGAGATCGCGAAGCGGCGGTTGTGCGGCGCCGGCTGGCTGAGGCGGGTATGATCGGTCATCGGCGCACCGCCTTGGCGGGCGCGGCGCCGGCAGGCGCGTCCGAAGGCCTCACCAGGTCGCCGTCGAGCAGGAAGGCCGCGGCGTTCTGGACGATGCGCGCGCCGACCGGCGGTCCCTTGACCAGCTGCACCATCCCGCCCCCGCGCTGGCCGGCCTGGACGGGCGCGCGATGCACGCGGTTGTCGGGCCCGATCACCATCACCGCCGCCCCGTCGGCGTCATAGCGCACCGCGGTCTCGGGGACCGCCGGCACGACACCGGAGACGTCGGTGAACACCGCGCGCGCAAAGCCGCCGGCGCGGATGTCGCGGTTGACCGGCAGGCTCACGCGCACGATGCCCAGCTTGGTCTGCGGATCCACCTGCGGGCTCACCAGCCGCACCACCCCCGGGACCACCATACCGCTGGGCAGGGTGACCTCGGCGTGCTGGCCCGGGCGAACCTTGGCGAGGTCGCTTTCCGAAAGCTGGGCGGCGAGTTCGATCTGCGAGTCGCGCGCCAGGCGAAACCAGGGCGTCGCCCCGCCCAGCGCGGACATGTCGCCGGGACGCACGTTCTTCTCCAGCACCAGGCCGGAGACCGGCGCGCCGACCGAAAGCTTCGTCACCCGCGTGCGCATGTCCCGCAGCGCGGCGGCCTGGGCGTTCGCCGTGGCGCGGGCGGCGCGAGCCTGGAACCGCCGCTGGTCGATGGCCTCCTGGGCGATGACGCCCTCGTTGTCCAAGCCCTTGACCCGGCTCGCCTGTTCCTCCGCCTGCAGCGCGTTGGCCTCGGCCTGGGCGGCGAGAGCCTCCTGCTGGGAAAGCTGAGCGCGGATCATCGTCGGGTCGAGCTGCACCAGGGTCTGGCCCTTGCGGACCGTCTGGCCGACGTCGACCAAAACGGCGGCGGCGCGGAAGCCCGCGACCTCAGGGTAGACCGCCGCCTCTTCGCGGCTGACCAGGTCGCCGGACGCCGCCAGCGCGCCGGAGATCGGCCGCATCTCCACTCGGGCGACGGTGACGGCGCGCGCCTGCTGCGCCTCGGTGGCCTTCGGCGGCGGCGGCTTGCAGCCGCCGAGCGCCAGCGCCGCCGCCAGCGGAACGAGGATCAGGAGTCGTTTCATGCGGGTGGGGTCTCGGCGCGCCATGCTCAGCGAGCCTGCGCTTGGGTTGAAAACTGGTCGGCCGGCCAGCCGCCGCCCAGCGCCTTGTACGCCTGCACGGTGCGGCGCAGCGCCTGCACCTGGGCGGCGGTTAGCTGGGCGCGGATCTGCCGCCACGACTCCTCGGCCGACAGCGTGGTCTGCAGGTCGATCAGGCCGCGGGTGTAGCCCAGGCGGGTGGCGCGGTAGCCGCGGCCGGCGCGCGCCTCGCCCTCGGTGAACAGGGCCACGCGCTTCTTGTCGGCGTCCAGCTGGACGAGCGCGCTCTCGGAATCGGCGAACGCCGTCTGCACGGCTTTCTCGTAGGCGATCACCGCCTGCTCGGTGCGCGCGTTCTGAGCCTTCAGCTCGGTGAGCAGGCGCGGGATCGAGAGCAGCGGCTGGACGATGGCGCCGCCGGTGATCAGTGACTGGGCGGTGACCGAGAACCCGGGCTGCGTCTGCTTCTGCCAGCCCAGCCCCGGCGTGAAGGTGATGGTCGGCAGGAAGGCCATGAGGTCGAGCTGCGAGCGCCCGCTGGCGGCTTCCACCCGCGCCTCGGCCTGGCGAACGTCGGGGCGGCGCTGCAGCAGCTCCGAGGGAATCGAGGCCGGCACCGGCGGGGGCACGCCGACGCTGGCGTCGATCTGGACATTGGCGGTGGGCTCGATCGTGCGGCCGGCGAGGATCAGCAGGGTCCGGCGCTGCACCTGCAGCAAGGCCATCAGCGCCTCGGCCTGGGCCTTGGCCTGGGCGAGTTCGCCGGCGATGCGGTCGGCGTCGGAGCTTGCCGCAATGCCCACCTGGGCGCGCTTGGTGGCCGTCTCGTAGAGCTCCTGCTGGATGCGCGAGGTCTCCTGGGCATCGGCGAGCTGGATGGCGAGGCCGCGGGCCTGGAAATATGCGTCGGCGACGTTGGCGGCCAGGCTGGCGCGTGTGCCCTCGTAGTCGAACCGCGCCGCGGCCAGGTCTCCGCCAGTCGCGCGCCGCGTCCCCAGGAAACGGCCGAACACGTCGACTTCCCAGCTGACGTTGAAGTTCGCCGCCTCGACGTCGCTGACGCCGCTGGAGGAGAAGCCCGGGATGTTGAACACCGTGCCGGCGAGCTGCTTTGTGTCCGTGCGCCGCTTGGTGGCCGAGACGTCGCCCTGCGGCAGGTAGCGGGTGAAGGCCTCGAGGCGGTTGGCGCGCGCTTCCGTGAGCCTCGCCGCCGCCGTCCGGGCGTCGGGATTGCGGACCAGGGCCTGGTCGATCAGCCCGGTGAGCTGCGGGTCGTTGAAGGCCAGCCACCAACGGTCCAGGGCCACGGCGCCAGCGGGCGCGCCGGCCGGCGCCTCGTAGGCCGTGGGCAGGCGCAGGTCGGCCTTGCGCGCCGTGGCGCAGGCGCCCAGCGCGAGGCAGGCCAGGAGAACGGCGGCATGAGCAGGACGCATGGACGTGGTTCGCAACTCGGACGCGGGCGGGGCTGACGACCTTCCTCTAGTCGCCGCGCGCCGGCCCAGCGGATGCAAGGGACGGAGCGTGACCTCTAGAAGCATGACTCTCGGCCCGCAACTGGCGGCGCCTCCCCCGTCTACCCGCGGTTCTGCGACCGTCTGGGAGCCCTCAATTGCTTCAAACTCCGTATGTTGTAAAGTGTTATTTCATACGCCACATTGTGAGCCATGGTCGCGGACTTCTCAGGCGGCGGGGACCCCAGCCGAAGCATCGCCCTGCTCTGGGGCGTCACCGGTCCTGGCCGCCGTGGCCCCAAGCCCAGCCGCTCGGTGGATGAGGTGGTGGCCGCCGCCATCGCGATCGCCGACGCCGAGGGGCTGGCGGCGCTCTCCATCCGCCGGGTGGCCGAGGCGCTCGGCCTCTCGCCGATGTCGCTCTACACCTATGTGCCGTCGAAGGCCGAGCTGGTCGACCTGATGCTGGACCGGGTGGCCGCCGAGGTCGCGCAGCCCGACGCGGCCGATTGGCGCGGCCAGCTCGAGCAGCTCGCCCGCGGCCGCTGGGCGATGGCGCAGCGCCATCCCTGGCTG
The DNA here is from genome assembly GCA_045802455.1 of Phenylobacterium sp. Classification (GTDB taxonomy): domain Bacteria; phylum Pseudomonadota; class Alphaproteobacteria; order Caulobacterales; family Caulobacteraceae; genus Phenylobacterium. The sequence goes on along the minus strand of JBJMQX010000138.1, from coordinate 10,033 downwards.
ATCCAGGTCGGCATGCACCGTCCGCCGCTAGGCCCCCACGTCCTGGCCGCCGCCGAGCAGGCCCTGCGCGCCATCGACGGCCTGGGCCTCTCCGAGTGGGAAATGGACATGCTCACCTCGGCGATCGGCGACTATGTGCGCGGCGCCATCCGCGCGGCCATCGACGCCCGCGAGGTCGTCCGGCAGAGCGGCATGACCGACGAGCAGTGGTGGGCGCTGAACCAGCCCCTGCTGAAGGAAAAGGTCGATCCCGACCGCTTCCCGACCATCATCCGGGTCGGCGCGGCCTACCAGGCCGGGGAGATCTCGCCGCCCGACCCGGAGCGCAACTTCGAGTTCGGCCTCCAGCGCATGCTCGACGGCGTCGCCGCGTTCATCGAGAAGCGGAAGCCGAGCGCCTAGCCGAGGGCGCAAGCAGCAATTAGGGTCGCGCAACTTTCGGCCCCCATTTCAGAGTGACCATGAAAAACCTGCTTCTGGCCGGCGCCGCGGCGCTGATCCTTGCCCTGCCTGCGCTCGCCGCCGAGCCCAAGATCGAGCCTGCGCGGCTCTCCGAGCACATCAAGGTGCTGGCCTCCGACGCCTTCGAGGGCCGCGGCCCGGCCACCCGCGCCGAGACCAAGACCGTCGCCTACATCTCGAAGCAATTCGCCGAGGCCGGCCTGCAGCCGGGCGGCGACAAGCTGAAGTCCGGCAAGCGGGCCTGGACCCAGGACGTGCCGCTCGCCCAGTTCGACATCAACGGTCCGGTGAAGACCACCGTGAAGGTCGGCGGTCAGGCGCTTGCCTGGAAGCAGGGCGAGGAGGTCGCCATCCGCGCCGCCCAGACCGGCCAGACCCACATCGCGATCAAGGACGCGCCGGTGGTCTTCGTGGGCTATGGCGTCAAGGCGCCCGAGCGCAACTGGGATGACTTCAAGGGCGTCGACCTGCACGGCAAGATCGCCCTCGTGCTGGTCAACGACCCCGACTTCGAGACCGGGAAAGGCGACTTCGGCGGTAAGGCCATGACCTACTACGGCCGCTGGACCTACAAGTACGAGGAGGCCGCCCGCCAGGGCGCGCTGGGCTTCATCGTCATCCACGAGACGGCGCCGGCCTCCTATGGCTGGAACACCGTCAAGAACTCCAACACCAACGCGGTCTTCGACATCATCCGCAAGGACCCGAAGTCGGCCCACGCGCCGATCGAGGCCTGGGTGCAGCGCGACGCGACCGTCGACCTCTTCAAGCGCGGGGGCCTCGACTTCGAAGCGCTGAAGCGAGAGGCCCAGACCCGCGAGTTCAAGCCCGTGACGCTGAAGGACGTGACCTTCTCCACCGACTTCGACGTCGCCGCCAAGAAGGTGGTCAGCCACAACGTCGTGGGCCTGCTCCCCGGGACCAAGCACCCGGACGAGCGGATCATCTACACCGCCCACTGGGACCACCTGGGCGTCGGCCTGCCTGATGCAAAGGGCGACCGGATCTACAACGGCGCGGTGGACAACGCCTCCGGCGTCTCCGGGCTGATCGAGCTCGGCCGCGCCTTCGCGCATGCGCCGCGCACCGAGCGGACGGTGATGTTCATGGCGGTGACGGCCGAGGAGAAGGGCCTCCTGGGCTCGGAATACTATGCCTCGGCCCCGCTCTATCCGCTGGCCAAGACGGTCGCCAACATCAACATGGACGGCGCGGCGGTGAACGGTCCGGCGAAGGACATCTCCACCTCCGGCGACGTGGGCCTCACCCTGCAGGACGACCTGATCGAGGTGGCCAAGGCGCACGGCCGCCGCTTCACGCCGGACGCTCGGCCGGAGGCCGGCAGCTTCTTCCGCTCGGACCACTTCTCGTTCGCCAAGCGCGGCGTTCCGGCGCTCTCGTTCGGCTCGGGCCAGGACCTGGTGAAGGGCGGGGTGGCCGCCGGCAAGGCCGCGCGGGACGCCTATACCCGCGACCGCTATCACCAGCCGGCCGACGAGTACGACCCCAACTGGGACCTCTCGGGCATGGCCGCCGACCTGACCATCGGCTACGACCTCGGCCGCCGGCTCGCCAACTCGCGCGAGTGGCCGGAATGGAAGCCGGGCTCGGAGTTCAAGGCCGCGCGGGACAGGACGGCCGCGGCGCGTAAGTAGCGACGCAGAACATCTTGAGAACACTCGCCGTCGCCGCTACGGTGCAGCCCGACCTGGAGACCTGTGCATGACCCAGTCCGGCAAGATCCGCTGCGGGATCGGCGGGTGGACCTTCGAGCCTTGGCGCGGGGTGTTCTATCCGAAGGGCCTGTCGCAGAAGCGGGAGCTGGAATACGCCAGCCGCCACCTCAGCGTCATCGAGATCAACGGCACCTACTATTCCAGCTTCAAGCCGGACAGCTGGGCCAAGTGGCGCGAGGCGACGCCGCCGGGCTTCAAGTTCGCGGTCAAGGCCTCGCGCTTCTGCGTCAACCGCAAGAAGCTGACCGATGGCGAGCAGTCGATGGGCTTCTTCTTCAACCAAGGGCTGACCGAGCTGCAGGACCGGCTGGGCCCGATCCTGTGGCAGTTCATGGCCGCCAAGAAGTTCGACTACGACGACTTCGCAGGCTTCTTCGACCTGCTGCCGAAGACGCTGGAGGGTCTTCCGCTGCAGCACGTCATCGAGGTGCGCAACGGGACTTTCGCCGACCCGAAGTTCGTCGGCCTGTGCCGCGACCACGGCCTGGCGATCTGCAACTCGGAGAACGAGAACTACCCGTTCATCCCCGACGTCACCGCCGACTTCGTCTACCTGCGCCTGATCTCGGCTTCCGACGACATCCCGACCGGCTACGAGGCCAAGGACCTGGACCTGTGGGCCGAGCGGTTCAAGACCTACGCCAAAGGCGGCGTGCCGGCCGAGTTCACACCGGTCGACCGCACCGGCCTCCCCGAAGCGCCGCGCGACGTCTACGCCTTCGTCATCCACGAGGGGAAGGTGCGCGCGCCGGCCGCGGCCATGGAGCTGATCAGGCGCGTGGACCCTGACTTCACGCCTGCCCCGTTGCCGTAGGACCCGCGGCTAGGCCAACGCCGGCCAGTCGGCCCGCAGGTGCGCGCGCTCGTTCAGCGCCACGATGTTGCGTTCGCCTGAGCCCGCGCAGAGGTAACGGTGGATGCTGGCGTAGCCGGGCTCAAAGAACAGCCTGGCCTCCATGCCCAGCACGTGCGCGGTCCAGACGTTGACCACGCCGCCGTGGCAGAACACCGCGACGGTGAGTCCGCGGTTGGCCGCCACGATCTCCTCCAACGCCGTCACCACCGATTTCTGGAAGGCGAAGATGTCCACGTCGAAGCCGCCGTCGACCAGCGCCTTCCAGGCCGCGTAGTCCTCCCGCTTCAGCTCCTCCATCGGCACGTAGGTCCCGGACCCGCGGTCGAATTCGACGATCCCCGAATGAGTGGTGACGGCGAGCCCGCTGAGCGCGGCGAACGGTTCGGCCGTCTGCACCGCCCGGCGCATGGGGCTGGAATAGACGGCGTCGATGCGCTCGCCGGCCAGCCAACGGGCGGCGCGCCGCGCCTGCTCGTGGCCCTCATCGGTCAGCGGCGGGTCATCGGTCTCGGCGCTGCGCACCGGCAGGCCGTGGCGGATCAGGATCAGTTCCATGGCGCTTACGAACCGGATCGCGGCCGGCGCGGCAAGAGCGCAAGGCTTGACCGACCCAGCGTCAGGGTCGCCTGCTGGGAGCGCCGACGAGACGGAGGAGCCCCCGATGGCCGAGCTATCCCTGGACGACCTGATGTTCCGGCCGGGCCTAATGAAGGGCCAGCGGATCCTGATCACCGGCGGCGGCACCGGCCTGGGCAAGGTGATGGCCGAGGCCTGCGTGGCGCTGGGCGCCGACGTCGTGATCTGGGGCCGCAGAGGCGGGGTGGTCGAGGGCACCGCGAAGGAACTCACCGACGCCCACGCCGGCAAGGGCGGCGGAACGTGCGTCGGCATGGCTTGCGACATCCGGGTGCCCGAGGCGATCCACGATGCCATGGACCAGGTGTGGGCGGGCGGTGCGCTCACCGGCCTGGTCAACAACGCCGCCGGCAACTTCATCAGCCGCACCGAGGACCTGAGCCCCCGCGGCTTCGACGCCATCGCCAACATCGTCTTCCGCGGCTCGTTCTTCGTCACCCTCGACGCCGGCAAGCGCTGGCTGGCCGAGGGCCGCCACGCCTCGGTGGTCTCGATCCTGACCACCTGGGTCTGGCACGGCGGGCCGTTCACGGTGCCCTCGGCGATGTCGAAGGCGGGGCTGAACGTGATGACCCAGTCGCTGGCGGTCGAATGGGGGAACCGCGGCATACGCTTCAACGCCATCGCGCCGGGGCCCTTCCCGACCGAAGGGGCCTGGGCGCGGCTGTCGCCCGGCCAGGCGACGGACGCCGCCGGCAAGGCCGACCCGTCGATCCCGCTGAACCGCGTCGGCGAGATGCGCGAGCTCGCCAACCTCGCCGTCTACCTGCTCGACCCGGGTTCGGCCTACGTCAACGGCCAGACCATCGCCATCGACGGCGGCGGCCACCTCGCCGGTCGCGGCCGCGCCGACCTCGCCAAGTGGACCGATGCTGAATGGGAAGCGGCCCGCAACGCCATCAAGGGCGCCAACGAACAGGACCGCGCGAAGCGGACGGTCTAGTACATCCGAAGCTCATTTGCTTTCCGCTGCGGCGCCTCTACGATGACGGGCGTCATTTTCGAGTCGCGTCATTCCAGAGAACCCATGTCGTCCCAGGTCGCCTATCTCCCCACCGCAAGCGCTCAGGTCAGCGGCAAACGTGAGCAGACCAAGGTCGCCAACCGCCAGGCCATCCTGGACGCGGCGCGCGAGGTGTTCGGCGAGCTGGGCTATGAGACGGCCACGGTGCGCGACATCATCCGCCGCACGGGCCTCGCGGCCGGCACCTTCTACAACTACTACCGCTCCAAGGAGGAGGTGTTCGCCGCCCTCGCCGACGACGGGGCGGCGCGGTTCAATCCGATCTTGAAGGCCTTGCGAGGCCAGGGCCACAGCTTCGAGACCTTCGTCGAGCTGGCCATCGCCGCCTATTTCGACTTCATCGCCGACGAGCACACGAACTGGGCCGCCCGCCGCCCGGCCGGCGAGCCGCACCTGCACGTCCAGGGCGAAACCCCCGAGATGGCCGCCGTCTTCGCCGAGGTTCGCGACGCCATCGTCGACGCCATCAACGAAGGCCGCGGGCCCGCCGCGGACCCGGACTACATGGCCGCGGCCTGCATCGCGGTCGCCCGCGAGATCGGCGACAAGATGCTCGAGCGCCGGCCGATCGACACCAAGGGCGCCGCCGAATTCGCCGTGGCGATGATCCTCGGGGGGCTGAAGGGCCTCCCCGCTGCCCCGGCCTAAGGCCTAGATGCCCGCCAGCCCCGCCGCTCAGCGTCTGGTCCTGCAGAAGGTCCTGAGCCTGCCCGCTCCGGTGCTGCGGCTGATGTCCGGCGGCGGGGTGGTCTACCAGGGCGGCCGCACGCTGGACCCGCGCTTGCAGTACATCGCAGCCCAGGCTCGCGGCCAGCCGCCGCTCCACACCCTGCCGCCCGAGGAGGCCCGCCGCGTCTCCGCCGGCATGGCCGCCCTGCTGAGCGCCCCGCCGGGGCCGGGCGTGCGGATCGAGAACCTCGACCTTCCTGGCCCTGCCGGCGCCATCCCCGCCCGCGCCTACCGGCCCGACGGCCAGGACCCCGAGGCGCCGCTGCTGGTCTACGCCCATTTCGGCGGCGGGGTGCTGGGCGACCTGGAGACCTGCCACAGCTTCTGCACCCTGCTGGCGGCGACCGGCCGCGGGCCGGTGCTGTCGGTGGCCTACCGCTTGGCGCCCGAGCACCGCTTCCCGGCGGGCCTGGAGGATGTGCTGGCCGCCTACCGCTGGGGCCGCGACAACGCCGAGCGCTTCGCAGCGCCGCTCGCCGAGGCGGCCATCGGCGGCGACTCCTGGGGCGCCAACCTGGCCGCCGTGGTCTGCCAGGATCTGAAGCGGGCCGGCGAGCCGCAGCCGGTCCTGCAGCTGCTGATCTATCCCGCCACGGACGTGGCCTGCGAGAGCGCGTCGGTGACCACCTACGCCGACGCCTTTCCGTTATCCAAGGCGCTGATGGATTGGTCGATGGGCCACTACATGGGCCCCGGGGACGACCCCGCCGACCCGCGCCTGTCGCCGCTCAAGGCCAAGGACCTTTCGGGTCTGGCGCCCGCCATCGTCGTCACAGCCGGCTTCGACCCCCTGCTCGACCAGGGGGAGGCCTATGCGCGGCGGCTGAAGGAGGCCCATACGCCCACCGTCTACCGCTGCTACGACGCCCTGGCCCACGGCTTCACCGCATTCACCGGCGCAGTGCCCGCCGCGGACGTCGCCTGCCGCGAGATCGCCGGGCTGCTGCGCGAGGGCTTCGAAGGGCGGATCTCCTGATGCGGTCCCGCCGGTGAGGGCGCTGGTCGTCGAGAAGCTGGCGCCCGACTACGCGGGCTGTGTGGTCAAGGAGATCGCGACGCCGGAGCCCGCGCCCGGCGAGGTGCGCATCAGGGTGCGCGCCGCCGCGGTGAACTTCCCCGACCTGATGCAGACGCGCGGCGAGCACCAGCACAAGCCGCAGGTCCCCTTCACGCCCGGCATGGAGCTGGCCGGCGAGGTGGATGCGGTGGGCGAAGGCGTCACGGCCTTCCAGGTCGACGATGCGGTCTGCGGCGGCGGCCGCGGCGGCATGGCCGAGTACGCGGTGCTGCCGGCCGCGGGCCTGCGCCGCAAGCCCGACACCCTCTCGTTCAGCCAGGCCGCGGGGTACGCCGTCGCCTACCTCACCGCCTACGTGGCCTTCGAGCGCTGCGCCCGGCTGCAGCCCGGCGAGTGGGTGCTGGTGCATGGCGCGGCGGGTGGCGTGGGCCTGGCCGCGGTGGACCTGGCGAAGATCATGGGCGCGAAGGTGATCGCCGCCTCGGCCTCCGACCACAAGCTGGAGGTCATCGCCCGCGAGTATGCCCCCGACGCCACGGTCAACGTGGCCCAGGGCTTCCGCGAGCGGGTCAAGGAGTTGACCGGCGGCAAGGGCGCGGACGTGATCTACGACCCCGTGGGCGGCGACGTCTTCGACGAGAGCACCCGCTGCATCGCCTTCGGCGGCCGGATCCTCTCAATCGGCTTCACCTCGGGCCGCCTGCCGGTGCTGCCGGTCAACATCGCGCTGATCAAGGGATTCTCGGTGATCGGGGTCCGCGCCGGCGAGTTCGGCCGCCAGTTCCCGGACAAGGGCCGTGAGAACCACGAAGCGATCTGGCGGCTCGCCGAGGAAGGCAAGGTGAAGCCCCGCGTCGACGTCGAATACCCCCTCGACCGCTGGCGCGAGGCGTTCGACTCGCTCGCCGACCGCAAGGTGATCGGCAAGACGGTGGTGCGGCCGGACTTGTAGATCCTCCGCAGGTTGACACCGCCCGCCCGTTCCCCTATCCACCGCCGCTCGATTTTCGACCCGGAGCCACCCCGTGAAGCGGACCTTCCAACCGTCGCGCCTCGTTCGCGCCCGCCGCCACGGCTTCCGCCTGCGCATGTCCACCAAGAACGGGCAGAAGGTGCTGGCGCGCCGCCGCGCCAAGGGCCGCAAGCGCCTCAGCGCCTGAGGCCAAGCTGCGCTAAGGTGTCGGCATGGCCGACGCCGCCCCTGAACAACCGAAACCGAAGATCGAGCGCCTCAAGAAGCGCCCCGACTTCCTGGCCTGCGCCAAAGGCCCCGCCTGCGCCCGCGGCGCGGTGCTGGTCCAGGCCCGGCCCCGCGGCGACGGCGAGCCCCTGGTCCGCGCCGGATTCACGGCGACGAAGCGCATCGGCGGCGCCGTCGAGCGCAATCGCGCCAAGCGCCGCCTGCGCGAGGCCGCCCGCCTGTTGCTGCCGCTCCACGCCCATCCCGGGCACGACTATGTGTTCATCGCCCGCGGCAGTGTGACCGCCCGCCCGTGGGCGGCGCTGCTTGACGATATGAAAAGCGCGCTGTTAAGGCTCGCCGCCGACCGCGACCGCCCTATCTGTTGAGGGCCAGCTTCCGAAACGGACCGCGCCCTACCCCATGCAAGACGATTCCAGCCGCAACACGATCATCTTCCTCGTGTGTGCGCTCGCGCTGTTCGTGGTCTACCAGACCTTCGTGATCGGCCCGGCGGACAAGAAGCGTCAGGCCGATCTCGCCCATCAGAAGGCCGTGGCCGCCGCTGCGGCGCCGACCCCCGCCGCGCCGGCGCTGGCCGTCCCGCCTGCCATCACCCGCGCCGCGGCGCTCGCCGCCAGTCCGCGCGTGCCGGTGGCGACGCCTGCGCTGAAGGGCTCGATCTCGCTGCGCGGCGCCCGCCTCGACGACCTGTACCTGGTCAAGTACCGCCAGACGACCGACAGGAACTCGCCGCCGGTCGAGCTGCTGAAGCCCGAAGGGGCGCCTTACGCCTGGTTCGTCGACTTCGGCTGGGTCGGCCAAAACGCGCCGGCCCTGCCCAACGCGAACACCGTCTGGACCTTGGCCCAAGGATCGACGCTGGCGCCTGGACAGCCGGTGGTGCTGACCTATTCGAACGGTCAGGGCCTCACGTTCACGCGGCGGATCGAGGTCGATCAGGACTACCTCTTCACCGTCATCGACACGGTGGCCAACACCGGTGCGGAACCGCTGACGCTCGCGCCCTACGGCTCGGTGCAGCGCGAGGGCGTTCCGCCGGAGGCCGGCAGCTCGAACATCGTGCACACGGGCGCGGTCGGCTGGCTGGGCGGCCACCTGCGCAGCTTCACCTACAAGGACCTCGCCAAGAAGGGCGGCGGCCCGCAGGAGTTCACCTCCAACGCCGCCTGGGCGGGGATCACCGACAAGTACTGGCTGGCGGCAATGATCCCGACGCCCGCCGAGCAGGTCCACGCCACCTACCAGGACCGCAAGGTGGGCAGCCTCGATCTCTACGACGTGAACTACGTCGGCCAGCCGCGGGTCGTGGCCCCTGGCCAGCAGGTCAGCGTCACCCAGCACCTCTTCGCCGGCGCCAAGGAGGCGCCGCTGCTGAAGCGATATCAGGCCGCGCTGGGCGTCGTGCACCTGGACGAGGCGATCGACTGGGGGCGGTTCTTCTTCTTCCTGACCCGCCCGCTGTTCGCCTTCCTGGACTTCATCTTCCAGCACGTCGGCACCTTCGGCATCGCCATCCTGCTGCTCACCGTCTGTGTCCGCGCGGCCTTCTTCCCGATCGCCCAGCGCCAGTACGAGTCGATGACCAAGATGAAGAAGGTCCAGCCGCTGATGGAGGACATCAGGAAGCGCTTCAAGGACGATCCGGCCAAGCAGCAGCAGGAGATCATGGCCCTCTATCAGCGCGAGAAGGTCAATCCGCTGGCCGGCTGCGCACCGATCCTGCTGCAGATCCCGGTGTTCTACTCGCTCTACAAGGTGCTCCAGATCACCATCGAGATGCGCCATGCACCGTTCCTGATCTGGAACGATCTCTCGGCGCGCGACCCGACCACAATCTGGAACCTGTTCGGCCTGATCCCCTGGAACCCGGCGAGCGCCCCGCTGATCGGGCCGATCCTCGACACCACCCTGCACCTGGGCGTCCTGCCGCTGGCCTACGGCTTCACAATGTGGCTGACCACATCGATGAGCCCGCCGGCCCCCGACCCCGCCCAGCAGCGCATCTTCCAGCTGATGCCGCTGATCTTCATGTTCATCATGGCCCCCTTCGCCGTGGGCCTGCTGATTTACTGGACCTGGTCGAACGTGCTCACCACCCTGCAGCAGTATTTCATGATGCGCCGCTTCAAGGTGGATAACCCTGTCGACCGGCTGATCGCGCGGTTCACCGGCCGCTCGAAGCCCCAGACTTCGTGACGGCGTGAATCCCGCGTCCGACGACGTGTTCGACGCCGAGACCCTGGAACGGGCGCGCATCCTCTTCGCCCGCGACGTCAGCTTCCTGATGGGCGCGGTCGCCATGGACGGCCTGCCGGACACCGACCTGCCGGAGGTGGCCTTCGCGGGCCGCTCGAACGTCGGCAAGTCC
>JBJMQX010000137.1:0-27881 GCA_045802455.1 Phenylobacterium sp. | reverse complement strand
TCGATATGGCGCTGGATGTTCTCGATCATCACGATGGCGTCGTCGACCACGAAGCCGGTGGCGATGGTCAGCGCCATGAGGCTGAGATTGTTCAGCGAGAAGCCCAGCAGGTAGGTCACCCCGCAGGTGCCGATCAGCGAGATCGGCACCGCCAGGCCCGCGATCACCGTCGCGCGCACGCTGTGCAGGAAGAAGAAGATCACGAACACCACCAGCCCCACGGCCAGCAGCAGCTCCAACTCCACGTCGTGCACCGAGGCGCGGATGCCGGTGGTGCGGTCGGCGAGCACGGTCACCTTGAGCGCCGGCGGGAGAGCCGCGGTGAGCTCCGGCAACTGCTTCTTGATGGCGTCGACGGTGTTGATGACGTTGGCGCCCGGCTGGCGCTGGACGTTGACGATGATCGCCGGGGTCTTGCCGGACCAGGCGCCCAGGCGGGCGTTCTCCGCCCCCTGGATCACGGTGGCGACGTCGGCCAGCCGCACCGAGCCGCCGTTGCGGGTGGCGATGATCAGGGCCTTGTAGTCCTCGACGGTCAGCAGCTGGTCGTTGGCGTTGATCGAATAGCTGCGGGTCGGCCCCTCGAAGCTGCCCTTGGCGGTGTTGGCGTTGGCCGCGCTGATCGCGTTGCGGACCGACGTCAGGGTGAGGCCGTAGGCGGCCAGCGCCTGGGTGTTGACCTGGATGCGGACCGCAGGCCGCTGGCCGCCGGAGAGGGTGACCAGGCCCACGCCCGGCACCTGGCTGATCTTCTGCGCGAGCCGCGTGTCGACCAGGTTCTGCACGTCGGGCAGGGGCATGATGTCCGACGTGACCGCCAGGGTCAGCACCGGGGCGTCGGCCGGGTTGACCTTGGCGTAGACCGGCGGCGCGGGCAGGTCGGCGGGCAGCAGGTTGCCGCCGGCGTTGATCGCCGCCTGGACTTCCTGTTCGGCGACGTCGAGCTTCTCGGTGAGGTTGAACTGCAGGGTGATGACGCTGGCCCCGGCCGAGCTGACCGAGGTCATCCGCTCCAGGCCGGACATCTGGCCGAACTGGCGCTCGAGCGGGGCGGTGACGGTCTGGGCCATCACCTCCGGACTCGCGCCTGGATAGAGCGTCTGCACCTGGATGGTGGGGTAGTCCACCTCCGGCAGCGCGGACAGCGGCAGCAGGCGGAAGCCCACCAGGCCGCCCAGCACGATGGCGAGCATCAGGAGGGCCGTCGCCACCGGCCGCATGATGAAGGGGCGTGAGGGGTTCATGCGCTGGGCCTAGAGGCCGGGACCTCCGCCGCCACCGCCACCGCCGCCAGCCCCGGCGGGCCTCAGCGCCCGCATCTTCGCCTGGGTGGCCTTGCAGCCCGCCGAGAGCTTGTCCTCGTTCTGGCGCATGCACATGAAGGCCTCACGGCCTTCCTGACCGGCGCAGACCTTCTGGATGTCCGCGGCGCAGGCCTTGCGCATCGCATCGCGCGCGGCCTCCATTTCCGGCGAACGAGGGAAACCGCCGCCGCCGCCGCCGCCGCCGCCGCCCGCGCCACTGGGAGCGCCGGCCGCGCCCTGCGCGCCACCGCCGTTGCGGAAACCGCCGCCCCGGGCTGCCGGGGATGCGCCCGCCGCCGCGCCGGCCGCAGGTGGCCCCGCGCTGGGCGGACCGCCGCCCTGGCCGCCCCCGAAGCCGCCGCCCCCGCCAGCACCGCCCCCGCCGCCACCGCGGCTGGGCATCTTGGAGAGGGCGTCCTGGCAGGCCTTGCTTGCCTTGGCGGTGTTCTCGCGCAGGCACATGACGGCTTCACGGCCCTCCTGGCCCGGGCAGAGCTTCTGCATGTCGGGGTCGCAGGCCTTGTGCATCGCAGCCCGCGCCGCCTGCATCTCGGGCGAGGGCGTGAAGCCACCGCCGCCGCCACCGGCCCCTTGGCCGCTGAAGCCCTGGCCACCGCCCTGGCTGTAGCCGCCGCCACCGCCGCCTGGGCCGCCGCCGTAGCCGCCGCCCTGACCACCACCGCCGCCGCCACGGCCGCCCGCCATCGCGGCCTTGCAGCCGGGGCTGGCCTTGGCCTGGTTCTGGCGCAGGCACATGAAGGCGTCGCGGCCGGTCTTGCCGCCGCACAGCGTCTTCATGTCGGCCGCGCAGGCCTGCATCACATTGCGGTCGCCGGGCAGCTGCACGCGGGCGCCCTCGGTGAGCCGGTCGCCCCCCTCGGTGATGACCCTGGTCCCGGGGCCGACGCCCTGGACGATGCTGGTCATGGTGGGCGTGCCGGGGCCGCGGACGACCTTGACCTTGGTGACCGTCTTGTCAGGTTGGAGCTGCCAGACGAAATCGCCGTCGGGGCCGGTGCGCACCGCGGTCACCGGCACCACGACCACGCCCTTCAGGGTCTGCAGGTCGACGCGGACGTTGACGAACTGGCTGGGGAACAGCGTGCCGCGGGCGTTCGGGAAGCGCGCCTTGGCCTTCACCGTGCCGGTGGTGGGATCGACCTGGTTGTCCAGCGTAGAGAAGACCCCCTGGTCGAGCACGATGCTCTTGGTGCGGTCGTAGGCGGTGACCGGCAGGCGGCCCGAGCGGGCCTGGGCGTCGACGACCGGGACGCTGTCCTGGGGGATCGTGAACTGCACGTCGATCGGGGTCACCTGGGTAATCACGGCGATGCCGGTGGAATTGCCGGCGCCGATGTAGTTGCCGAGGTCGATGGCGCGCAGGCCGATGCGTCCGGAGACCGGCGCGACCACGCGGCTGTAGCCGAGGTTCAGGCGGGCCATGCCGACGGCGGCCCGGTCGGTCATCACCGTGCCCTCGAGCTGCTTGACGAGCGCGGCCTGGGTGTCGACGTCCTGGCGGGCGATGGAGTCCTGGGCGAGCAGGGTCTGGTCGCGCTGCAGGACGAGCTTGGCGTTCGCCAGCTGCGCCTCGTCGCGGGTCTGATTGCCCTGGGCCTGGAGCAGGGATTCGCGCAACGGCCGCGGATCGATCTCGGCCAGGGCCTCGCCCTTGCGGACCACCTGCCCCTCGTTGAACAGGATCTTGGTGATCACGCCCGAGACCTGCGGCACGACGGTCACCGTCGCCGGCGGCGTCACCGTGCCCAGGCCGTCGAGGGTGATCGGGATGTCCGCCAGGGTCGCGGTCGCGACGCCGACCGTGGTCGAGGGCCTGCGCCCGCCGCCGCCGAAGCCGCCGAAACCGCCGCCGCCGCCACGCCCGCCGGCGCCGCCCGGACCGCCGGCCTTGCTGCCCTCGGCCAGGTGCACCGCGAACCAGATCACGCCGGCCAGCGCCGCCAGCACCAGGATGACGATCAGCGCCCGGCGGCCAGGATTGCCCTCGCTGGTCTTCCAGACCCGGCTGACGCGCGTGCGGGTATCCATTCTTCCTCCGGGTCGACCTGTCGGATGGACGCATCCCCTTGGCGGGGGTCACTTGCCTTCGTCACTGGGCGCACGGCGGCGCAAGCTTTGCCACAACGGTCCTGCCGCCGCGCCCGTTCCCGTCGGGCGGCGCAGCGGCAAGCAAACCCATGGGCGGCTGTTAGGGCGCGCTGATGACGGTGGTCTTTCGTCGCTGAAATGCCCCGCAAAGAACGCGACGTACGGCGAAGCTCTCAGGCAGGCTCGAAAAGCGCCGAGAGGCCGGCGGGCTCGAGCACCGCATCCACCGTCGCGCGGGCATCGCCGGGCAGGGCGGCGTGGGCCTCGCGCAGCCAGCCGAGGCACTTGGCCTGGTAGGGGAACGGCTGCTGGCTCCAGGGCCGCCCGTCGACGGTGGCCGACACCTCGGCTTCGCCCGCCATGACCGCGCGCGCATTGGCCAGCATGACCGGCGGATAGACCCGGCTGATCTCCGCCAGCACCGCGCGCAGCGTCTGCGGCAGCGCGTCGGCGGAAAGCCAGTCGCTGTCGGCGGGCTCGACGCCGGAGAGATCCTCCAGCATGCCGACCCAGGCGGTGACGCGCGGGGCGACTTCGAGCGTGAGCGCGCTGGGCGTGGGGTCGAACTCGGCGAGCTGGGTGAGCTGGCCATAGACCGCGAAATCTGAGGACGAGGGCCGCGCGCCCAGGAGGTAGGGATGATCGCGGAGGTGGGCCTCAAACGCTTCCAGGAAGCGGCGGTAGCTGGCCTCGATCACAGGTCCGGTGACCGCGTTGGAGCCGACGTAGCGGAGGCGGCCGATCTGGCGCTCGGCGAACATCTCGCCCGCGGCGGCGAGGTCGGCGTCGGGGATCGAATAGCCGCGCCAGCAGGGCAGGATCGCCGAGGCCTTGGCGACGTCGGGTTCGTAGGCCCAGCGGTAGTGGAACATGGCCTTGGTCAGCCACTCGTCGGCGTAGTCCTCGATCAGGTCGTTCAGGAACGCGAGCGCCGGGTCGGGCGGGATCAGCCTGCGGCCCTCGTACTCGCGCTCGAAGCGGCGGATCAGCGGGGTGGAGTCGGTGACCGCGGCCAGCTCGCCGGTCTCGCCGGGCAGGTAGAAGGTGGGCAGCAGCTGCACCTTCGGCCGCGGCAGGTCGCGCAGCAGCGGATTCAGCGGCAGCAGGAAGCGATAGGGGATGCGCCGGTAGCGGAGCACCGCCAGCATCTTGCGGGTGTAGGGCGAGCCGGGGGCGCCGGACAGGCTGATCGGATCGGTCATGCCCCGACCACTACCGCAAGACGGCCTTGCCGCAGCGGAAGGCGCTACTTCGCGGTTGGCGGCCCCGCGGACGGCGCGGCGTTGGCCGCCAGCTTCTCTTCGGCCCGCGCCCCGGAGAGCGCGTTGGCGATGCTGTAGTTGCCCTCGTGGCAGGCATATTCGTAGATCGGGCCCTTGGCCGTGCGCATCGGCATCTGGCCGCTCCACGGCTGCTTGTAGTAGTCGGCGTCCTGCACCGTGAATTCGTAGAGGATGGCGTCCTTCGCGGTGCGGGTGAACCGCTCGATGATCCGTGTCTTGGGCCCATTGCGGAAACCGCCGTTCAGGCTGTCCACGGCGGCTCTCGGATCGAGGTTGGTGGTCTCCACGACCAGTGTGTCGCCGTCCCACCAGCCAACGCTGTCGCCCATCCAGCGGGTCACGGGGGCCGGCGCATGCGTGCGGTCGACCATGCGCACGATCCGCACGTCATGGTTCATCTCGACCTGGATGGCGACGAAGTCCTTGGCCTGGACGATGCGGTAGTTGGCGTTGAAGCCGGTGTTCATCATCGGCGGGCCCTCGGGTGAGCCGATGGCGATCATGCAGCGCTCGGTCAGCGGGCGCGCCTCCGGATCGTTCAAGGTCGAGCGGCGACCCGCGTAGGCCTTGCGACCCGCGTCCGTGAAGGGGATCTGGCCATTGGCGGGCTCGACGATCCAGGACGAGCGCGGCTGGCCGTCGATGCGCCCCAGGTGCAGGTCCATCTCGAGGATGTCGGATTGCGGAGCCTCCTTCACGACGGGCGGGGCGCCCTCGTTGGGATCGACGGTCGGCTTGATCAGGTCGCCGACCAGCGACATGAAGCCCTTGAGCATCATCTTCTCTTCGGCGTCGGTGGCGATCAGGCCCTTGAAGATCGGCGGCCTGGCCAGGAACGTCAGCGCCGAGTTGGTCCAGATACCCTGCAGGTCGGGCGCGCCATAGGCGGTGCGCGGCGCGTGGTAGGGCTTCGCAGCGGGCGGGGAGGCTGCGTCGGCGGGGCCGGCGGCGAAGGCCGCAACCACGACGGCGGCGAGCCAGCACGCGGCGAAAGCGGATCGTTGGGTCATGGCGATGCCTCCTCAGGCAAGCGAACAGGGACAGGAGCCGGTCACTTGGCGGCGACCGCCGTGGTCGCAGCCGCGGCGCGGGCGCGCTCTTCCTCGCGGGCTCCGGCCAGGATGTTCGGCAGGCCGTAGTTGCCCTCGTGGCAGTTGCCGGGGAACATCCGGTAGCTGGCGCGGAAGAAGGAGTACTCGCCGAGCCAGGGGCTCGCGTAGATCTTCGGGTCCTCGACCGTGAACTGGTAGAGCAGCTCGTCGCGGCTGAGCCGGGTGAACCGCTCGATGACCTTGGCGTCGGGGTTCACGACGTAGGAGCCGGTCGGCGAGAACCGACGCCGCTCGGAGGCCGGTAGGCTCGTGGTCTCGATCACCAGGGTGTCCCCCTCCCAGCGGGCGATGGAGTCGCCGAAGGCCGGCCGAGGGCCGCGGCTCCCATGCTGGTCCGTGAACGGGATGATCCGCACCTCGTCGCCGCTCTCCGAATGGATCGCGACGTAGTCCCGCGTCAGGACGAACTCCCGCGGATTGGGCCCGCCGAGGAAGGTGACCGGAGGCGTCGCGCCCATCGAGACGCAGCGCTCCAGGTTGCCGCGCTCCTCGGGATTGTCCGTCTTGCCCATCAGCGCGGCCAGCGACACCTGACCCTGCTTGGCGCCCTGGGGCGTCAGCGGCAGCTTGCCGTCGGCCGGCAACACCAGGAGCCGCGAACGCCGCTCGCCGCGGACGATCGGAAAGCCCTTGGAGTCGTTGAGGATGCCCTCGAACTCCGGATCCAGGGCGATGAGGGACTTGAACAGCGGATTGTCGAGGAACGAACTGATCAGGGCGCGACTGGCCTTGCGCGCCTGGTCCTCCGGAAGCACGAGCGTCGGCGCCAACTTGGGCTGCATCATCTCGAGCGGCGCGAAGAAATTGGCCTCCCAGACCACCTCCTGGAAGTCGGGGTGACCGTCGCGGGTGCGGGGCAGTCCGCGCTCGGCCTTCAGCGACGTGGGCGTGTAGACGGGCGCTGCGGCAGGCGGCGGCGCGGCGGCAGGGGCTTCCGCGGCGCGAGCGCGCTCCAAGCTGACGCCGGCCGCCAGCGCCACGGCGAGGAGCCCGGCCAGCCAGGCGGGAAGTCCCGGCGAGCGTTCAGGTCGTTGCTCAGTCATGACAGCGCCTCCTGGGCGGGAGCGATCGGCCGGACCGGGCGGGCCGGGCGTTTGGAACGGATGCGGATCAGCCAGAAGACCATCGCGGCCAGCGGCGCGAGGGCGAGGATCCAGAGGATGGGAGAGCCGCGGAGCCAGATGGGGAAAACCTTCGGCTGACCGAGGAAGAGCGAGCCCGTGGCGACGAACATGGCCAGGCACATGCGCCAAAGGTGCCGCGCGAGGCGGTTGGCGCCGGTCAGCTCGCGCCGGAGCACGCGCCGGTCAGCCGCGGCGACCACGCCGACGAAGATGGCATTGCCGAGCAGGAGCTGCGAGGACAGGCCCGGCAGGACGCGGGGCTCGAGGGCCCCGAGCAGAGCATAGGCCGCGAGGCCGACAGCGGCGGCGGCCGCCACCCGGGTCGCGCCGATCCCCAGTTGCGAGGCGGCGCCGTCCGGACGTTTCACGGTCCCCCACGCGGTGACCAGCAGATAGATCGCGAACAGGGCGCCCAGCGTGTTGGCCGGCTGGTGGATCAGCGGCGCGACCACCGCGCCCACCGCCAAGGCCACCAGCATTGCGACCAGGAAGGCCTTTCCTGCCGCCCGGTGGATCGTCTCGCCCTTACGTGCGGCGAGCGCCACGAACCCCGCGGCTATGCCCAGCATCCCGCCGCCGATGTGGGCCACGAGCGCCGTGTCGGCCGCGGCGCGGGCGATCCAGGGAGCGTCGGGGCTGAGGTGCAGGATCATCGCGCGGGCTCCTCTCGTTCAGACGGGATCTTGGCGGCGGCGAAGCCAGACGCAGGCGGCGAGCGTGGCCGCGGCGACGACGAGGCCGATCCACAGGCCGGGCTGCGCGAAGAAGCGGCCGGGATCGACCTGGCTCAGGCTG
Source organism: Phenylobacterium sp. (assembly GCA_045802455.1). GTDB lineage: Bacteria > Pseudomonadota > Alphaproteobacteria > Caulobacterales > Caulobacteraceae > Phenylobacterium. The sequence goes on along the minus strand of JBJMQX010000137.1, from coordinate 20,154 downwards.
GTGATCGGGACCTTGCCCTGGCCGCCGACGCTGAAGGCCTGGGCGTAGGCGCCCATGACGCGGTCATTCAGCAGCGACCAGACCCAATGGGTGTGCAGGGTGACGTACTCGAACAGCGCCAAGCCGAGCGGCAGGCCCACCGCCCAGAGGAAGGTCATCCGCTTGGCCCAGGCCGAGACCAGCAGCAGCCAGCCATAGAGCGGCGCGTACCACAGCGCGTTCAGCGCCATGCCATAGGGCAGCATCACCCAGATCATCTCCAGGTGCAGGTGCGTCCAGAGCAGGCTCGGATCGACGCCGTGGGCCGCCACCATCGCGGTGCTGTAGGCCAGCACGACCAGTTGGCCGGCGACGATGACCGCAAGGGCGGCCACCGGCTGCACGACCAGGGCCATGAACGCCTTTGCCAGCACAGCCACTGCATCGGAGACCGGCAGGGACTTCCAGAACAGGATGCTGCGGTCGCGTCGTTCGCCATTCAGTGCAGCCAGGCAATAGAAGATCGCGACGACAATGCCCGCCAGGGCCGGGGCCCCGGCCATCGACGCATAGGGCACGCTGAGCGCGGCGACAGCCCTGGCGTGGGCCAGGACCGCGGCGGGCGCGGCGGCGACCGGCGTAGCGGCTTTCAGCACAGCCGCCACGAGGCCGAACGAGCCGAGCACGAAGCCCAGGAGGACAACGCCGGCCACGGCCAGGGGCGCGAGGTAGAAGGCGCGGTTCTCCCAGAGCTCGCGGCGCACCTGCCAGTAGAAGAGCCGGGTCCACGGCAGGGCCGCAGGCCCGGTCGCCCCAGGTGGGACATTGGGGGCCAGTTCAGGGGTGTCGGAGGGCGCGCTCATGCCGCCACCTCGGCGGGCCGCGAAGCGGTTGCGCCCATCATCGCGACGAACAGGTCGGCCAGGCCTGGGGTGCGCAGCTCGCCGAACGGCGCGAGCTGGTCGCGCGATACGTCGCCGAACAGCATCACCGTGCGGCCGAAGAGCTGGCGTTCCTGCAGGGGCTTGAGGGCGCGGGCCTCGGGCAGCCGTTTGGGCTCGACCTGAACCTCGACGAAGCGGGCTTCGAAGTCCTCCATGGTGGAGGCCAGCACGATCCGGCCGCGGTCGATGAACACCACGTCGGTCAGGATGTGCTCGATCTCCTCGACCTGGTGGGTCGAGACGACGATCGTGCGGTTCTTGTCGAAATAGTCGTTGAGCAGGCTGTCGTAGAACGACTTGCGGTAGATGATGTCGAGGCCGAGGGTCGGCTCGTCGAGCACCAGCAGGCGTGCGTCGATCGCCATGACCAGCGCCAGATGCAGCTGGGTGACCATGCCCTTGGAGAGCTCGCGCACCCGGCTCGCCAGCTTGATCGTCGTCTTGGCGAGCAGCGCTTCCGCCTTGGCGCGGTCGAAGCGCGGATGGACGCCTTCCACATAAGCGAGCGCGTCGCGCACCCGCAGCCAGCGCGGCAGCACCGCCACGTCGGCGATGAACGAGACCTCGCTCATCAGGCGGTCACGGTCGGTCCAGGGATCGAGGCCGAGCACCTTCAGGCTTCCCTCGAACGGGATCAGGCCCAGGATCGCCTGCAGGGCCGTGCTCTTGCCGGCGCCGTTGGGGCCGATGAGGCCCAGGATGCGGCCCTCGCCGACCGTCAGGTCGACGCCGGCGAGCGCGGTGGTCTTTCCGTAGGCCTTGGAGAGGCCGCGGGCTTCGATACACGCCATGGCTCAGGCCCCCTTGCGCTTGCGCGCGGCGGGAGAGGCGGCTTCGGCGGGCCCCAGCAGGTCCCGGGCCAGGCCCAGCCGATGGATGGTGGCGCGGATCTCCGGCCACTGCTCGGCCAGGAACCGCTGGCGCTCGGCGTCCAGCAGGAGGTCCCGGGCGCCGGAGTTGATGAACATGCCCAGCCCGCGGCGCTTCTCGACCAGACGCTCGTCGGCGAGCTGTTGGTAGGCCTTGAGCACGGTCAGCGGATTGACCCGGGACTCGGTGGCGACCACGCGCACCGAGGGGAGCGGGTCGCCTTCCTTGATGAGGCCGTCGAGGATCATCGCGACCACCCGATCGCGGATCTGGCGGTATATCGGCTGACTGTCATTCCACTGCTCGTCCATGATCTTTTCCCGACAGGCCACCCGCGCCGGGAGGCGCGGAGACCAGATGTCGTACTGGTGTTGTACTTGACTATAACACTAAACTCGCAGCAGATGGAACGGTGACGTTTCGGAAGGTAGCGGCGGCGATTCCGATGGACATGACGCCAGGCATCAAAATCATGGCTCCAGGTTGCAGGAGCGGCGGCGTGATGACCGGACCGACGGTCGGAGCGGGATTTGCCCGCGGGCTGTTCGAGCTCGCGGTGCGGCAGGGCGCCGACCGGCGCGCGCTCGCTGAGGCGGCCGGCGTGCGGCCGGCCGAACTGGAAGACCAGGACGCGCGGATTCCCTTCGCCAAGTACGTGGCGATCATGCGCGCGGGCAAGGCGCTCTCGGGCGATGCGGCCCTGGGCCTGCACTACGGCGAGCAGGTGGACATCGCCGACGTCTCGATCGTGGGCCTGCTGGGCCAGGCGTCGCGCACACCGATGGAGGCGTTCCAGCAGCTGAACCGCTTTGTCCCGCTGATCGTCGAGACGGACCTGGGCGGGGCCGACCTGCGCTTCGGCATGGTGGCTGAGCGCGGCTCATTCTGGATCGTCGACAACCGCACCAATCCGAACGCCTTCCCCGAGCTTTCGGAGAGCGCCTTCGCCCAGCTGGTCTGCGGCCGCCGGCGCGTCGACCCGACGCCGCTGGTCAAGTCCGTGCATTTCACCCACGCCGACCCGGGCTACGCCCCGGAATACGAGCGGATCTTCCAGGCGCCGGTGGTGTTCGGCGCCCAGCGCAACGCCTTCGAGGTGCGCCGGTCGGTCGAGCCGGAGAACATCGCGCGCCTGCCGCGCTATGTCTTCGGGGTGCTGAGCGAGCGCGCCGACGCCCTGCTGCGGGAGTTGCAGACCGTGAAATCCACCCGCGCGCGGGTCGAGAGCCTGCTGATGGCGCGGCTGCACACCGGCGACGTCAGCATGGAGGAGGTCGCCGCCGAGATGGCGGTGAGCCGCCAGACGCTGTTCCGACGGCTGAAGGCGGAGGACGTGACCTTCGAGAAGGTGCTGGACGAGCTGCGCTGCCGCATGGCGCTCGACTACCTCTCGGCCCGCAAGGTCTCGGTGAACGAGACCGCCTACCTCGTGGGCTTCTCGGACCCCGCCGCCTTCTCGCGCGCGTTCAAGCGGTGGACGGGCCAGAACCCCAGCGCCATGCGCTCGGCGGCCTGAGCGGGGGCCGAGCCGCTGAACTCGGCATACCGACTCTTTGAAAAACTGATGTCAAAAGGCCGGCAGCCAGTGACGTACGGTTAACTCGCTTCAGCGAACATCGTTTGCATAAGAACGGGGAGGGGCTGTTGAGCGATTTGGCCAACAGCGGCGCAGCGGCAATTCCAGGGAGCGGCCCCGCGGTCTCGCAGGGGATGCGCCTCTATGGCGCGTCGGCGCGAAACGTCCTGCCCAGGATGGTCGCCTCGGTCGCGGTGGCCGCCGTCGCCGTGCAGTCGCTGGGGGCGGGCTGGACGGCGCTGTGGCTGATCGCGATCTGGATCGGCCTGTTCGTCGGCATCCGGCTGGTCAGCGAGTTCGAGCGCCCGCACTCGCAGGCGGCGTTCGCGGGCCTCAACCGGATCGTCAGCGTCAACAACACCATCTCGACGGTGCTCCAGGCCGGCATCCTGGTGGCGATCTGGTGGACGGGCGACGACCTGGGCAAGGCGTTCGCCCTGATCGCGGGCTTTGTCGGCTCGGCCTATGTGCTGCTGCAGTACTACGCGGACCTCACGCGGTTCCGGCTGCTGCTCGCGCCCTATGTCGCAGCCTTCCTGTGCATGGCCTACGACCTGGCCCAGAAGGCCGGCTGGCGCTGGGGCGCGATCCTCACCGTCGTGGCGGCGGCGGTCAGCATGACCAATTTCTTCTTCCTCTCGCGGCGGATGCTGGACCGCTCGCGCTCGGCGCTGCGCCGGGCGCGCGCCCAGGCCCGCGAGGGCGAGGTCGCCGCCGAGGCCGCCAACGCGGCCAAGTCCACCTTCCTGGCCACCATGAGCCACGAGATCCGCACGCCGCTGAACGGCGTGCTGGGCATGGCCCAGGCGATGGCGGGGGACGAGCTCTCCGATCGCCAGCGGGACCGGCTGTCGGTGATCCACCGCTCGGGTGAGGCGCTGCTGGCGATCCTCAACGACGTGCTCGACCTCTCCAAGATCGAGGCCGGCAAGCTGGAGCTGGAGCACCTGGAGTTCGACCTGGGCGAGGTGGCGCGCGGCGCCTATTCCGCCTTCACCGCGCTCGCCAACAAGAAGGGCCTCTCCTTCGCCCTGGACATCGAGCGGGCCCGCGGCCGCTACATGGGCGATCCGACGCGGCTGCGGCAGATCCTCTACAACCTGATCTCCAACGCGCTGAAGTTCACCGAGCAGGGTGAGATCCGGGTGATGGCGGTGCGCCATGGCGACATCCTGGAGCTGTCGGTGGCCGACACCGGCGTGGGCATCGCGCCGGAGAGCCTCTCGAAGCTGTTCGCCAAGTTCGACCAGCTGGATTCCTCGACCACCCGGCGGTTCGGCGGCACGGGCCTGGGCCTGGCCATCTGCCGCGAGCTCGCCCAGCTTATGCACGGCGAGATCAGCGTGGAGAGCGACCTGGGGCTGGGCTCGAAGTTCATCCTGCGCGCGCCGCTGGAACGGGTGGGCGACGAGAAGGCCTGCGCCACCGTCGCCGAGGCGCGAGCCGAGACGCCGGAGATCGTGCTCCGCGTGCTGGCCGCCGAAGACAACACCGTCAACCAGCTGGTGCTTAAGACGCTGCTGCACCAGATGGGCGTCGATCCCCACGTCGTCGACAACGGGGCCGAGGCCGTGCAGGCCTGGGAAGAGGGCGAGTGGGACGTGATCCTGATGGACGTCCAGATGCCGGTGATGGACGGCGTCACCGCAACCGCGGCGATCCGCAACCGCGAGGCCGACACCGGCCGCGCGCGCACGCCGATCATCGCGCTCACCGCCAATGCCATGTCGCACCAGGTGGAGCAGTACATCGCCGCCGGCATGGACGGCCACGTCGCCAAGCCGATCCAGGCGACCGAGCTCTTCGACATGCTGACCCGCGCCGCCGTCCCGCAGCAGGCGAAGCCCGGGGGCGGCGCGAAGACCGAAGTGGCTTGACTTCCCCCGACCTGGTGGCGGCTAGCGCGTGAACCTCGGCTTCTCCGGCGCGTCGGCGACGCGCTCCGCGAGCTTATAGAAGAAGCGGTTGAAGTCGCCGGCGGCCTGGAAGTCCATCGGCTGCGTCAGGTCGTCCTGCGGGCGGTGGTAGCGGACCTGGTACCATTCGCGGTAGCGCCGCTCGGCCTCCGTGCCGGGCTCGTAGCCGAAGATGAAGCCGGTCGCCGGTATGCCCGCCTGGATGAACGGCCAGTGGTCGGCGCGCTGCATCAGGCCGCGCTCCGGCTCCGGATCGGGCTGGATGCGAACGCCCATCGAGGCCGCGATAGCCTTGGCGTCGCCGCCAAGCGTCGAATCGTCCACCCCGAGCTCGGTCAGGATCTTCAGCGGGAACAGCGGCCGGAGCTGGTCGAGGTTGAGGTCGGCGACGATCGCGGCCTTCGGGACGGTGGGATGGTCCACGAACCAGTGCGCGCCCAGCAGCCCCTTCTCCTCGCCGGTGGTGACCAGGAAGAGCACGCTGCGGCGCAGCGGCTGGCCGCGATGGTTCTCGGCGAAGCGGATCAGCGTGCCCACGTAGGCCGCGTCGTCCAGCGCGCCGTTGTAGAGCGCGTCGCCGTCCACAGGCTCGCCGTACCCATAGCCGTCCAGGTGGGCCGAGAGCACCAGGATCTCCGACTTCAGCGCTGGGTCGCGGCCGGGCAGCAGGGTGATCACGTTCCTGGCCGTGTAGTCGCGGCGGGTGACGTGGAATTTGGCCTCGAGCCTTGCGGCGAGATCGAAGGACGCGAGCGGCCGCTTGGCGCCGCCGGCCGCAAGGATCGCGTCGGCGTCATGGCTCGAGCCGGAGAGCAGCGCCTTGAAGGCGGCCGCGCTGAGGGTGAACACCGCCATCGGGGCAGGCGGCGGCGGGGGTCCGCCGACGGCGGTGACGGTGCGCGCATAGGCGGCCGGCCAGCGCGGCGGCTCGATGGTGAAATAGGGATCGTCCACCTGGACCAGGCCGGCCGCGCGGCCCGCCTGGGCGACCCGGATCCGATCGGCGGCCGACGGCAGACCCCGCCGCTTGGTGTTGAAGCAGACCACCACCTTGCCCTGGACGTCCTGCAGGTCGCCGCCGCCGCAGTAGCCGCGGAAGGTGAGCGGGCCGGCCACGGCCGCCGCTAGGTCGTCGTTGGCGCGGACGGAGACCTCGTGCAGGAACGCGAGGCTGCGCACTGGACCGTTGGCGGGCACGATCCGAATCGAAGTTCCGGCCTTGTCGACGCGCACCTCGTGTACTGGGAAAGTCTGGAACCAGCCGCCGCGGTCGCCGGCGGGCTGCAGCCCGGCGGCCTTGAACCGCTGCACGACCACGTCGGCGGCACGGCCGAAGCCGGGCGAGCCGATGTCGCGGCCCTGCATGGCGTCGGAAGCCAGCGCCTCGGCGATCTGCCACCAGGCGCGAGTGTCGGGGTCAGCGATCTCGCTCGAACGCGGGGCCGCCGCAGCGCTCCCGGCGATGGCCAGCGCGACGAGGGCCGCCGCAGCGCTCCCGGCGATCGCCAGCGCGACGAGGGCCGCCGCCAGCCTCACCGGTAGCGCCCGAACCAGGCCAGGATGGCGCTGGCCTTGGCCGCCGACTGCGAGGGCCGCTCGGCCAGGCCGTGGTGCGAGGCGCCGGGCACGCGGATCAAGGCCGTGGGCACGCCGCGGATCTGCAGCGCGTCGAAGTACTGCTCGGCCTCGGAGGGCGGGGTGCGATGGTCGTCCTCGCCCACCACGACCAGGGTCGGCGTCTTGACGTTGCCGACCAGCGACAGCGGCGAGCGCTTCCAATACCCCTGCGGGTCCTCCCACGGCATCTTCCCGAACCAGTAGGCGCCCATGAAGGTGTAGCCGTCGGTGGTCAGCACCTCGCTGGTCCAGTTGATCACCGGCTTCTGGGTGGCCGCGGCCTTGAAGCGATCGGTCTTGCCGACGATCCAGGCGGTCAGCGCGCCGCCGCCGGAGCCGCCGGTGACGTAGAGGTGGTTGGGGTCGACGAAGCCCTTGGCGATGGCCGCGTCCACCGCGCTCATCAGGTCGTCGTAGTCGTGGCTCGGATAATTGCGGTCGATCTCGTTGGCGAAGGCGTCGCCGTAGGACGTCGAGCCGCGTGGGTTGGCGTAGACAACGACGTAGCCGGCGGCGGCGTACTGCTGCACGTCGGTGGAGAACACCGGGCCGTAGGCGCTGAACGGGCCGCCGTGGATCTCGATGATCAGCGGGTACTTCTTGGAGGCGTCGAAGTCCGGCGGCGTGGCGATCCAGGCGTCGATCGGCTTCTTGTCGAAGGACGATGTCACCGGCAGGTAGCTGACCGCGGCGAGCGTCTTGCCGGTGAACAGGTCGTCGTTGAGGTGGGTTAGGCGCTGGGTCTTGCCGCCGCGCACGACCGCGAGGTTGGCCGGCGACGAGGCGTCGCCTTCCGAGAAAGCGACCAGGCCGTTCCTGCCGACCGAGAAGTCACCGCCCGTGTAGGGCCGGTCGAGGTCGGTGGGCGCGAGCCCGCTCGCCACCGTCTCCATCTTGCCGTCGAGGGCGATGCGCACGACCCGGCTGACGCCCTTCTCGGTCACCTGGGCGTAGAGGCTCTTGCCGTCGGCGGCCCAGGTCGGCGCGCCCACGCTGTTGTCGTAGGCGCCGGTGATCACCCGGCTGTTCCTGCCGTCGCGGTCCATGACGTAGAGCCGCTGGTTTTCGTACCCGCGATGGCGCGTGTCGTCGAAGCCGACGTAGGCGATCTTGCTCCCGTCCGGCGACACCGCCGGCGCAGCGTCCGGCCCGACCCGATGGGTCAGTTGCGTCAGCGTCCCGTCGGCGAGCGCTGCGGCGTAGATTTCGCTCTCCTGCGGGTCGCGCTCCCAGTTGGTGGCGTGGTTGGTGGCGAAATAGACGAGCTTGCCGTCCTTGGAGAAGTCGATCGGACCGCCGTCGTCGAACTTCCCGAAGGTCAGCTGCCGCGGCTGGCCGCCGTCGGCCGAGACCACGAACAGGTGGCGGTAGCCGGGCTTCAGGTAGCCCGCGCCGTCGGCCCGGTAGGTCACCCGGTCGATCTGCTTCAGCGGCTCGGCCCACTTGGCCCCCTCGGGCCGGGCCATCGGCTGGGCCAGCGGCTTGCCCTCGTCGAGGGTCAGCATGGTGAAGGCGATGGTCTTTCCGTCGGGCGACCAGGCGACGTCGTTGGGCGCGTGCTCCAGGCTCGCCACCCTGGCCGAGCGGCCGGACGCCATCCAGCGGACGTAGAGCTGCGCGCCGCCAGGACCTGCGGCTACATAGGCGAGGCGCGAGCCGTCGGGGGACCAGCGCGGCGCCATGTTCGCGTTGTCGTCGGCGACCACCGGCGTCTGGGCGCCGGTCGCGGGATCGACCAGCCAGATCGACGGCCGGCCGTTGTCGATCATGATTTCCTGGGTCGTTCGGACATAGGCGACGGCGCCGCCGTCCGGGCGCACCTGCGGGTCACCGGCGGTCCTGAGGCCAAAGATGTCGCGACCCTGGAAGGTGCGGCTGGGCCCGTCGACGCCCTGGGCGAAAGCGGGCGCCGCGCCCAGGATGGCGAGCGCGGATACGAACATGGCTAGACGCATGGAGACCCCCGGAAATCAGAGCGGCCTAGAAAACCTTGCCGCGGGGCTTTGTCCAGCGCCCGCGGGCGGATAAACCCCTGGTATGGCCGAAGCCTTCAACGACCGGGTCCTGCCCGCGGAAAAATCCCAGCGCTATGCGGCCGTGGCCGAGGAGATCGCCGCGGTGCTGGAGGGCGAGGCGAACCTCGTCGCCCGTATGGCGACGGTCGCCGCGATGCTGGGGAACGCCTTCGAGGACCACTTCTGGACCGGTTTCTACGTGGTCGATCCGGACAAGCGCGAGGAGCTGGTGGTGGGACCCTACCAGGGCACGCTGGGCTGCCTGCGCATCGCCTTCGGGCGCGGCGTCTGCGGCACGGCGGCGCGCACCCGGCAGACCCAGGTCGTCGACGACGTCGAAGCCTTCCCCGGCCACATCGCCTGCGACAGCCGCTCAAAGAGCGAGATCGTGGTGCCGGTGGTCGACGCCAACGGCCACCTGATCGCCGTGTTCGATGTCGATTCCGAACGGCCCGCCGCCTTCGACCGGACCGACGCCGAATGGCTGGAGAAGATCCTCAAGGACACCTTCGCCGACTGAGGGCGGATTGTCTTCCGCTGCGGCGCCTTCATACAGTCGTTTTGACGCGCGTGATGCGCAAAGACCTTCAAGGAGCGAGACCATGGGCGAGGCCTATATCGTAGCCGCGACGCGGACCGCCGGCGGGCGCAAGGGCGGCCGGCTGCGCGACTGGCATCCGGCGGACCTGGGCGCCGTGGTGCTGAACGAGCTGATCGAGCGCACCGGCGCCGACCCAAGCCTGGTCGAGGACGTGGTCATGGGCTGCGTCATGCAGGTGGGCGAGCAGGCGACCAACATCGCGCGCAACGCGGTGCTGGCCTCGAAACTGCCGGAGAGCGTGCCGGGGACGTCGGTTGATCGCCAGTGCGGCTCTTCCCAGCAGGCCCTGCAGTTCGCCGCCCAGGCGGTGATGAGCGGCACCATGGACGTGGTGATCGCCGCGGGCGTGGAGAGCATGACCCGCGTGCCGATGGGCCTCTCGGTGTCGCTGCCGGCCAAGGAGGGCTTCGGCGTGCCGATGAGCCCGAACATGCAGGAGCGCTATCCGAACATCCAGTTCAGCCAGTTCATGGGCGCCGAGATGATGGCCGCCAAGTACGGCCTCTCCAAGGACCAGCTGGACGAGTACAGCTACCAGTCGCACCAGAAGGCGATCGCGGCCACCCAGGCCGGCGCCTTCAAGGACGAGATCGTCGCCGTCACCGGCAAGGATGGCAAGGCCGACGAGGGCAACCCGGTTCGTCACGATAGCGACGAGGGCATCCGCTACGACTCCAGCCTCGACGCCATCAAGGGCGTGAAGCTGCTGCGTGAGGGCGGCTACATCACCGCAGCCTCGTCCAGCCAGATCTGCGACGGCGCGTCGGGCGTGATGGTGGTCTCCGAGAAGGGGCTGAAGGACCTGGGCGTCGAGCCGCTGGCGCGCATCCACAACCTGACCCTGATCGGCCACGACCCGGTGATCATGCTGGAGGCCCCGCTGCCGGCGACGGAGCGGGCGCTGAAGAAGGCCGGCATGTCGATCGACGACATCGACCTCTTCGAGGTGAACGAGGCCTTCGCCTCGGTGCCGGTGGCCTGGCTGCAGACCACGGGCGCGGACCCGGCCAAGCTGAACGTCAACGGCGGCGCGATCGCACTCGGCCACCCGCTCGGCGCGTCCGGCACCAAGCTGATGACCACCCTGCTGCATGCGCTGAAGGCCCGGGGCAAGACCTGGGGCCTGCAGACCATGTGCGAAGGCGGCGGCCTCGCCAACGTGACCATCGTCGAGCGGCTGTAAGGCCCGGGCCGTGGCCGGACGCGTCTACGCCATCACCGGCGCGTTCGGCGTGCTCGGCTCGGCGGTTGCAGCCGCGGCCGCCGAGCAGGGCGCGCGCCTGGCGCTGATCGACTTCGCGAAGACGCCGCCGCCGGGCCTGCCCGGCGGGGCGGATGTATTCGCGCAGGGCGGCGTCGACCTGACGGACGCGGTGGCGGCGGGCGCGGCGATCGATGCGGCGGCCGACCGGTTCGGCGGGATCGACGTGCTGCTCAACATCGCCGGCGGGTTCAGCTGGAGCACGCTGGAGACCAGCCTGGTCGAGGGTTGGCATCGGCTCTTCCTGATCAACGTCCAGACCGCGGCCAACGCCAGCCGCGCGGTGATCCCCTACCTGCGCAAGAGCCCTGCCGGGCGGATCGTCAACGTGGGCGCGAACAGCGCACTGAAGGCGTCGATGGGCATGGGCCCGTACGCCGCGTCCAAGGCCGGCGTGCACGCGCTCACGGAAAGCCTTGCCGAGGAGCTGAAGGGCGACGACGTCACGGTCAACGCGGTCCTGCCGTCGATCCTCGACACCCCGACCAACCGGGCCGACATGCCGAAAGCCGACTTCGCCACCTGGGTCGCGCCCGCGGATCTGGCCGCGGTGATGCTGTTCCTGGCCAGCGAGGACGCGCGTGCGGTGACCGGGGCGCTGATCCCGGTGACGGGCCGGGTCTAGGTCGGCGCGAGCGCCTCGCGGTCGTCAAAGGCGCGCCACTCCGACTCCGGCAGCCGCCAGTAGACGCCCGCCTCGCGCGCCATCATGCGGTGGCCGATCAGCTCGCGGCGCAGGGTGGCGCTATCCCAGTGGCGGCGCTGGATGGTCTCGTTGACCTCGGCCTCCGGATAGAGCCGCCCCTCGACGAACGGCTCGACCAGCCACTTCAGCACCACCGCGCGCTTGCGCCGGCTCGCGGGAATGGCCTTCAGCCGTCCGCCCGAGTCGACGAAATTGGCCAGCACGCGGTCGTCCCAGCTCGTTTCCGGCGCCATGGCCGCCGCGTCCTGCTCGAACAGCCGGCGGTTCATCTGCGCGAGCGCGCCGGGCTTCAGCGCGTGCCAGCGCATCACGCCCTCGGGGCGCACGGTCACGAGGCCGAGCTCCTTCAGCACCGCCAGGTGATGAGAAACGGTGGGCTCCTTCAGCTCCAGGACGTCGGCGAGTTCCTGCACCGTGCGCTCACGCTGGGCGAGCAGGCCCACGATGCGCAGGCGGCTCTCGTTGGCCATGGCCTTGAAGAAGGCGAGCAGGGGCGAGAGGTCGGGATCGGGCATGACGGAATTCCATAGATCAACGTCTAAATAGACAGTCATCTATGGAAATCAACCTATTTGGCCGGCGCGAGGCTGACCACCAGCTCCGCATCGCGCTCCACCGCTGCCCGGCTGAACTCGAGCGGCACGTAGGCCCCTGCGGCCCAGAGCGGGAAGAGGTCGCGATAGTGCGGGCTGAACGGGTCGCCCGACTGGCCGGGCGTGTTGACGGCCACCGAGTTGTCCCAGGCGCCCACGTCCATCACCAGCCGCACCGAGGCGCCGGCGGTCTGGCGGAAGGTCGCGGGCGCGTAGGTGGCCGCCCGCGGGCTCTGGGCTGAGCCTGGGATCTGCAGCGGCCCGGTCGACATCTGCTCGGCCATCTGGCGATCGGCGAGGATGGCGGCGGCGGGCTCGAAGCGGGCGTGGTGCAGCGAGCCCCAAGTCCAGGCCGCCATGTCGGGGCCGAGGTGGGCCTTCAGCTCCTCGACGGCGGCGCCCAGACTGTCGAGCAGCAGGGGGCTGCGCCTGGTGGCCGCCTCCGGCGTCTCGAGCCAGGTGATCGCCGCGTCCAGCGAACCGGAGCCGACCAGGGTGCGGGCGGCCTCGGGCGTTACGGCGTTCACCACCGTCTTGCCGAGATGGTTCGTCGCCCAGACCTGGTAGATGGCCGCCGCCGGGCTCGCCACCGTCTCGTCGTTGTCCCAGGCCTTGAGCAGGTCCAGCGCCCGCAGCACGGCCGGGTCCGGCGACGAGAGCGGCCGCAGCAGGGCGATCGCGCGCCGGGACTGGGCGTCGTGGCTGTCGGTCTGCAAGGCCATGGAGTCGGCCAGCGTCGCCTTGGGCGTGGCGGCCAGCACCTCGGTGATGCGGGTGATCCGCGAGCGGTCCGCCCACTCGTAGCTGAGCGGCTTCGTGTAGCCGGGCGGCAAGTTCATGGCATTCGCGGTGGCGAAGAAGCCCTCGGCAGGGTTGCGCACGCTGGGGAGCTCGGCCTCCGGCATCATGCCGGCCCACTCGTAGCGCCCGTCGCCGGGGACCGGCATCAGGCCGTCCCAGTTGGGCCGGACCGGCGTCAGGCCCGCGGCCGACCAGCCGATGTCGCCCGACGTATCTGCGTAGACCAGGTTCAGCGGCGGCGTGCCCCAGGCCTCCTGCCCTCCCTTGAAGTCGGCCCAGGATCGGGCGCGCCACAGGCGCGAGGATCCGAAGTAGCCGGACGAGCCCGGCTGGGCCCAGACGGTGCGGATGGCGAAGGCGTGGCCGGGCGTCTCGGCCAGCACCGGGCCGTGGCGGGTGAACTTGAGCGTGACATCACGCGGCGCCTCGCCCTTCACCTCGATGGTGTCATGGACCACCCGCATGGGCTCCAAGCCGCCCTTGTAGTGGTAGGCGTCGCCTCTAGTTTCATAGACGTAGAGGTCCTCCTGATCGATGTAGAAGATGGTGATGCCCCAGGCCATCTGGGCGTTGTGGCCGAAGGCGACGCCCGGCAGGGCGGGCTCGCCGGCCCCGATGATATCGAGGTCCGGCGCGTTCAGGTGGACCATGTAGCGCAGGGATGGCGCGCCCACCGGCCGGTGCGGGTCGTTGGCCAGGATCGGACGTCCGGTGGCGGTGCGGCCTGGTGCGATCACCCAGTTGTTGGATCCCTCCGCCTGGTAGGCCTCGATCGCCTGGGCGAGCTGGTCGTGGGCCGAGGCCTCGGCGTGGCGGCCGCCGGTCGCCAGGGCTTCGAAACTCACCGTGCCGGTGGCCAGCAGGTAGTCCTTCAGCACGTCGACCGGCACGACGCAGGGGTCGAGGCCGGCGGGAACCACCGGCGTGTGCGGCGGCTCCAGCTTGCGCCGCAGCTTGTCCGCGGCGACCCCGCCGGCGCAGACCACCTGGGCGCGGGCCACCTCGGAGGTGACGTTGGAAACGAGCGCGTGGCTGCGGATGCGCAGCACGTCCTCGGGGTTCCAGGCTTCCGGCTGGCTGGCGGTGAGCTTGAACTCCACGGGCAACGGCCGCTTGCCGGCCTTAACCTCGGCTACATAGGCGTTGACGCCGGCGGCGAAGGCCTCGACCGCCTCGCGCGCGCCGGGCGCATAGGCGGCCCACTCGGCGGCCATGTCGCCGCGGTAGAGAAAGAGCCGCGCCGCGCGGTCCTGGGCGACGTAGGCCGGGCCGAAGCTGGCGGCGAGCCGGCCCAGGCCGCGCTTGCGCCACAGGTCGATCTGCCAGAGCCGCTCGCGGGCGGCGTTGTAGCCCTGCAGGAAGAAGGCGTCGCGCGAGCTTGCCGCATAGATGTGCGGCACGCCCCAGTGGTCGACCACCATCTGCGCCGGCGCGGTCAGACCCTGCACGTTCCAGGCCTCGTGCTTGACTGCCGTGGACTGCGCCTGCGTGGCGCTCGCGAGCAGCGCTGTGCAAACACCCGCGGCGAGCCCCGCCAATCCCCGCCAGATCATCGCGTTCCCCTCTTCTTGGCCCCGACTTCACTACGCTTTGACGGTCAGGTCCACGCGCACGCTTGCGGTTCCGCATACGTCAGCCGCTAGAGTGGCCCCAGAACCAGACCACAGACAGGGAGACCGCCATGATCGGCTACGCCACCATCGGAACCAACGACCTCGACAAGGCCCGCAGCTTCTACGATCCGGTGATCGCCGCGCTGGGCGGCAAACGCACCATGGCGTTCGACCGCATGCAGTTCTACGGCGGGGCCGGCCAGACCATGCTGGCGGTCTGCAAGCCCTACGACGAGAAGCCCGCCACGGCCGGCAACGGCTCGATGTTCGGCCTGCCCGCCGCCAGCCGCGAGGCGGCCGACGCCGCCCACGCCGCGGCGCTGGCGGCCGGCGGCACCTGCGAGGGCCCTCCCGGCCAGCGGATGGACGGCTTCTACGGCGCCTATTTCCGCGACCTGGACGGCAACAAGCTCGTCGCCTTCTACGCGGGGAAATAACCGCCTAGCGCGTAGGGGCCGCGGCGGCGGGCGCGCCTCGCGCCGCCGTCGGGGTCACCCGCCAGACGACGCCGCCCACGTCGTCGGCGACCAGCAGCGCGCCCTGCTTGTCGACCACGACGCCCACCGGCCGGCCCTGGATCTCGTTGTTCTTGTTCAGGAAGCCGCCGAGGAAGAGCTGCGGCTGGTTCTGCGGCTGGCCGTTGACGAAGGGGATGAACACCACCCGGTAGCCGTTCAGCGGCTTGCGGTTCCAGGAGCCGTGCTCACCGATGAAGGCGCCGCCCTGGTAGGACGCCGGGAACAGGCCCGCGGTGTAGAAAGCCAGGCCCAGCGCTGCCGTGTGCGGCCCCACCCCGAAGTCCGGCTTGGTGGCGATGGCCACCATCTGCGGGTTCGCGGGCTTGGCCCGCTCGTCAACGTTCTGGCCCCAATAGCTGTAGGGCCACCCGTAGAAGGCCCCCTGCTTCACGCTGGTCAGATAGTCCGGCGGCAGGTCATTGCCGATCTCGTCGCGCTCATTGGAGACGGTCCACATCTGGTGGGTGGTCGGCTCGAAGTCGATGCCGTTGGGGTTGCGGATGCCCGAGGCGTAGATGCGGGCCTGGTGGGTGGCGAGGTCGTACTCCCAGATGGCCGCGCGGCCCTTCTCGGCGTCCATGCCGTTGTCGCCGACGTTCGAGTTGGAGCCGACGGTGGCGTAGAGCTTGGTCCCGTCCGGGCTGGCCACGACGTTCTTGGTCCAGTGGTGGTTGATCGGCGGGCCGGGCAGGTCGAAGACCTTGGTCCCCGTGCCGGTCTCCGATGCCTGGCCGACCGTGTAGGGGAAGCTCACGACGCCGTCGTCGTTGGCGACGTAGAGGGTGTTTCCCACGAGCGTCATCCCGAACGGCCGCGTCAGCCCCTGGGCGAACAGCATCCGGCTCTCGGCCACCCCGTCGCCGTCGGCGTCGCGCAGCAGGAAAATCCGGTTGGGGCTGGGCTTCACCGAGCCCACCCGCTTCATCAGCAGTTTCTGGAAGAAGCCGCGGATCCCCTGGTTCGACTTGTCGGCCGGCGAGGGCTGCGACGCGGACTCCGAGACCAGGACGTCGCCGTTCGGCAGGACGTAGAGCCAGCGCGGATGGTCGAGCCCCTCGGCGAAGCGCACGACGCTGAAGCCCGCCGGCGCGACAGGCGCGGCGCCCTCCGCCCAGCCCACCACCTTGGGCGTGCCGACCGTCGGCAGCATCGAATGCTGCGGCTTTGGCAAGGGCGGGTTGGGGCCGAAGCCCACCCACGGATCCTTTGAGCCCTCCGGCATCGAACAGGCGGCGAGCGTCAGCGCGGCGAGGCCGGCGCCGGTGAGGAGGAGTCTGCGCATGGACGGCGTCCTTGGTTCCCGAACCTTCAAGCACAACCATAGCCAGCCCGCGAGGTTGCGTCGCCCTGACGTCGCGGCGCCGTTGCGCGGGCCGCTCAAACGCGCTCCCCTTGAGGTCTGGGAGCGAAGCCGATGGACCTGACACCGACGCCGGAGATGCTGGCCTTCCGCGACGAGGTCCGCAGCTTCCTGGCGGCGCACCGGGACGACTACGAGGCCGGCCAGCCGAAGGACCCGCGCGCCTGGCAGCGGCTCTTGATCGAGCACGGCTACGCGGCCCGCACGATCCCCAGGGACTACGGCGGCTATGGCGCCGAGCCAGACATACTGAAGTCGCGGATCATCGCCGAGGCGTTCATCGCAGCGGGCGCGCCGCGGGGCATGGCCGGGCAGGGCATCTCGATGCTGGTCCCGACCCTGCTGGAGGTGGGCTCCGAGGAGCAGAAGCGGCGCTGGATCGGGCCCACCCTGCGCGGCGAGATCATCTGGTGCCAGGGCTATTCCGAGCCGGGCGCGGGCTCCGACTTGGCGTCGCTTCAGACCAAGGCGGTCGAGGACGGCGACGACTTCGTCATCTCCGGCTCGAAGATCTGGACCAGCACCGCGCACCTCGCGCAGATGATGTTCTGCCTGGTGCGCACCGAGCCGGAGGCGGCCAAGCACGAGGGCATCTCCTATGTCCTGATCCCGATGGACACGCCGGGCATCGACGTCAGGCCGTTGAAGACGATGACCGGCCAGGCCGAGTTCAACGAGGTGTTCTTCACCGACGTGCGGGTGCCGAAGGACCAGGTCGTGGGTGGGCGCGGGCGGGGCTGGTTCGTGGCCAACACGACGCTGAAGCACGAGCGGGGGATGCTGGGCGACCCGAACGCTGCAGAAGCCCGGCTGAACGCGTTGATAGAGCTGATGAAAACCGAGACGGTGGGCAACGAGCGGGTGATCGACAACCCGATCTTCCGCGACCGGCTGATGCAGCTCCAGGGCCGGGCGTTCGCCATGCGGTTCAATGGGTTGAGGCTGCTGACTTCACAGATCACCGGAGAGCCCGCGGGGCTGGCCGGCCTGGTGGTCAAGCTGCAGGGCTGTGAGCTGAACCATCAGATCGCCGCGCTGGCGATCGACGCCCTGGGCGAGCTCGGCATCCTCTACCACGACGGGCCGCACCTGCGGGCCAAGGGCGCGTGGCAGCGGAACTACATGTTCGACCTGGGCCTGATTATCGGCGGCGGCACCGCGCAGATCCAGAAGAACATCATCGCCGAGCGGGGGCTGGGCCTGCCGCGCGAGCCGAAGGGGGCGTGAGCGGCATGGATTTCGCGCTCTCGTCCGACCAGAAGATGCTGCAGGAGAGCCTGGCGCGGACGCTCGCTGACGCCAGCCCGCTCGACCGCGTGCGCCGCTTCGCCGACGACGCGGGCGACACCGCCGCCGACGTCTGGGCCGCGCTCAGCGACTTCGGCCTGCCGGGCGTCGCGGTCCCGGCGGAATACGGCGGCCTGGGGCTGGGCCTGCTCGACGCGGCGCTGGCGTCCGAGGCGCTGGGCGCGGCGGTGGCGCCGGTCCCGTTCCTGGGCGTCGTGCTCGCGCCGCTGGCCCTGGTGGCCGGCGGGTCGGATGCGCAGAGGGGCGAATGGCTGCCGAGGCTGGCGTCCGGCGAGGTGGTCGCCGCGATGGCCATCGCCGAGCAGGTCTCAGGGGCGCGGGACGGGGCTGGCGTCACGGCCAAGGGCGGCAAGCTCACCGGCAAGGCGATGTTCGTCCCCGGCGGCCTGGCCGCGGGGCTGATCCTGGTCGCCGACCAGGCGGGCGGCCTGCACCTGGCGCCAGGCGACGCGGCGGGGCTGACGCGGACCTTCCTGCCGTCCATCGACCAGACCCGCCGGCTGGCCGAGATCGAGTTCAAAGGCGTGGCGGCCGAGCCGCTCGCGGGCGGGCCCGAGCTCACCGCGCGCCTGCGCGACGCCGCCTGGACCCTGATCGCGGCCGACACCCTGGGCGCCGCGCAGGCCATGCTCGACAAGGCGGTCGCCTACGCCAAGGAGCGGCGGCAGTTCGGCCGGGTGATCGGCTCGTTCCAGGCGGTGAAACACCTCTGCGCCGAGATGGCCGCCGAGCTGGAGCCGGCCCGTTCGCTCGTCTGGTACGCCGGCTACACCTACGACGCCGCGCCCGCCGAGGCGCCCCTGATGGCGGCCCACGCCAAGGCCCACACCTCGGAGATCGGCCGCTTCATCGCCCGCACGGCGACCGAGGTGCACGGCGGCATCGGCATGACCGACCTCCTGGGCCTGCACTTCTGGTTCAAGCGCATCGGCGCCAACCGCCAGCTGCTCGGCGGGCCGGAAAGGGTTCGGGAGATCGCTGCCAGGCTGCAGGGGCTTGCGGCGTAGCTAGGCGTGGACCGGGGGGATGCGGTGGGCCCAGGGGCGGGCG
This sequence comes from Phenylobacterium sp., assembly GCA_045802455.1. GTDB lineage: Bacteria > Pseudomonadota > Alphaproteobacteria > Caulobacterales > Caulobacteraceae > Phenylobacterium. The sequence continues at coordinate 1,426 of JBJMQX010000137.1, read as the reverse complement.
GCTTCCAGCTCGTAGGCGAGCTCGAAGAGCACGCGCTCCTGGCCGGCGCGGGCGGCGAACATGGTCCCGACCGGCAGGCCGGCTTGCGTCCAGTAGAGCGGCACGCTCATCGCCGGGGCGCCGGCGAGGTTGTGGATCGGCGTGTAGCCCACGTACTCCTTCAGGCGCGCGACGAGCAGGTCGAACGGGACCGAGGGGCCGACCTCGCCCAGTGGCGGCGGGCCTGACGACAGCACCGGCGAGAGCACCGCGTCGAACTGGTGGGCCGGGAACCAGGTGTCGTAGGCGAGCACGTTGGCGGCCAGGCGCTCGCCCGCGGCCTGCAGGTCCTGCGGCTTGGCCCGGCGCGCCATGTCCGCCATCCCCAGGCTGAACGGCTCCAGGAGGCTCTCGTCGGCGGGCCGGCCAGCCTGGCGCGCGACGTCGTTGGCGAGGCCCTGCGCGCCCTGCGCCCAGAGCAGGAGGAAGTCATCGATGAACTGCGAGCCGTCGTAGGGCAGGTGGGTATACTCGACATGGTGCCCGAGGCGCGCGACCAGGGCGGCGGCCGCGTCGTTGGCGGCCATCACCTCGGGCTGCGGCCGGTGGCCGAGGCCGTTCTCCAGGAGCACGCCCACGCGCAGGCGCCGTTTGGCGGGCCCGGCGACGACGCCGACCGGCGGAAAGCGCGCGCGGACCCCTGAGTCCTCGGTCAGGGCGAACAGGGCCGCGGAATCTCGGACGCTGCGGGAGAGCACGTGCTCGACGCCCAGGTCCGTGATCCGGGTCTGGAACATCGTGCCGACCATCCGGCCGCGCGAGGGCTTCAGGCCGAAGAGGCCGCAGTGCGACGACGGGATGCGGATCGAACCGCCGCCGTCGGTCGCATGCGCCACCGGCACCACGCCCGCCGCCACCGCGACGGCCGAGCCGCCGGAGGATCCGCCCGACGAGCGGCTCAGGTCCCAGGGGTTGCGGGTGAGGCCGGTGGCGACTGGCTCCGTGGTCGGCAGGAAGCCCGCTTCGGGCGTCGCCGACTTGCCGATGGTCACCAGCCCGGCGCGGTCGAAGGCGTCGATCTGCGGCGCCTGCATCTGGGCGGGCGGCGCGGCCCGCAAAGCCTGCGATCCTTGGCGGGTCGGAAGGCCGCGGTAGTCGACGAGGTCCTTGACCAGGAACGGCACGCCGCTGAACGGCCCGGCGGGCGCGCCCAGGCGGGCCTTGTCCAGGGCGCGGTCGAAGTCGGAATTGACGATGAAGTTGAGCCGACCCTGCAAGGCCTCGGCGCGGCGGATGGAGGCCTCGACGGCTTCGGCCGCGGAAAGCTCGCCCCGCCGGATCGCGGCCGCCATGGCGGTGGCGTCGGGCCAGGGGGAGGGCGGCGGCGCCGGGGCGGGCGCTGGCCGGGCCGCGGCGACGGCGCGGCCGGCGGCAAGCGCCAGCGGGG
>JBJMQX010000136.1:0-28913 GCA_045802455.1 Phenylobacterium sp. | reverse complement strand
GGCGGCGATGTCGTCGGGCGCGAGCCTGACCGCCCGCTCATAGGCCTTCCTGGACGCCTTCCAGTTGAGCTCGCCCGCATAGGCCGCGCCCAGCAGCTCCCAGCCGCGCGGGTCCTGCGGCGACGCCTCGGTGATGGCGTCGAAGGCCATCGCCGCCTCGTGGTAGTGCTTGGCCTTCATCGCCGCAATGCCCGCGGCGAAGGGGCCGCCCTGGACCACGACCGGCGGCCGATCGAAGCTCGGCTCGGGTTCGGCCGCGGGACCGTGCTGCGCGACGGCGGCGCCGGCGCCCGCCAGCCCCAGCACGCCCGCCAGGAGCGCGGTTCTCAACAATCCGACCATGACGAGTTCCTTTGGCGCTTGAAGCCCGATCCTGACAGCAATCCGACAGGGCGTCACCGCCCTCTCGTCAGGCGATGAAGCGCCGCAGCGACGCCACGTATTTCGCCGGCTGCTCCTTCATCGTCATGTGCGAACAGCCGTGTGAACTCGGCGCGCCGCCGATTGGATCACCAGCTGTCCACCCACCGCAGCTTCTTCTCCGCGCGCGGCGCGACCGGCGGCATCGCCTTCAGCCCCGCCATGATCCAGCGCCGCGTGTCGGCCGGGTCGATGACGTCGTCCAGCGAGGGGTGCGAGCCGCGGGCCATGGCCTTGCCGCTGGCGTAGGCGGCGGCGACCATCTCGTCGAAGCGCGCCTTGCGGGCGACCGGGTCGGCGATGGCGGCCAGTTCGTTGCGGTAGCCCAGCTTCACCGAGCCCTCCAGGCCCATGCCGCCGAACTCGCCGGTCGGCCAGGAGACGCAGAACATCGCCGCCTGGTAGCTGCCGCCGGTCATGGCGATGGCGCCCAGGCCATAGCTCTTGCGGATGATCACCGAGAAGATCGGCACGGTCAGGTTGGCCCCGATCACGAACAGCCGCGAACAGTGGCGGATGAGGCCGGTCTTCTCCGCCTCCGGCCCCACCATGTTGCCGGGCGTGTCGGAGAGCGACAGGACGGGGATGTCGAACGCCTCGCAGATCTGCAGGAACCGTGCGGCCTTGTCGGAGGCGTCGCTGTCGATCGCGCCGCCCAGGTGCATCGGGTTGTTGGCGAAGACGCCCATCGGGCGGCCTTCGACCCGGATGAAGGCGGTCACCATCGCCAGCCCGAACTTGGGCCGCAGCTCCAGCACGCTGCCCTCGTCGGCGATCAGCTCGATCACCTTGCGGATGTCGTAGACCCGCAGCCGGTTCTCCGGGATCGCGCGGCGCAGCAGCCGCTGGTCCGCGCAGCGCCAGTCGGCGAGCGGGCCCTGGAAGTAGCCCAGGTACTTCTTCGCCGCCGCGACCGCCTCGGCCTCGTCCTCGACCAGCACGTCGATGGTGCCGTTGGCCTGCATCACCTTGATCGGGCCGATCTCCTCCGGGCGGAAGACGCCCAGGCCGCCGCCCTCGACCATCGCCGGCCCGCCCATGCCCAGCGCCGAATCCTTGGTCGCGATGATCACGTCGCAGCAGCCGAGGATCGCGGCGTTGCCCGCGAAGCAGCGGCCGGAGTTCACGCCCACCAGCGGCACGGTCCCGGAAAGCTTTCCCCAGAACTCGAAGCCGCGCGTGAAGCCTCCGCCCTCGGTGTCGCCCGGCCGCCCGCCGCCGCCCTCGGTGAAGAACACCGTCGGCAGCTTCCAGCGGTGGATCAGCTCGCTCATCCTGTCGAGCTTCCAGTGGTTGTTCGCCCCCTGGGTGCCGGCCAGCACGGTGTAGTCGTAGGAGAGCACCGCCGAGCGCGCCCGCTCTTCCGGGAAGAGCGCGCCGTTGATCGAAGCCAGGCCCATGATCATGCCGTCGGCCGGCGTCGTGGCGATCAGCTCGTCCAGCGTGTTGCGCCGGCGCCGCGCGGCGACCACCAGCGGGCCGTATTCCGTGAAGCTGCCGGGATCGACCAGGTCCTCGATGTTCTCCCGCGCCGTCCGCTGGCCCGTCTTGCGCCGGCGGGCAACGGCGTCGGGCCGGGCGGCGTCCAGCGTCACGCGGTGGCGCTCCAGCACCTCGGCCAGGTCGGGCCGGATCTCGTCCAGGTCGACCGCCTCAGCCTCGCCGCCGGCGCCGCCCGCCACCTCGGCCTCCTCCAGGAAGGCCAGCGGATGGCCCTCGAACACGGTGTCGCCGGGCTCGACCGTCAGCCCACGGACGATGCCGGAGTGCTCGGCGGCGATCACGTGCTCCATCTTCATGGATTCCATGATCATCAGCGCCTGGCCGGCGCGGACCTCGTCGCCCACCGTGACCGAAACATTGATCACCGTGCCCTGGAGGGGCGCGCGGAGCGGGCTGGTCCCCTCCGGCCCTTCCGGCTCCGGCTCTTCGTCGGCCTGCGCGGCCTCCTGCTTGCCCAACGCCAGCACGGCCAGCGGGTCGGTCGCGTCGACCTGATAGCCGACGCGCTGGCTCGCGGCCGGCGCAGAGCTCCCTCGCGCGGCGGCGTCGAAGTAGAGCTTCGGATGGGCCTGCGGCTCGCCGGCGAGCTCGCCCATGTGCTCTTCGATGAAGCGGGTATGGACCTCGCCAGCCGCCACCGCCGGGTGGGCCAGCAGGTTCTGCAGGAAGGCGATGTTGTGCGCCGAGCCGTCGATGCGGAACTCGGAGAGCGCCCGATAGGCCTTGGCGACGGCGCGGCTGAGCCCGCCTGCGCCCGCGTGCACGATCAGCTTGGCGAGCAGGCTGTCGAACCGCGCGCTGGTCCGGTAGCCGGCGTAGCCGAAGCCGTCGACCCGCACGCCCGGCCCGGACGGCGGCTCGAAGGCGCTCAGCGTCCCGCCGGCGGGCTTCGCCGAGCCGTCAGCCGCCATGGTCTCGAGGTTCACGCGAGCCTGCACGGCATGGCCGCGTGGCTCGGGCACGCGGTCCTGGGTCAGCGCCAGCTCAGCCAGCGAGCGGCCGGCGGCGATCTGCAGCTGCAGGCGCACGAGGTCGAGGCCGGTCACCTCCTCGGTGACGGTGTGCTCCACCTGCAGGCGCGCGTTGCCCTCGATGAAGACGAAGGCGTCCCCCTCGACGAGGAACTCCATCGTGCCCAGGCTGCGGTAGCCCGACGCCTCGCCCAGCGCCACCGCGGCCGCGAACAGCCGCTCGCGGAGGTCCATCGGCAGCATGTCGGCCGGCGCGATCTCGACCACCTTCTGCCGTTGGCGCTGCAGGCTGCACTCGCGGTCCCAGAGGTGGCTGACCGAGGCGCCGTCGCCCACGATCTGCACCTCGATGTGCCGCGCGCGGGCCAGGAACCGCTCGACATAGAGGTCGCCATTGCCGAACGCCGCCTTGGCTTCCGACGCGCAGCGCTCGAACGCTGCCGGCAGGTCGTCGGCCCTGGTGACCGGCCGCATGCCGCGCCCGCCGCCGCCGGCCACGGCCTTGACCATCACCGCGGCGCCCTTGCCCAGCCTCTTGAAGAACGCCTGCACGTCTTCCAGCGACGTCGCCCCGTCCGTCCCCGGCAGCACAGGGACGCCGCACTGCTGGGCGAGCGCCCGGGCGCGGCTCTTGTCGCCGAACAGCTCCAGCGTTTCCGGCGTCGGCCCGACGAACGTCAGCCCGGCCTCGGCGCAGGCCCGCGCGAAGGCGGCGTTCTCCGACAGGAACCCGTAGCCTGGATGCACGGCGTCGCAGCCGGCGTCCTCCGCGGCCGCCACCACCTGGGCGATGTCCAGATAGGCCGCCGGCCCGGAGCCCTTCAGCCCCACCGCCTCGTCGGCCTTGCGGGTGTGCAGGCTGGCCGCGTCGTCCTCGGAATAGATCGCGACGGTGGCGCAGCCCATCTCGGCCGCGGTCCGCGCGATCCTGACCGCGATCTCGCCCCGGTTGGCGATGAGCAGCTTCTGCACCTGAACGTCGTCCCGATCTACCGAGCGGTCTCACGCCGCCTCAGGGACCATCAAGCAAATGCAGCGGACAAGGCCAAGCGCCATCAGATGCTCCCCCTCAGGGGGAGCTGTCGGCAAGGCCGACTGAGGGGGTTTCGGCCGCCGACTCCGAGGCTGGGGACCCCCTCCGTCCCTTCGGGCCACCTCCCCCTGCGGGGAGGATCTGCGCGGCCTAAGCCTTTAGCTGGCTCGGGTCGATCGGGAGCGAGCGGATGCGCTTGCCGGTGGCGGCGTGGATGGCGTTCACCAGGGCCGGGATCACCGGCGGCAGGGCGGGTTCGCCCAGGCCGGTCGGCGGATACTCCGTCATCACGAACTTCACCTCGACCGGCGGCGCGTCCTTCATCCGCAGCAGCGGATAGTTGCCGAAGTTGGACTCCTTGGCCGCGCCGTTCTCGATGGTGATCTTCTGGAAGAGGGCTGCGGACAGCCCATCCAGCGCCGCACCCTGCACCTGGTTCAGCGCCCCGGACGGGTTGACGATCTGCTTGCCCACGTCGGCGGCGATCCACACCTTGTCGACCTTGACCTGGCCGGTCTTGGCGACGGTCGCCTGGACCACCTCGGCGAAATAGCCCTGGTGGCTGAAGTGGAAGGCGACGCCCATGCCCGTGCCCTTCGGCAGCTTGGACCGGCCCGCCCAGCCGCTCATCTTCTCGACCGCGGCCAGCACGCCCTTCATGCGCGCGGCGTTGTAGCCCGAGGGGCCTTCGCCCACCGTCGGCTTGTCGCCCAGCAGCTTCATGCGGAACGCCAGCGGGTCGGCGCCGGCGGCGACCGCCAGTTCGTCGATGAAGCCCTGGTTGGCGAAGGCGATGGCGTTGGAGCCCGGCGCCCGGAGCGGCCCGGTCGGCACGCCCAGCGGCATGGTCGACTGGTCGATCTTGCAGTTGGCCAGGAACCGCGACGGGAACTCGTTGCCGCCCAGTCCGGCGCTGGAGGCCACCTGATTGCCTTCGCCGAAGGTCACGAAGTGGTCGTGCCAGGCGGTGACGTTGCCGGCCGCGTCCACCCCGCCCTTGAAGAAGTGGTAGCCGGCGGGCCGGTAGAAGTCGTGGCGCATGTCGTCTTCGCGCGTCCACAGCAGCTTCACCGGCGCGCCCGCCTCACGCGCGATCCAGGCCGCCTCGACCATGTAGTCGTTGGACAGGCGCCGGCCGAAGCCGCCGCCGCAACGGGTCATGTGGATGGTGATGTCCTCGGGCTTGATGCCCAGGGTCTTGGCGACCAGCTGGCGGCCCGGCTCCGGGTTCTGCGACGGGGCCCAGATCTCCAGCTTGCCGTCCTTGAACTGCGCCGTGGTGTTCTGCGGCTCCAGCGGCGCGTGCGCCAGGAACGGATAGGCATAGGCGGCCTCGACCACGTGCGCCGAGCCCTTCAGCGCGCCGGCCACGTCGCCATCGTTGCGCAGGGTCTGCATCGGGGCCCCGGCCGCCAGCTCCTTGGCCCGCGCGTCGAAGCCCACCGTGCTCTGCTTGGCGGTGGGGTGGTCGGCCCACTTGGTCTTCAACTGGTTGCGGCCCTTGCGCGCCGCCCACCAGCTGTCGCCCACCACGGCCACGCCTGGCAACAGGCCGGAGAGGTCCGAGCCGCCCTCGACGACGAACGCCTTCCGGACGCCCTTCACCGCGCGGGCCGCGTCGAGGTCGGCGCTCGCCACCTTGGCCCCGTAGACCGGCGCCTTCTCGTAGGTGGCGTACAGCATCCCCGGCACGCGCACGTCGATGCCGAACAGCGGCTGGCCGGTGACGATCTTGGGCGTGTCGTACTGCGCCTTGGCCTTGCCGATGATCTTGTACTGCTTGGGGTCCTTCAGCTGGACCGTCTTGGGGTCCGGCGCGGCGACCCCGGCGCATTGGCCGGCCAGCGAGCCATAGCTCGCCTTGCGCCCGGTCGAGACGTGGATCACCTGGCCCTCGGCGGTCTTGCACTCACCTGAGGGGCAGTTCCAGGCCGTCGCCGCGGCGGTGACCAGCATGGCGCGCGCCACCGCGCCCACCCGGCGCAGCTCGTCCCAGTGCAGGGGGGTGGCCAGCGACCCGCCCGCGAACTGGCGGCCGTAGAGCTTGGAATCGGCGTCCGCCTGCTCGATGCGGACGTTCTCCCAGGCCACGTCCAGCTCCTCGGCGATCAGCATGGGCAGGGACGTCTTGATGCCCTGGCCGATCTCCGGGTTCTTGGCGGTGATGGTGACGATGCCGCTCGGCGCCACGCGGACATAGGCGTTCAGCGCCTGGGCGCCGGCCGCCTCGGCGGCCTCCGCCTTGGCCGCGACGCGGAAGGAGATCACGAGGCTTCCGGCGACGACGGAGGCCTTCAGGAGGTCGCGCCGCGAGGTTCCGGTCAGTTCCAGGGTCATGGTCTTCACGCCTTCTGCTGGCCGGAGGCCAGCTTGATGGCCGCGCGGATGCGCGTGTAGGTGGCGCAGCGGCAGATGTTGCCGCTCATCGCCGCGTCGATATCGGCGTCGGTGGGCTTCGGCGTCTTGGTGAGCAGCGCCGTCGCCGACATGATCTGGCCGGGCTGGCAGTAGCCGCACTGGGCGACATCCAGCTCGCTCCAGGCCGCCTGCACCTTCTTGCCGACCGGGTCGGCGGCGATGGCGTCAATGGTGGTGATCTTGGACGCGCCGACCGCCGAGACCGGCAGGGTGCAGCTGCGCTTCGCCTGGCCGTCGATATGCACGGTGCAGGCCCCGCAGGCGCCGACCCCGCAGCCGAACTTCGGGCCGGTGATGCCGAGGGTGTCGCGCAGCGTCCAGAGCAGCGGGGTGTCGGGATCGACATCCGCCTCCAGCACCTTGCCGTTGACGTTGAGCTTGAAGGCCATGGCGGAGCGCTCCGGGTGATCCCGGCGAATTTTAGAGCCGCCTCGCCTGTAACGGCAAGGAATAGAGCGTTCTAATGTGGTGGATCAGAAATTCCCACATAGCTTGCGGCAGGCGCAGGTGGGAATTTCTGATCCATGAACCACATTAAAAACAAATACTTGCTAGCGTCCTTGGAGATCCCGAAGTTCGCGCGGCGGCAGCGGCGGCATGGGCGAACTTCGGGATCGGGACGCTAGGCCGCTGAAGTATGTGGCGTCGGAAAGGCCACGACCGCACGGAAGCCCTGCGGCTCGAACCGGAAATCGACCTCGCCGCCCTGGTTCCTGAGCACCTGTTCCAGGAGGCGCGTGCCGAAGCCCTTGCGGCCGCTGGCCTTGACCGCTGGGCCGCCCTGTTCGCGCCAGTGGAACGCCGCCAGGCCTTCGGCCGCCGCCTCCGGCCCGATCGCCACGCGCCCGCCGCCGGCGGAAAGCGCGCCATACTTCACCGCGTTGGTGGCCATCTCGTAGAGCAGCAGGCCGGCGCCGACTGCCAGGTCGCCGCGCAGCATCACGCCGGCGAGCGTCGGATCCAATTCGAAACGAGACGGACCGAACGGCGCGATCGCCTTGCCGATCACCTCGACCAGCTCCACCGGCCGGCCGCCCGCGGCGGTGACCAGGTCCTGGGCGTCGGCCATCGCCTGCAGGCGGGCCATCAGCAGGTCCTTGAAGCCCTCCACCGTCTCCTGGCCGCGGGCCGTCTGGGCGACGATCGCCATGACCACGGCGATGCCGTTCTTGGCGCGGTGGGCCAGCTCGCCCATCAGCAGGCTGCGACGGTCCTCGGCAGCCTTGCGCGCGGTGACGTCGAGCGAGGTGCCGACCACCAGCCGCGCCTTGCCCTCCGCATCCGTGGCGATGCGCCCGTTGGTCAATATCCAGCGGGTCTCGCCGGCCGGGGTCACGATGCGGTGCTCGAGCGAATAGTCGCCGCCGTCGGGCCTGTCGCGCGCCGCCGCGAAGGCGGCCCTCACGGGATCGCGGTCGTCGGGGTGCACCAGCTCCAGGTAGCGCTGGACGGTCACCGGATCGGTCGGGCCGAGCCCGAAGAGCTGGCGGTTGCGATCCGACCAGGTGACCGTGCCGGCTTCGACGTCCCATTCCCAGAAGCCGAGGCCTGTCGCCTCCGCGGCCATTTCCAGCCGGCGCCGCTGCTCCGAAAGCTCGGCCGCCATGCGCCGACGGTCGCTGACGTCAATCTGCAGGCCGTCCCACAGCACGCGCCCGTCCGGCTGCGGCCGGGGCAGGGAGGCGATCCGGTGCCAGCGCACCTCGCCATCGGCGCGGCGCATGGCGAGCTCGACGTCGAACGGTTGGCCGCTGGCGAGCGCCTCGGCCTCCGCCGCGTCAAAGGCGGCGCGGTGCTCCGGCAGGATCATGTCGTAGAGCAGGCGGGCGTCGGCCATCGCCGCCTCCGCCGCCACCCCGTTCACCGCCAGGCAGCGCTGGCCCACGAACGTGAACCGCCGCGCGCCGTCAGCCGTCGCCTCGAGCTGGAAGGCCATCCCGAGCGGGGTCGCGTCCGCGGCCGATCGCACGATCGGCTCGCCAGTCCCCAGCTTGTCGATGGAGGAATCCACTGCCTCTGCGCGTCCCGCCTCACCCGGCCCGCAATCTCTCGCGGCCGCCGAGGGGCGGCAATACCAGAAGATGTATCGTTAAGCTTGGCATACCGGCGTGCGGCCGATCGCCTCAAGGTTTGGGCAGTAACACGACGGCGTCTGGCAATTCGTTCGGATTGTCGCCCGCGCGCGCTGGGAATTTTTCTGCGAGCACGTCGGCGCAGAGGCCCACGGCGGCGGCGAAACCGGCCGCCGGCTCGCCGCGCTTGAGGCCCTCGGTCAGCGCCGCCACGGCCCGATCCCAGACCAGCGGCTCCACGTGCTTGGCGATGCCTTCGTCGGCGATCAGCTCGGCCATCCGCTCGCCCAGCGAGACGAAGATCAGCACGCCGGTGCGTTCGCGGGTCAAGTGCAGGTTCTTGGCCACGAACTGCTCGGCGGCGCGCCGCCGCACCCGATGCCGCTTCAGCCGGCGCGGCGTCAGCGCCCGGCGGACCGCCGGGATCTCGACGATCAGTGCGGTGATCGCGAACAGCAGGCCCTGCAGGATGATCGTCCCGATCAGCGCCCGGCGGACCGACATCTCGATCGCCTCGCTGACCTGGTCGGCGCTCCAGGCGGAGAAGAATTCCGGCAGGCTGACGTGAACGCCGCCCAGCAGCAGGATCGCCGGCGCCAGCAGCGCCACGCCGGCCGCCCAGGCGATCGGCGTCTCCGCGTAGTGCGAGCTTTCCGGCGTCACCACGCAGTAGATTTCGCCCGTGGTGCGGGCCTCGGCGTCGCGCACCGCGGCCTCGATGGCGCCCAGCTCGGCGGGGGTGAGGTCCTGCATCGTCACCAGCTTCCCGATGAGCCGCCGCCGCCGAACGAGCCGCCGCCGCCGGAGAAGCCTCCGCCACCGCCGCTCCATCCGCCGCCGCTTCCCCAGCCGCCCCCGCGGCCGCCGCCCATGAACAGGAAGGGGAGCCACCAGAGGCCGCCGCCCCGGCCGCGCATCGCCCGCGACAGCACCCAGAAGACGATGAAGATGATCAGCAGCGCCGGGATGTGGAACGCCGGCTGGAACTGGTCCCGCGGCGGGCTTGCGCGCACCTGCTGGGCCTGGGCGGCGTTGGCCTTCGCCTGGTCCTCGGGCAGGGCGAGCTGGCCCACCAGCGCCTCGGCGCCGTCGACGATGCCCTGCTCCATGCGCCCGGCCTTGAACTGCGGCAGCACCTTGCGCTGCAGGATCACGCTGGTCAGCGCGTCGGTGAGCACCGGCTCCAGGCCGTAGCCGACCTCGATGCGGACCTTCCGCTCCTTCGGCGCGACCAGCAGGATCGCCCCGTCGTTGACGCCCTTGCGCCCCAGCGCCCAATTGCGGCCGAGCTGGTAGCCGTAGTCCTCGATCTCATAGCCCTGCAGGTCGGGCACGGTGGCCACCACCAGCTGATGCCCGGTCTGCGCCTCCAGGCTGGCGAGCTCGCCATCCAGCTTCTGCTGGGTGGCCGGCGACAGCACATGCGCATCGTCCACCACGCGCCCGGTGAGCGCCGGGAACTTGGGGGCCGCTAGCGCCGCGCCGGCCAGCACGAAGAAGGCCAGGACTGCGACGATGAGCCCTCCCCCGCGATGGAGGAGGGCAGGACGGGCGTCGATCACTTGGTCGCCGGGACGGCGGCTGGCGGGGCGCTGCCGGGCGCCTGGCCGGGCGCGCCGTTGGGCGGCGGGGGCGCGGAGGTGTCGAAGCTGACGCTGGGCGCATTCTGGGCCGCCGGCGCCGCCGAGAACAGCTGCATCGGCTTGGAGCTCGCGTACATCGTCTTGGCCCAGAACACCTGCGGGAACGTGCGCAGCGTGGTGTTGAAGTCCCGCACCGCGTCGTTGTAGTCGCGCCGGGCGATCGCGATGCGGTTCTCGGTGCCTTCCAGCTGGCTCTGCAGGGCCATGAAGTTCTCGTTCGACTTCAGCTCGGGATAGCGCTCCTGGATCATCATCAGCCGGCCCAGCACACCGGACAGGCGGTCCTGCGCATTCTGGAACTGCTGGAACTTGGCCGGGTCGGTGATCGTCGAGGCGTCCACCTTCACCTGGGTCGCCGAGGCGCGCGCTTCGGTCACCTCGACCAGCACCCGCTGCTCCTGGGCCGCGTAGCCCTTCACCGTGGCGACCAGGTTGGGGATCAGGTCGCTGCGGCGCTGGTACTGGTTCTGCACCTCGGCCCACTGCGCCTTGGCGCGCTCCTCCTTGGTCGGGATGGTGTTGATGCCGCAGCCGGCGATGATCAGTGGCGCAAGCAGGATCAGCGCGGCGCGCGCGATGCGGGTCTTGAGGATGTTCACGTGGGTCTGCTCCCCGAAAGCTCAAGTCGAGCTTGGTCGCCGCGATATTTGGCCCGCGCCTTGATCCAACGCAACGGGTGGGGACATGAAGGTTGCGTAAGCCATGGGAGGGGCGATGGCCCAGGCGCGCCCGTACTATGCCGAGAAGGGGCTGAGCGCGGCCTTCTACGACACGGTGACCGCCGCGGACGCGCGGCTGCAGGGCGACGTCGAAATCTATGCGGGCCTGGCGCCGCCCGGCGGTTCGGTGCTGGAGCTGGGCGCGGGCACCGGCCGCATCGCCTTCGCCCTGGCGGAACGCAGCCTTTCGGTCACCGGCGTCGAGATCGCCCCGGCCATGCTGGGCCAGGCGCTCGCCAGGCGCGCCGAGCTGCCGCCGGCGGCGGCCGAACGGGTGGCGTTCCTCCGCGGCGACATGACCTCGCTGGACCTGAAGCGCCGCTTCGACCTGGTGGTCTGCGGCTATTTCACCCTGGCGCACGTTCCGCGCGGCGCGGCCTGGCGCAACACCTTCGGCGCCGCCGCCCGCCACCTCGATGCTGGCGGGCTCGCGGCCTTCCACCTGCCGCTGGTCGACGTCATGCGCCTGCCCGCGCCCGCCGACCTCGGGCTGCCGGTCCTGGACCAGCCGACGCCCGGGGGCGGAAGGCTCCTGCTCTACCTCCGCGAACGCAGCTTCCGCGAGGCGATCGGGCGGCTGGACCAGGTCATCGAATATGTCGAGCTCGACGCCCGGGGCGCCGCGCTCCGCCGCTCCAGGGAACGGCTGACCTACTACTGGACCGACCCGCAGCCGCTGGCGGAAGCCGCGGGCCTCGATCTCGACCGCCCGCCGATCCCGCTGGGCGGCGTCGGCGAGATCTGGGTGTTCCGCAAGGCTTAGCGGCGCACCTCGGCGAACGCCTTCAGGTCAGCCAGGAACTCGGGATTGTGGGTCCCGAAGAAGTCGTACATCGCGTCGAACTCGGGCCCCGTCCGATAGCCCACCTGGGACAGGCTGACCTGCGTGCCGCCGTCGACGGGCGCGAGCTCGAGCACGATCGCCAGCCGTCGGTAGGCCGCCCCGCCCGGACCCGGATTCTGCACATTGCGGAAGACGATCAGGCGCTCGGGCATGTAGGCCACGATCTCCTGCTTCAGATTGCCCGGATCGCCGGCCTTGCCGTTCGGATCGAACGCCACCTCCACCGCGCCCCCGACCCGGAACTCCACGAAGCTCGCCGGAGCCACCCAGGCGCGGTAGGCCGCCTGGTCGGTCAGCGCCTTCCAGACGGCGCGCGGTGACGCGTGGATCATGACGACGTCGCGCAGCAGCCTCGCGCCCGTCTGATCGACCGTCGAGGTGTCGCGGACCGCGGCGAGATCCGCGGCGGCGTGGGCTGCGGCGGGGCCTGCCGCAAGCAGGCAGCCGGCGGCGGCCAGCGCGAGCCGGCGCATCAATGCCAGGCCCCCAGGATCGCCCCGATCGCGGTGAACTGGACGGTGTGGTAGCCGCCGTTGATCAAGAACAGCGGCAGCGGCTTTCGTTCGAAGAGGTAATTGATCCCGAAGCTCGCGGCGACCCAGCAGAGCCCCGCGCCAAAGCCGGCCGCCGTCCCGAACGCCAGCGTCGCCTTGGGGCCCAGGAACATCGCGAACACCGCCGCGGCGACGAACGACAGCCCGAAGGCGCCGCCGAAGATCAGCGCCTTGTTGCCGCCGCGCACGTCATCGTCCGACAGCCCCGCCGCGCGTTGCCAGGGCTTGGCGAAGAGCGCCGAGTACCAGAGCCCGCCCAGCAGGAAGCTGGACAGCGCGGCCGCGAGCACGGCCAGCCAATTCACCGGTGGCATGTGTGAGATCCCCCTTGGAAGCGCCGCTCAGTGCGGCCGCCCGACGCCCTGCCGGGCGGTTTGCTCCAGCAGCGCCAGGTGCTGGCGCAGCTGGCCGATGCTGCGATCGAAATAGGCGATTTCGCGGTGGGTGCGCGCCTGCATCACCCCGCCCTCCATTGTGGTCAGGATGAATTCGGCGAGCGCCTGGATGTCGGTCCCGCGCGGCAGGCGCGGGCCGGCCGCCTGCAGACAGCCGCCGATCGCCGCGGTCCAGTTGGTGAAGTTCTGCGCCAGCAGGTCGCGAACCTGCGGATCGGGCTCGTGCAGCTCCAGCGCCAGGCTGCCGATCGGGCAGCCGTAGACGCACTCGCTTTCCAGCAGCGCGGCCCGGTAGCGGTTCAGCAGCGCGAAGATCCGTTCGATGGGATCGTCCACGCCCTGCCATGCCGGCTCCAGCAGCATCTCGCCGATGCCATCCCGGTAGAGCTCCAGCACGCCGACCAGCACGTCCTGCTTGCCGGGGAAGAAGTGGTAGAGGCTGCCGGAATTGGCCTGGCTGCGCGACAGGATGTCGGCGATCGACGTCGAGCCGAAGCCCTTCTCCGAGAACAGCTCCATGGCCGAGATCAGGATGCGCAGGCGGGTGTCCATCGGTTCCGACATCACTTGATTGATCGTTCCAGTAAGCACTTGGTTGAACGTTCAGTCAAGCCCAGACTCAGTGCAATGACTTGGCGGACGACGCGACGTCGCCTGACGCTCGTCCCCACTCCCAATTGTCGCCTGCTTCCTGGCGTGTGATTGTGGCCGCGAGGCCTCCGGACCTGACCGGCTCGGACCATTAGTCCAGCTTCCGGGCGCCTCCAAAAGCCATTGTTCGCGCCCCGAAGCCGGGCGCCCGGGAGGATTTATGGAAGACCTGAAGGACCGCGTGAGCCTCGACGACCGGCTGGGCGCCGCCGCCATGACCGGCATGACCGTCGCCGCCTGGGCCGGCCTGAAGCCCGAAGCGACCTTCATCCACGATCCCGACGGCAAGACCCACAGCTGGGGCAGGGTCAACGCCCAGGCCAACCGCATCGTGCGCCTCTTGCGCCAGCACGGGCTGAAGCCTGGCGACGCCGTGGCGCTGGTCTGCTCCAACCGCGCCGAGTTCGTCGAGGTGCTGGCCGCCACCCTGCGCGCCGGCTGGCGCATCACCCCGGTCAACTGGCACCTGACCGCCGACGAGATCGCTTACATCGTGAACGATTGCGAGGCCAAGGCCGGCTTCTTCGACGCCCGCGTCGCCGCCTCCGCGGCCGCCGCCGCCCAGTGTCCCGGCCTGAAGGTCAAGGTGGCCATCGGCGGGTCGCTCCCGGGCTTCCTCGACTACGACGCCGCCCTCGCCCGCCTGGACGGCGCCGACATCGACGATCCCACGCCGGGGAACTCGATGATGTACACCTCGGGCACCACCGGCCGCCCGAAGGGGGTCTACCGCGCCGCGCCGCCGCCGCCGGTGCCGCAGGCGATGTACGCCATGCGCGGCTACGACCACGCGACGTCGGTGCAGCTCTGCGCCGGCCCCGCCTACCACGCCGCGCCGCTGGCGTTCGACGTGCGCGGCTCGATGGGCGCCGGATGCCAGCTGGTGTTCTACGACAAGTGGGATTCCGAAGGCGTGCTGCGCACCATCGTCGAGAAGCGCGTCACGCACATGCACCTGGTGCCGATCATGTTCCAGCGCCTGCTGGCGCTGCCGGACGACGTGAAGGCGAAGTACGACGTCAGCCACGTCAAATACATCATCCACGGCGCCGCGCCCTGCCCGCCGGAGGTGAAGCTGGCGATGATCGAGTGGTTCGGCCCGATCGTGAACGAGTACTACGCCGGCTCCGAGGGCGGCGCGGGCTTCGTGATCAGCGCCGAGGAGTGGCTGAAGAAGCCGGGCAGCGTCGGCCGCCGCCCCGAACTGCTGGGCTCGAAGATCCTCGACGACGAGGGGACCGAGTGCCCGCCGGGCGTGCCCGGCAAGATCTACCACCAGCTGCCGCCGGGCGGCGGCTTCACCTACTTCAAGGACGAGGCCAAGACCCAGAAGAGCCGGGTCGGCGACTACTTCACCTTGGGCGACGTCGGCTACTACGACGAGGACGACTATCTGTTCCTCACCGGCCGCGACGCCGAGACGATCATCTCCGGCGGGGTCAACATCTACCCGCAGGAGATCGACAACGAGCTGATCAAGCACGACGCGGTCGAGGACTCCTCCACCGTCGGCGTTCCGCATTCGGAGTGGGGCGAGCAGGTGCGCGCGGTGATCCTCCTGAAGGAAGGCTTCTCGCCGTCCGAGGAGCTCGCCCAGGAGATCCTGGCCTTCGCCCGCGCCAACCTGCCGGCCTTCAAGGTCCCCCGCGCCCTCGACTTCGTCAGCGAGCTCCCCCGCTCCGAAGCCGGCAAGATCATGCGCAACAAGGTCCGCGCCCCCTACTGGGAAGGCCGGGCGCGGCAGATCTGACGCTCACCCCTCCGCCGCGTCCCTCACGCACTCCAGGAACCAGTCGACGCCCCCGTCGCGTCCGCCCGCGCGCCGCATCACCGAGACGCTGATCCGGTTCGGCGGAAACGGCAGGTCGAGCACCTGCAGGCCCAGCTTTTCGGCGTGGCGTTCCGCCAGCCGCCGGGGGCAGGTGACCAGCCCGTCGGTCGAGGCCGCCATCGTCAGGGCGGTCAGCCACCCCGGCACGGACGCCAGGTGCTTGACCGTCGGGGCCTCGCTCGTGTCGCCGCCCACCTCCGAGGCCGACCAGGCATAGATGTGGCCCAGGTCGCGCCACTGAGCCTCGTCGATGGCGCCCTTCAGCTGAGGGTGATCCTTGTGCGCGGCCACGCAGTAGTGGTCCTCGAACAGCGGCTCGACGGTGAAGCCCGGCCGCGCGGCGCCAAACCGCCCGATGGCGAAGTCGATCTCGCCTTTCCGCAGCGCCCGGAAGGCGTCCTCCTCGCCGAAGAAGCCGATCCCGAAGCTCACCGCCGGAGCGGTGGTTTTCAAGCGCCCGATAAGTGCGGCCCCGACGAGCGCGGTGACGAACTCCGGCGCGGCGAAGCGAAAACTCCGCGTACTGCCCGCCGGATCGAAGCCGGCGTCGCGCGTCAGCGTGCGGCCGGTCAGCTCCAGCAGCGCCTCGACCTGTGGGCCCAGTTCCTCAGCCCTCCGTGTGGGCTCGAAGCCATGCGGGCGGCGGATGAAAAGCGGATCGTCGAAGAGGTCGCGAAGGCGGTTCAGCGCATGGCTGATGGCCGAGGGGCTGAGCCCCAGCCGCTCGGCGACCGCGCCGGCGCGGCGCGTCCGCAATAGTTCGCGGAAGACCAGCAGCAGGCCGCCGTCCAACCGGCGTATTTGCGTGAGATCGAAATCACTCATGTAGCGATTTCAATACTACTGAACGCCCGTCGAAGGCTAGACGCTGGGCGATGAAGTGCGTCCTCGCTCTCGCAAGCCTGCTGTTTCCGCTCGCCCCGGCCGCCCACGCGGCGGACTGGGGCGGCGTCTTCTCCGCCATCACCCTGGCCAGCGACTACCGCTACCAGGGCGTCAGCGAGTCCCGCGGCCGGCCGGTCGTGCAGGGCTACGTCCACTGGCAGAATGCCGAGGGCCTGTTCGCCGGCGTCTTCGCGACGCAGGTCGATTTCGGCTACGCCGGAGCGCCCAGCTACGAGCTTGACGCCTACGCCGGAAAGACCTTCCGCCTCGACGCCGGCCAGACGGAGCTCAAGTTGCAGGCGATGTCCTCGTCCTTTCCAGACAACCGCACGCCCGGCCCGACGTTCGACTTCCTGCAGGCCTCGGCCCAGCTGAAGCGCACCGCCGGCCCCTGGACCGTCAGCGCCCTCACCGCCTATGTCCCGGCGAGCTCCTACGGCTCCGGCCCGGTGGCGCGGGCCGAGGGCGAGGCCGACTACGCCGTCTCCAAGGCCCTGACCCTGAAGGCCCAGCTCGGCCGCCAGGGCCTTGGCCGTGGCCATGACCGCACCTGCTGGAGCCTGGGCGCCGCCGCGGTCTGGAAGACCCTGACCTTCGAGCTGCGCTACGTCGACACCGACCGCACCCGGGCCAACTGCGGCTTCCAGCCGAAAGCCTGCGACGCCGCGGTGGTCGGGACCCTCACGGTGAGCCTGCCACCCATCCTGTAGCGCCTCAGTGCGCGAACTTGCCCAAGCTGTCGGCGAAGGCCAGCCAGGCGCTGCTGCCGCCCAGCGGCACGCGCAGCACCTGCAGCCCCAGGACCACCGCTCCACCGACCCAGTAGGCCGGATGCACCCGCCCGCGCGTGCGCCAGTCGTAGACCGCGCCGATCACCAGCAGCAGGTCGCCGATGCCGCCGGCCACGATCGTCGCGGGAAGCGGCGGCGGCGTGGTCAGGCCAGGGCGCGCGCCTGGCCCGCCCCCGGTCGTCGCAACGAAGAAGAAGCGCGCGATGGCCGCGTTCAGCAGCGAGACCGTGCCGGCCAGCATGAACCGCTTGTGCCAGTCCGGGCGGTTGATGTTGGCGACCGCGGCCACGAACATCACGGCGAACCCGCCCAGCGCGGTGACCGGCACCACCAGGAAGCGGCGCGCGATGTCGCCGTCGACCGGGATCCGCGCCGTCATGCTGGCGATCGCCGTCGCCATGCCGACGAACACCAGCGCCGTCGCCAGGGAGATGCCGACCAGGCCCCAGGCGCGGTGGTGCTCCAGCCGGTCGTTGGCCGCCAGCCAGGTCTGCGACAGGAACAGCAGGGTCCAGGCCGAGAACAATAAACCGTGCAGGTGCAGCAGCGGCCCACCCACGAAGGTGCCCTGCGCCACCTGCAGCCAGTAGGTCTCGGCAAAGCCGCCGAAGGCGATGAGCGCGCAGGCCGCCGCCATCCACACATAGAAATAGCCCGAGCGTGTCCGGGCCTCGGGAATCGTCGTCGCCACCATGTCCATGTCCCCCGGGAATGTCTGGCGCGAGCATGCCCCCGTTCCGCGAACAGCGCCATGCCGCAACAGTGCGACACCAAGCGTGTCTTGGAGGCCTCACCCGACGCATGGCATGAGCCCGCCGGTTCTTAAGCCGACGCGAAGAGACGCCATGATCCCGTTCATCGACCTGCAGGCCCAGAGGAAGCGCCTGGGCCAGCCGCTGGAGGACGCCATCCTCAAGGTGGTCCGCTCCGGCGCCTACGTCATGGGTCCCGAGATCGTAGAATTCGAGCGCCAGCTCGCCGCCTTCGGCCAGGCGCCCTTCGCGCTCTCCTGCGGGTCGGGCACCGAGGCCCTGGTGCTGCCGCTAATGGCCTGGGGGATCGGGCCGGGCGACGCGGTCTTCTGCCCCTCCTTCACTTTCGCCGCGACCGCCGAGGCCATGCCGCTGGTGGGCGCCTCGCCGGTGTTCGTCGACATCGATCCCGAGACATACAACCTCGACCCGGAGAGCCTGCAGGCCGCCATCGAGGCGGTGAAGCGCGAAGGCAGGCTTACCCCAAGGGCGGTGATCGCCGTCGACCTCTTCGGCCAGCCCGCCGACTACCCCGCAATCGCCCGCATCGCCCAGAAGCACGGCCTGAAGCTGATCGCCGATTCCGCCCAGGGCTTCGGCTGCACGCTGGGCGGCCAGCACCCGATCCACTGGGCCGACGTCGCCACCACCTCCTTCTTCCCGGCCAAGCCGCTCGGTTGCTACGGGGACGGCGGGGCGGTGCTCTCCAAGGACGCGCGGCTGCACGACCTCTTCGTGAGTCTCAGGGTCCACGGCCAGGCGGTGAAATCCGACATCGAAGGCAGGACCTTCGAGCACGACCCCAAGTACCTGAACGTCCGTATCGGGATGAACGCGCGGATGGACACCATCCAGGCGGCGGTCCTGATCGAGAAGCTGAAGATCTTCGAGGACGAGATCGCCGCCCGCAACCGCGTCGCGGACCGCTATGCCGCCGGCCTCGGCGACCTCGTGAAGACGCCCAGGGTGATCGACGGCGGGGTCAGCGTCTGGGCCCAGTACACCATCGAGCTGCCCGAGGGGCCCGCCGGCCGCGACCATCTCGCCCCCTATCTACGGGACAAGGGCGTGCCGACCGCCGTCTACTATCCGATCCCGATCCACCGCCAGGGTGTCTATTCGGCCTATCCCACCGCGCCGGCTGGCCTGCCGGTCACCGACGCCAAGGCGGGGCGGGTGATCAGCCTGCCCATGCACCCCTACCTCTCCGAAGACGACCAGGACCTGGTCGTGGCCGCCATCCGCGCCTTCGTGAAAACCAACGGCTGACGGGCTGGCGCGGCGATTGCTGCGTATTTGCCGACGAGTCCCGGTTTGGCGCACTTCGCCTCAGCCGAACCGCGTCCGGTGAATGCGGCCACCGAGTACATGTCCGCACATGGACTACTCTCCGTCTAAGACTGGGCCGCCTCTCCCCGGGGCGGCCCTTTTCTTTCAGGCATTCCAGTAGGGCGCGAGCGGGGCGGCGTATTCCAACCCCTGGGCGAGACCCGCCCTGGCCGCGCCGGGCCGCCGGCGGAAGTCCATCAGGTTGGGCCCGAAGGCCTCGATGCTGGCCTCATCGGGGGTGATCGTCACCACCGTCGCGCCGCCGCCCTGCAGGGTCTCGATCTCCTCGTTGAACCGCGCCGCGATCCGCTCGCCGAGTGCGCCGCCCGCCGCGCCAAGGCGCACCGCGACGACCGCCACCAGCTCATAGCCCACCGCCATGTCGGCGTTGGTGGACGAGCGCATGCCGCCGTCGATGTAGCGCCGGCCGTTCAGCGTCACCGGCGGATAGATCCCCGGCACCGAGCAGCTCGACGCCACCGCGCGCACCACGCCCACCCTGGCGTCCGAGGTCCAGAGCTGGAACGCGCCGGTCTCGGCGTCCACCGCCGTGCAGGCGAAGCCGCGCTCCGGCCAGGCGTCGACCGGCAGGCTGGAGAACGAACGGCCGAAGCTCTCGATGAACGCGTCCTCGCTCATCGTCTCGGCGGCCAGCGCCCAGGCGCCGATCTCGGCCCGCACCTCGGCCGGGTTGCGCGTGCCGCCCTGGGCCTCGCCCATCAGCTGCATCAGTTTGGAAAGGTCCGGCGGCGCACCGCCGCCGCCGCGCGGGGGCTGCGCCTCGCCGGGAATCTGGTCGGCGATCAGCGCGTCGGCGAAGGTCTTGCGGTCGGCGCCCAGCGCCAGCCGCGCGCCCACGAACGACCCGGCCGACGTGCCCATGGTGAAGTCCGCTTCCGCCAGGTCCACCCCGCCCTGCGCCAGGCCGGCCACCAGCCCACTCTCCCAGGCGATCCCCACCGGGCCGCCGCCGCCCAGCACCAAGGCCCGTGTCGCCATCCTCGCGCTCTCCCGCTCTCTATTTCAGACGAACATCGACGGCCCGGCGCGAGCTGTCCAGGGCGGCCGAGGCGGAGGGCGTTCTTAGGCCGCGAAGCGCTTGGCGCGCATCAGCTCGCCGCATTCGTCGGTGACGAAGCGGGCGGAGGCCTCGTCCAGGCCGCTGCGCCAGTCGTCCGGCAGCCCCTTGCGCAGGAACGAGCTGGCGTCCTCCTCGCCCGGCGCGCGGCCGGAGAGCGCCTTGAACGAGGTCTGCGCGGCGATACGCTGGACCAGCACCCGCGGCGCGGGCGCGCCCAGGAAGCCGAACAGCCGCCCGATCTCGCCGATCGGATCGGTGTGCAGGTCGCGGTAGCGCAGCTCGTGCGTCTGGCCGGGATGTGCGGCGGCGAAGGCGTCCACGGCGCTCACCGCCTCGCGCCACATGCGCACGGCGCCTTCCAGGGTCAGGCGATGCTCCTCCGAGCCCGGCGTCGTCGCCGCGCCCGCCCCGGCGCGTCGCGAGTGCGCCATGCGCGAGACGGCGACGTCGCGTGGATCGCGGACGATGTGGATGACCTTGGCGCCTGGAAACAGCCGGTTCAGCTGCTCCAGGTGGCGCGTGTAGGTCGGCGTCTTGTCGCCGATCCAGCGGGTCTGCGGACCCGCCCGGGCGCTGAGCCGGCCCAGGATGAAGTCCCGGATCAGCGCGTCGAACTCCGGCTGGCCGACCGGCTGGTAGTATGGCTCGCCCTCGTAGACCTGGCTGGCGACGGCCACGAGCTCGCGGTTGTAGGCGTTCACGCTCTTGGCGATCGGCGCGCTGAACCGCTGGATGAAATGGCCTTCGCCCGAGCAGCAGACCTCGGGGTGGGCGTCCAGCACGCGCTGCAGCCAGGTGGTCCCCGACTTCGGGGCCCCGCATGCGAAGAAGATGTTCACGCGCCCCGACTCTCACCGCCCCCAACCGGCGGATAAGGGAGTCATAAAGCTCTAGACAACCTTAAGGCCACGCTTGTTGCGGCCGCTGACCGGGCCCTCTCCGTCTTGCGTGCGCTGCGGCTGCGTGGGATGCGTTCGATCAAACAGATGTTTGCCAAGCCCGGCTGGCCAGGGGAAGCGCGACCATGAAGGCGGCGGTCTACTACGAGAACGGCGGGCCCGACGTGTTCCGCTACGAGGAGGTCCCCGACCCCGAGTGCCACCGCAAGGGGATCGTGATCCGCGTCGAGGCGGTCTCGATCGAGGGCGGCGACACGCTCAACCGCTTCCGCGGCCAGCTGGTCACCAAGCCGCACATCGTGGGCTACCAGGCCGCCGGCGAGGTGGTGCAGGTGGGCGACGAGGTCGAGACCATCAAGGTCGGCGACAAGGTGGTCACCACCGGCGGCTTCGGCAGCCACGCCGAGCTGCGCGCCGTGCCGGCCAGGACCGCCTGGGTGATCCCGCCCGGCATGGACATCCGGGCCGCCGCGGCGATCCCGGTGCCGTTCGGCACAGCCCACGACTGCCTGTTCGAGTTCGGCCGCATGAAGAAGGGCGAGATCGTGCTGGTGCAGGCCGGCGCCTCCGGGGTCGGCGTGGCCGCGATCCAGCTCGCCGCGCGGGCCGGCGCGGCCATGGTGCTGGCCACCGCCTCCTCGGAAGAGCGGCTGGAGCGGCTGAAGCCCTATGGCCTGACCCACGGCATCAACTACGTGCGCGACGACGTCGTTCAGGAGGTTGGCCGGCTCACCGACAAGCACATGGCCGACGTGATCGTCGATCCGGTCGGCGGGCCCACGCTGCAGACCTCGATCCTCAGCCTCGCATACCGCGGCCGCGTCTCCATGGTCGGCCAGGCCGGCCGAGAGCCGATGAAGGTCGACGTGGGCTCGATGATGGGCGGCAACCGCAGCCTCTCCGGCGTCTTCCTGGGCGCCGAGATCGCCACCGACCGGGTGCACGACACCATCCAGCAGCTGATCCAGGACGTCGCCGACGGCTCCCTGAAGGTGCTCATCGACAAGACCTTCCCGCTGAAGGACGCCGCCGAGGCCCATCGCTACATCGAAAGCCGCCAGGCCGTCGGCCGCGTGCTGCTCATCCCCTAGACACCGGAGGACCCACCATGCCCCGCGCGAAGAACGGCGCCGTCGAGATCGAGTGGCAGAGCTTCGGAGAGGACCGGCCGGACGCCGTCCTGCTGGTCAACGGCCTGGGCTCGCAGATGACCCGCTGGCCCGAGGCGTTCTGCGAGAAGCTGGTCGCCAGGGGCTACCGCGCCATCCGCTTCGACAACCGCGACGTCGGCCTCTCCTCGCGCCCGACGGAGAAGTACACGCTGGCCGACATGGCCAACGACGGCGTCGCCGTGCTGGACGCCGCCGGCGTCAAGAAGGCGCACATCGCCGGGGTCTCGATGGGCGGCATGATCGTCCAGCGGATGGCCATCGACCATCCCGACCGCGTGCTCTCGATGACCTCGATCATGTCCACGACCGGCGCGCAGGACGCCTTCAAGTCCACGCCCGAAGCCCTGGCGGTGCTCGACCTCCCGCCGCCCGACCCCGAGGCCGACTTCGAAGCCTACGTGGCCGACCGGGTGCAGAACATGAAGACCATCGGCAGCCCGGCTTATCCGTGGGACGAGGCCGACGCCCGCGAGCGGGTGATCGCCGAATACCGCCGCGCCTTCTATCCCCGCGGCGTGGCCCACCAGCGCGCCGCGGTCGGCGCCGACGGCGACCGCACCGCCGAGCTGGGCAGGCTGAAAATCCCGGTCGTGGTGCTGCACGGCGAAAACGATCCGCTGCTGATGCCGGTGGGCGGCCAGGCGATCGCGGCCGCCATCCCCGGCGCGGAGCTGCGCATCATCCCCGGCATGGGCCACGACCTGCCGCCCGGCCTCTACGACACCTTCGTCGACGCCATCACCGCCGCCGCGGCGCGCGCGAAAGCCGAGGCCTGATGGGCGGCGGCGCGGCCGGGCCCGTGGCGCTTGGGCTCATCGCCGTGCTGACGGCGATCGGCGGCCTGCATCTGGCCTGGGCGTTCGGACTGGTCTGGCCGGGGACCGATGGGGCGAGCCTGGCGGCGACCGTCGTGGGCACGCGCGGCGCAGGCATGCCCGGCAAGGCCCCGACGGTGCTGGTGGCCGCTGCCATCCTGACCGGCGCCCTCGTGGTCTACGTCGTCAGCGCGCGTGTTCTGCCGGCCGGCTTCGCAGCCACGGCGGGGATGGCCGCCTATCTGGGCCTGACCGCCGTTTTCCTGCTGCGCGGTCTCAGCGTGTTCGCGCCGCCGATCTGGCGCTATGCCGAGGGCACGCCCTTCCACCGGCTCAACCAGATCGTCTATTCGCCGCTATGCCTGCTGGTCGCCGCCGGTCTCGTCGCCAACCTGCGGCTGCGCTAAAGGAGCCACTATGGGACGTCTCGAGGGCCGCACGGCCGTGATCACCGGCGCGGCCAGCGGCATCGGCCGCGCGGCCAGCCTGCTCTTCGCCCGCGAAGGCGCGCACCTGGTCTGCTGCGACAAGGCTCCGACCGTGGCCGAGACCGCCGAGATGGTCCGCAAGGCCGGCGGCAAGGCCGTGGGCCTGGAAGGCGACGCCGGCGACGAGGCCTTCGTCCAGGACTACGTCGCCCGCGCCCAGGCCGAGTTCGGCTCGCTCGACGTCGTCTGGGCCAACGCCGGCATCTCCGGCGGCTGGGTGCCGCTGCCCGACCAGACCCCCGACTACTGGGCCGAGATCCTGCGGGTGAACCTGATCGGGCCCTTCCTGGCCGTGAAGCACGCCTCCAAGGCGATGATCCCCAACGGCCGCGGCGCGATCATCTGCACCGCCTCGGTGGCCGGCATCCGCTCGGGCGCGGGCGGACCGGCCTACTCGGCCTCGAAGGCCGGCGTCATCAGCCTGGTGAAGACCACCGCCAACGAACTCTACGGCACCGGCGTGCGGATCAACGCCATCGCGCCGGGCCTGATCGAGACCGGCATGACCAAACCGATCTTCGACGCCTCCCGCGCCAAGGGCACCGAGGGCAAGATCGGCCAGCTCAACCCGCTCACCCGCTACGGCATCCCGGACGAGATCGCCCGCGCCGGCCTGTTCCTGGCCAGCGACGACGCCTCCTACGTGAACGGCCAGACCATCGCCGTCGACGGCGGGCTCTCGACCTCGCATCCGGTGGTGCGCCGCCAGAACGTCTCGGTGCTGAACGAGCGCCAGTGACCGTCCTCGCGTGATCTACCTCGTTCGGCACGGCCAGACCGAGTTCAACCGCGAACGCCGCATCCAGGGCCATGTGGACTCGCCGCTCACCGAGCTCGGCCAGCGCCAGGCCCATGCCGTCGGCCGGCTGCTGCGCGACCTGATCCGCGAGCGCGACGGCTGGCGCATCGTCTCCAGCCCGCTGGGCCGGGCCCACGCAACCGCCGACGTCATCTCGGCGCGGCTGGGCGGCCTGCCCGTCGAGCTGGACGACCGCCTGAAGGAGATGAGCTGGGGTCCTCATGACGGGCGGCTGCGCGCCGAACTGGAGGCCGAGCACCCTGAGACCTTTGGGCGGACCGGCTGGGCCTTCGACGCCTCGGCCGGCGAGACCTACGACGAGGTCTGCGCGCGCGTCGGCGCCTGGCTCGCCGAGCTGCCGCCGGAGCCTGAGCGCCGCGTCATCGCGGTCAGCCACGGGATCTCCGGCCGCGTGCTGCGCGGCCTCTACGCGGGCCTCGGCCGCGACGGCGCGGCCCAGCAGGACGTGCCGCAGGACGCCGTCTTCCTGCTGCAGCACGGCGGCGTCGGCCGCATCGACTGCGAGCCCGTGGAGTAAGTTCCTAGCCGCGGAGCGGGAAAGGAACTCACAGACCGCGCCACAATTTCTACGTTGCTGCGGCGCAGCATGAGGGTCAGGTTTGCGGCCTGGGCCTCTGGAGGAGGCGGTCATGGACATGCGCGTCACCGCGCCGGCTTCGGAGCGCTTCGTCCCGACGCATCCCGCGCGTCCGGCGACGCCCGTGCCGGTCTGGAAGCTGTTCGTCGGCGAGACCGCGCGCAATCCGGTGGCGAGCTGCGCCGCGCCCGGCTTCCAGCAGCTCTACGGCTCCCGCCGGATCGTGGGCGTGAACTACCACCTGGTCAGCGGCCCGGAGGGCATCCGCCGCATCCTGCTGGACAACCAGCCGAACTATGTGCGGCCGAGCTTCCTGCCCGCGCTCCTGCCCCTGCTCGCCGACGGCCTCTTCGGCGCCGACGGCCCGGCATGGAAGAGCCAGCGGCGGCTGATGGCGCCGGTGTTCACCCCCGCGGCCGTGGCCGAGTTCATGCCGCTCTTCGCCGAGGCGGCGAAGGATGCCGTCGCCGACTGGACGCCGGGCGTCATCGACGTCGCCAGGACCGCGACAGGGCTGACCTTCGACGTCATCAGCCGCGCCCTGTTCTCCGGCGAGCACGGCCTGGCCGGCGACGAGGCCGCCGATCTGGTCGCCACCGCCCTGGCCGACGCCGGCCGGCCCAAGCCCACCACCCTGCTGGGCGTCGCCTGGCTCGACCGGCTGTCCAAGGGGGCGAAGGCGCAGCGCGTCATGCGCGACCGCATCGCCGCCTTCGTGGCCCGCCGCCAGGGCGCGGCCGACCCGCCGCCGGACTTCATCACCCGGCTGATCGAGGCCTTCGAGCCCGAACTCGGTCGGGCCGACGCCGCGCGCCTGGTGCTCTCCAACGCCGTCACCTTCCTGGTCGCCGGGCACGAGACCACCGCCAACGCCCTCGCCTGGACCCTCTACCTGTTGAGCGAGCAGCCACAGGCCCAGGCCTGGGCGGCCGAGGAGGCGCGCGATGCGCTGAACCACGGCGACCCGCAGGCGGTGCTGGAGAACCTCACCTACCTGCGCTGGGTGCTGGATGAGGCGCTCAGGCTCTATCCGCCCGCCCCGCGCATCGAGCGCCAGGCCGCCGACGACGACGAAATCGGGCCGCTGGCGGTCAGGAAGGGCGACCTCGTCGGCATCTGGCCCTGGGTGGTCCACCGCCATCAGGCGCTCTGGGACGATCCCGACGCCTTCGACCCGGAGCGGTTCGCGCCCGAGGCCCGCGCCGCCCAGCACCGCTTCCAGTACATTCCCTTCGGCGCGGGCCCCCGCATCTGCATCGGCGCCCAGTTCGCCACGGCGGAGGCCCTGCTGGTGCTGGCCGAGTGGCTCGCCCGCTATGAATTCGCCCCGGTCCCGGGCCACAGGGTCGAGGTCGCCTCGGACATCGCGCTGCGGCCCAAGGGGGGCCTGCCGCTGATCGTCAGCCGCAGAGTCTAGGGGCCAAAAGAAAGGCCCACCCCGGCGAGGCCGGGGCGGGCCAGTCGATGTCCAAGTCAGGTCTTTGATCAGGCGGTGGCGGTCGCCAGCTTCTGGCGCTGGCGGCGCAGCATGGCCCCAGCCCCGCCGAAGCCCATGATCATCAGGGCCCAGGTGGCCGGCTCGGGAACGCCGAACGGCACCTGCGCGCCGACGTTGCCGGTCTTGCCACCCGCCCCGAGGATGTCCGTGGCGAAGAAGGTGTCGCCGAGCGAGCTGTGGGTCGTTTCGAGCGTCAGGTGGGGGGCGCCCGTCACGGTGAAGTTGAACGACTGGATCACCGGCATCGGACCGGTCAGCTTCGGGAAGTTGATGGCGTAGTCGAAGGCGCCGAACGGCGAGGCCGAGTTCGAGCCGGCCGCCTGCGTCGGGCCGCCGCTGAAGTTCGACGCCAGGCCCGAGATCGTGATGGTGGGATTGCCCACCAGGTCGAAGGCCAGGGCATGGTGGTTGACGTCGTTGGTCCAGTGGAACTCGTTCGTCCCATAGAGCATGACGGTGATGTCCAGGCTGGACGTGCCGTCGCCCAGGACGTCGACTTCGCCATACGGCGAACCGGTCAGGCCCGCGCCGGGGTCGGCCACGGTCAGGAAGTACTTCGCGGCGTCCGCGGAGCTTGCCCCGATCAGGGACAGTGCGGCGGCCACGGCGGCGCTGGTCAACAGCTTCTTCATATCTGAGCCTCGTCTGAAGGGCCGCCGTTCGGCGTGGACCCGGGGGGTTATGACCCGAACTGATACGCAATGGGCCGTTGCTGGCCTGACGGTGGCAATCACCGTGCCAACACCCTGCACGAGGCGGGTTACCTTGAGGTTTTCACGTCGCCGAATGTCCGCCTGGGCGCGCGGCGGCGCACGGCGCAGATCTGCCGCGGCGGAAGCCGGGAATGGATCCCGTGAGGCGGTCTAGCTGTCGAAATCGGCGCGGCGGCGGCGCACCAGGTATTCCCGCTCGGGCAGCCAGCCGGCCAGCGCGAACACCGCCACCGCGGCCACCGCGCCAAGCGCAAAGGCCCCCACGGCCGTCGCCGACAGGCCGCCGATGCCGACGGTGATCGGAGGCTTGTCCATCCAGTGCACCACCTCGCCGTTGGCGGGCTCGGACAGCACCGGACCCACGTCCGTCAGGGACTCTTCCATCGCGTCTTCGCTCATGGGCTCAGCCTCCGCCGTTGATCCTGGCCGCTAACCCGCCTGCATGGCAGGGGTTCCGCCGTCCTCGGCCGACGGCTAGAAGCAGCGCCAATTTCGCCAACGATGCAACCGCAGGACCATGGCCGGCCACTCCAAGTTCAAGAACATCATGCACCGCAAGGGCCGCGCGGACTCCGCGCGCTCCAAGGCCTTCTCCAGGCTCTCGCGCGAGATCACCGTGGCGGCCAAGGCGGGCCTTCCCGATCCGGCGATGAATTCGCGGCTGCGGCTGGCGGTCGCCAACGCCAAGGCCGAGTCCATGCCCAAGGACGTCATCGAGCGGGCGATCAAGAAGGCTTCCGGCGGCGACGCGGAGACTTATGAGGAGATCCGCTACGAGGGCTTCGGGCCCGGCGGGGTCGGCGTGATCGTCGAGGCGCTGACCGACAACCGCAACCGCGCGGCCGGCAACGTGCGCTCGATCTTCGCCAAGCACGGCGGCAACCTGGGCGAAACCGGCTCGGTCTCGTTCATGTGGGACCGCGTGGGCCAGATCGTCTATCCGCCCGGCGCCGGCTCGGAAGAGGCGGTCATGGACGCCGCCATCGAGGCGGGCGCCGACGACGTCGTCTCCGACGAGGACGGCCACACCATCTACACCGCGTTCGCGGACCTGGCCGAGGTCTCCGCCGCCCTGGAGGCCGCGCTGGGACCTGCGCAATCGGCCGGCCCCGCCTGGCGGCCCAAGGCCCAGACGCCGGTCTCCGGCGACGCCGCATCGAGCCTGATGAAGCTCCTGGAAGCGCTCGAGGACGAGGACGACGTCCAGAACGTCTATTCCAACGAGGACATCGACGCCGCCGAGCTGGAGAAGCTGGCGGGTTAGCCCTTGCGCAGGTTCTTCCTGAGCACCGCCACGATGATCAGCACGAAGGCCGCCAGGCGCAGCATGTAGACCGGCGCGACGCGCTCGTCGGGGATCGCGAACGCCAGCGGCGCGGCCTGGTTAATGGCCATCAGCAGGAACGCCGCCGAAAACGTCGCGAACAGCGGGTCGCGGGTGCGCCGCCAGAACTTCACGAAGAACAGCGCCGCGACCAGGTAGCCCGCCGTCAGGACCCCCGTCACGAAACCGGTCATCTGCGGTCCCAGGCCCATCATTCCGCCTCCCAGATGAAGCCATAGAGCAGGACGCCCAGCGCCAGCGCCGCGGCGACCTGCCGCCAGATCCACAGGTCGACGCTCGGCAGCAGCACCAGGTCGGCCACCAGCAGCAGGTTGTTCACCGCCAGGAACAGGAAGCTCGCCGCCGTCCACAGCAGCAGGCGCGCGCGGCTGGCGAGCCAGGCACGCAACAGCAGGCCCGCGCAGATCACGCTGGTGGCCAGGCACAGCAGGTAGACCGCCGTCGGCGCGATGGGCGTCATTTGCCGTCTCCCCGGAATTTGAAGGCGTCGGCCAGCGACTGCAGCGAGTCGCTGGGCCGGGCGATCATGTTGATCATGGCGACCGGCCGTTCGCGATAGGCGGCTTCGAGCCGGCCGCAGAGGCCGTGCAGCACGGCGTTAGCCGGCGCGTAGCGGTGGCAGCCGGCATCGTCCCGCACCGCGATCCCTGCGCGCGCCAGCCGGCCCAGGTTCTCGCCGACCAGCCCCACGCTC
>JBJMQX010000135.1:0-11288 GCA_045802455.1 Phenylobacterium sp. | reverse complement strand
AGGATGCACGCGGCTGGCTGCGCGGGCTGGTCATCTCGGTCGCGGCCGCACTGTTCCTGGCCTGGGGCGAGGCCTTCGGATCGGCCCAGCTGCCGCTCACGGGACGTTTCGCCTACTGGATAGTCCTCATGCTGCTGGGCTGGCTGTGGGGCACGTTCGTCTCGCGCCTGGTCTTCCGGCGGCGCGCGCCGTCAACTCCGCTGTGGCTCTGTGCCGTCATTGCCGCCGTGACGCTGTCCATCCCGTTTTCGGCGGTGGTCGTGCTGGCCGGCGTCGTCGCCTTCCATCACCGCTACAGGCTGGCGGACATCCCGCAGGTCCTGGCCACCGTCACCCTGATCTCGGGGGTGCTGATCACCATCAACATCCTGGCCGAGCGGCAAGGCGCCACCGCGGCCTCCGACACGCCGCCCAAGTTCCTGGAACGTCTGCCGCTGAAGCTGCGCGGCGCCGAGGTCTGGGCCGTCGAGGCGGAGGACCACTACCTGCGCCTGCACACATCCAAGGGTCAGGACCTGATCCTGATGCGCCTCGCCGACGCGATCGCAGAGCTGGAGGGGATCGAGGGCGCCCAGGTGCACCGGTCCTGGTGGATCGCCCGCGACGCCATCACCGCCGCCGAGCGGGGCGACGGGCGCGCGACGCTGACGCTGAAGGACGGCGCGCAGGTCCCGGTGAGCCGCACCTACGCCCGCGAACTGCGCGAGCGCGGCTGGATCTAACCCTTACGCGCCCGCCACTCGTCGCGGGTCTGGCTCCACAGCTCGACGGGCAGATGCGCGTAGGGCGCCGGCATCCGTGTCGGGCCCTTCAGTGTCGCGCCCACGCGGCGCGCTACCGCCTGGGAGGCCACGTTGCCGGGCTCGATGGTGTGGATCGCCTCCGTCCAGCCCAGCACCTCAAAGGCGTATTCGATGGCCGCGGTGGCGCCCTCGGTGGCGTAGCCCTTGCCCCAGCAATCGCGAACGATGCCCCAGGCGACCTCTGTCCCGGGCCAGTCTTCGGGCTGCCAGGGCCCCAGGCGGCCCACCCAGCGGCCGCTGGCCTTCTCGATCACCGAGAACATGGAAAAGCCGCGGATGGTCCACGCGCCGGCGACCTGGCAGATGCCGCGCCAGGCCACCGAGCGGGGCTGCACCCCGCCCAGGTGGCGCATGCTCTCCTCATCGGCTGCGAAGGCGGCCCAGGATTCGACGTCCTCAGGAAGCGGCGCGCGCAGAATGAGGCGATCTGTCTCAAGAATTGGCTCTAGCGTAATCGTCATATTTCAGGCTCAATTGGGCTGGGGAGAGAGATCGGAGCGGGGGCGAGACCTTAGCCGTGGGCACGGCCGGTCGGCCATCACTTCGTTTGTCGAGGGGTCCGGTCGATCCGAGGATCCGAGTGATGAGTTCCGAGTCCGCCCGCAAGCCGAACCCTCCGGCGCAGATCGTCATAACCTCACGTGAACCACGGCGCAGCGGCCGAGCGGTGCTGCTGGCCGGCGTCGCGGGGGCCTGCGTCATGGGTGTGGCCCTGGGGCTCTGGGCGCGTCCTGGGATGCAGGAGCGGCAAGCCGCCGCAGCGCCGGCGCCGGAGGCGGTTGCGGCGCCTCCGGCCACGACGCGCAGGCTTCAGGTGGTGGTCGACGACCATCCGCTCCCGCCCGCAGCTCCCATCGAAGTGCTCGCGGGCGCGAAGACGGCGCCGGTCGCCCGCGCCGGTCTTCCCGAGCTGTTGGCCCCGAAGCGGCCGCCGGAGGGCCTCATCAAGGCGCAGGCGGAGATTCCGCCGCCGGCTGCGCCGCAATCCTCGTCGCCGCGGGAGTCGCGGGCGTCGCTGATGCCGACGATCACCGCCGCGGTGGCCGCCGCCGAGCTGGCGATCGCCAAGGTCCGCGCGCCCGCCGTCCACCTGGCCCAGGCGGAGCCGCCGGCCGAGCCCTTCCATCCGGCCGCCGAGGCCCACAGGGCCCAACACGCCAAGGCCGAATCCGCGAAGGCCGACGCCGCGAGGGCGAAGGCGGCGAAAGCGAATGCCGCAGAGGCCCTGGCGGCCAGCGCCGCCGCGCACAAGGTCGAGCTGGCCGCCGCCCGTGACGCGGCCAGGACCGAGGCGCACCGCCTGGCCCTCGCCAAGGCGCGGCAGGCGGAGCTGGCCCAGGCGGCTGCGGACGCTGCGGCCGAGAAGGCTGCGGCGCACCGGGCCGAGGCCGCAAAGGCCCACAGGATCGAGCTCGCCCGCCAGGCCCAGGCGGAGAAGGCGGAACAGCTTCGGCTGGCCAAGGCGCAGGCCAGGGCCAAGGCCGCGCAGAGGGAGGAAGTTCGGCTGGAGGCGTTGGCGCAGGCGGCCGAGACGAAGAAGCGAATCCAGCTCGCGCGGCTCGCCCACGCCCTGGCCCGCGCCGTTGTCCCGCACGCGAAGCCCGCGCCCGCTCCGGTCGAACTGGCCAAGGCCGAGCGGCGGCGGGCCCACAAGACGCCGCACGAGCTGCGGGTCGAGCAGGCTTCCCTGAAGACCCGCCGGGGTCGCGAGACGGCGCGCGTGGCCGTGCCGCATGTCGCCCGCGCCCGGCCCGAGCCCCTGGCGCCGCAGCCCGGCGCCAACGGGCTGATGCGGGTCTCCACCACGCCGCGCTGTGCGTCGCGCGACGCCGGCCAAGCCATGGTCTGCGCCGATCCGGGCCTGTCGGCGGCCGACCGTCAGCTGGCGCGCGCCTATCAGGGCGCGCGCGCGGCGGGCGTGTCGGAGGCGCAGCTGCAGCGTGGCCAGCAACACTGGCTGGCTTCCCGGTCGGCCGCGGCGCGCGAAGCGCCCTGGGCGGTGCGCGACGTCTACATGGCGCGGATCGCCGAGCTGAACGGCCAGGCCAAGGAAGCCCAGAGCGGCTACTGAGCCTTGGCGGAAAAGGTCGGCGGCGCTGCAACCCGGGCCCGGCGGGACGGGTTAGGGGCGCTCAAGGGACGCTGCCGGTCTGAAGAGTACGCCATGCCTGTCGATCGTTACGGGGAGCCCTTGCTGGGCGCGACCTACAACGGATTCTCCGGCGCGCCGCCGGCCGGGGAGGACCCGCGCCGCACAGCCGCAGCGCCGGCTCCGATGCGCCGGTCATCGCGCAATACGATGATCGTGGGCGGGATCGCGGCCGCGGCCGTGCTCGGCCTGGCGCTCGGCTTCGCGTTCAAGCCCGACCAGCGGTCCTATTCGACGGGCGCCGAGGAAGCCGCCGTCACCCCGAAGGTGCCGATCCAGGTCAACGCCCCGCCGCCGGTCCCGCTGCCGAAGCCCGCGGGCAAGCTGGAGGTTCTCCCCGCCGGCGCGGCCGAAGCCGCCCGTCCGGCCTGGAGCGCCGCGCCACCCCCCGCCCAGCCGGCGCCGCCCGTGGTCTCCTCCGCCCCGATCTCGCCGCGCATCGCCGAGCCCGAACGCCCGCCGGTGACCGTCGCGCCCGCGCCGCTGAGCCAGCCGCCTCCGGCGCGTGTCGAGGCGCGCGCCGAACCCTGCGCCGCGCGCAGCCGGGCCGAAGCCCTGATCTGCGCCGATGCGGGGCTGGCCGCCTACGACCGCGACCTCAACCGCGCCTACCGCCGCGCGATGCGCTCCGGCGCCGTTTCGCCCGACGACCTGCGCGCCGACCAGCGCGACTGGCTCGCCGACCGCGAGGACGCGGCCCGCCGCTCGCCGCGGGCGCTGGGCGATCTGTACGAAAGGCGGATCGACGAGCTCAACCGGATAGCCGACGACGGCCCCGGGGACTGAGGCCCCGCTAGCCGATCATCTCCTTGACGGTGTCGCGCTCGGAAACCAGCTCGTCGTTGGTGATGGCGATCTTCGACTGCGCGAACTCGTCCATCCGGTAGTCGGTGATCATCTGGTAGCCGTCCACGGTCGAGCGGACGGGCATGCCGGCCCAGATCCCGTCGGCAAAGCCGTAGGCGCCGCCGCTGGCGACCGCCACCGAGTGGACCTTGCCGGGCGTCGTGAGGTCGCGGACGTGGTCGACCAGGGCGTTGGCGGCCGAGGCCGCGGAGGATTGGCCGCGGGCCTCGATGATCACCGCGCCGCGCTTGCCCACCGCCGGCAAGTAGTCGTTCTTCAGCCAGGCCTCGTCGATCGCCTCGATGGCCTTCTTGCCGCCGACCTTCGCGTGGGTGAAGTCGGCGAACATAGTCGGCGAGTGGTTGCCGTAGATGAACAGGTCCTCGACCTCGCCAATCTCAACGTCGGCCTTCTGGGCGAGCTGGGCGCGGCCGCGGTTCTCATCCAGGCGCACCATGGCGGTGAACCGGTCGGGCGACAGACGCTTCGCTTGGCTGGCGGCGATCATGCAGTTGGTGTTGCAGGGGTTTCCGACCACCGCGATGCGAGCGTCGCCGGCGGCCACCCGGTCGATGGACTGGCCCTGGGCGACGAAGATGCGGCCGTTGTCCTTCAGCAGGTCGGCCCGCTCCATGCCCGGCCCGCGTGGCTTGGAGCCGACCAGCAGGCACCAGTTGGCGTCGGCGAAGGCGGTGTCGGCGTCGCCGGTCAGCACCATGCCCTTGAGCAGCGGGAAGGCGCAGTCCTCCAGCTCCATGGCCACGCCCTTGAGCGCCTTCTGCGGCCCCTCGACGGGGATCTCCAGGAGCTGCAGGATCAGCGGCTGGTCAGGGCCGAACATCTGGCCCGAGGCTATGCGGAAGAGCAGCGCATAGCCGATGTTGCCCGCGGCGCCGGTGACCGCCACGCGGATCGGGGACCTGGCCATGCGTCATCTCCTTGGAATTCCGTTGCGGCGGGTGCGTAGCCCATGGCCCGGCGCCCCGCAATGCCGCGGCGCAGCAGAAAGCTCACATAGTCCGCCGGCCCGGTCCGTGGTTGTCTGGCGCCATGTTCGAGATCGACCCGGCCTTCCTGGCCACTTCCGAGCCGCTCGGCGACCTCGCGCTCTGCCACGTGCGGCTGCAGGCCGACGCCCGGTTCCCGTGGCTGATCCTGATCCCTCGCGTGACCGGGGCGCGGGAGCTGGAGGACCTCGCCGACGGCGAGCGTGACGTACTGATGGAAGAGGTGCTGCGGGCGGGCGCGGCGGCGCGGGCGGTGGCTCAGGCGCTGGGCCGGCCGGCGAGCAAGCTGAATGTGGCGCAGCTCGGCAACGTCACCCCGCAGCTGCACGTCCACGTCATCGCCCGGCGCAGCGACGACGCGGCCTGGCCGCAGCCGGTCTGGGGCGTCGGCATGGCGGAGGCCTACGCGCCGGCGGCGCTGGCGGCGGCGATCGAGGCGGCGCGGGGCGTGCTCAGCCTCTAGGGACCAGTCCGCCGCAGGATGACATCGGTCGTGTCGGAACCGCGCGCGAGCTTGCCCATCCAGCGCCCCTGCCCGGCTTCGCGCAGGGTGACAACGGACGCCGCGCCGTCGGCGGCGGCGAAGCGCAGGGTGAGGTCCGGGCCGGTGTGCTGGATCTGATCGACGACGCCGGACGCGGTGAGCGAGCCCTTGCGGCGGACGTCGCGCCAGACCGCCTCCAGCCGGTCGCGCCGCTCGACGATCTGGAAGGCATAGCGGTCGCCGCCGCGCGCGTCGGCCAGCGTCCAGCCGCCGTCGAGCGGGCCCTGGAAGCTCTCGGCCGCGGCGAACGAGGAGCGGATGCGCGAGTCGTAGGCCAGGTCGCGCACGCCCGGCGGCCGGTCCGGCGTCTTTCCGGTCTCCTCGATCCGCACCGGGCGGTCGAGCTGCGGCCGCGGCGCTGCGGCGTAGGGCACTGCGGCCGCCGGCGGTCCGGGCGCGGGAACCAGGCTGGGCTCCGGCTCGGGCGAGACCTTCTGGCCGGCGGTGTCCGGCTCCTCTTCCTCCTCCTTGGTGGGCTTGTGGCGGGGATCGAGGAGCGAGCCGATGATGTCGTCGTCCGGCTTGGACGCGGGCCGGTCGGCGGTCGGCGGAACCGCCGCCGGTTGCTGGGCGCGGGCCGGCAGCGCCGCCGACTGCGCAAGGGCGGCCCCCGCCAGAAGAACAAGCGTGAACGTCCGCATCCGTTCAGACCTCGTGTGCGGCGATGGCCCGTGCGACGGCGATGACCTGCCGGGCCTGCGCCAGGTGCAGCCGCTCGACCATGCGCCCATCGACCTTGATAACGCCTTTCCCGGCGTTTTCGGGCAAATCGAAGGCGTCGGACACAAGGCGGGCCCAGGCCACCTCCTCCGGCGTCGGCGAAAACGCCCGGTTGGCGGGCTCCAGGTGCGTCGGGTGGATCAGGCTCTTGCCGTCGAAGCCCAGCGCGACCCCTTGCGCGCACTCCCGCGCCAGGCCGGCGAGATCAGGGATGTCGTTCCAGACCCCGTCCAGGATGGCCACGCCGTGGGCGCGCGCCGCCATGACGCTGAGCGACAGCGCCGGCATCAGGGGCGCGCGGGGGGGGGCCGGCCGGCAGCGCATCTCCTTGACCAGGTCGTTGGTCCCGATCACCCAGGCGGCGACGCCCTCGCCGGGCGAGGCGCGGCCCAGGGCGTCGAGCGCGAACACCGCCGCACAGGTCTCGATCATCGCCCAGAGCGCGGGCTCCGGCCCGAGCGCCTTGCGGTAGGCGGCGAGGTCAGCGGGCGTGCACACCTTGGGGACCAGCACGGCGTCCGCCCCTGCGCGCGCGGCGGCGGCCAGGTCGTCCGCGCCCCAGGGCGTGTCGAGGCCGTTCACCCGGATCACCAGCTCGCGGCGGCCGAAGCCCGCGGCCCGGGCGGCGTCGCAGGCCATCACCCGTGCTTCCGCCTTGGCCTCGGGCGCGACGGAATCCTCCAGGTCGAGGATCACCACGTCGCCCGGCAGGGTGCGCGCCTTCTCGATGGCGCGCGCATTGCCGCCCGGCATGTAGAGGGCGCTGCGGCGCGGTCTGGGCGCGGCGGTGGTCATCTCGCGCGTGGGGCTCCTTGGCGCATGACAAGGCCCAAGGTTTAGCGGTTAGGATGGGCTCATGACCACACGCTATGAGCCCGGCGCGCGCAATGTCCTTGGCGGGGACCTGCAGCCCTGCTCCGAGGCCCCGGTCACCGGATTCTTCCGCAACGGCTGCTGCGAGACCAGCCACGAGGACCTGGGCATGCACACCGTCTGCGCGGTGATGACCGCCGACTTCCTGGCCTTCAGCCGCGCGGCCGGCAACGACCTGACGACGCCCGTCCCGGAGGCGCAGTTTCCGGGACTGAAGGCCGGCGACCGCTGGTGCCTGTGCGCGCCGCGCTGGAAGGAGGCGCTGGACGCCGGCGCCGCGCCGCAGGTGGTGCTGGAATCGACCCACGAGGAGACGCTGGCGATCGTCCCCCTGGGCGTCCTCAAGGACCACGCGGTGACGGCCTGACCTAGATGCCCCCTCAGGGGAGCTGTCAGCGAAGCTGACTGAGGGGGTTGAAGCCCGCCGGTCTGTCCGCCTTTGGTGAAACCCCCTCCGTCTCGCCGCTATCCGCGGCGATCCACCTGCCCCTGCGGGGAGGATCTAGAGGAGCCCGTACTCCGCCTCTAGCCGGTAGTGCGCCTGCTCGGAGCCCAGGAAGCTGGAATAGAGGCCGAAGCGCTGCACGGGGATCGGCGGCGATTTCAGCAGGTTGTTTGCCTGGATCCAGCGGGCGACCTCCGCCGGGTCCGGGCGGCGCAGGTAGGCGAGCGTCACGTGCGGCCGGTAATGGCGGCTTTCGCGCTTCAGGCCGGCCCGGCGTGCTGCGGCCTCGCAGGCCTTCGCGAGCCGGGTCAGCGGCTCGGTTTCGGCGACGCCGGCCCAGATCGCGTGGATGTCCGGCCCGTCGCCGAACGCGCCCACGCCGCCCAGCTCCATCTCGAAGCCGGGGCAGCGCAGCGCCCCCAGCTCGCCGTCCAGGTCGCGGGCCACGTCCTCGCGGATTTCCCCGAAGAACCGCAGCGTCACGTGCAGCGCCTCGAGCGGGCGCCATCGCGCGCCCTCGACTCCCGTCTGGCGGCGCGCCAGGGCCTGGCCGATGTCCTCGGGAAGGGCGAGCGCCGCGAACAGCCGGATCATCGGGCCTAACTAAGCCCGACAGGGTCCGCGCGCCACGTGCAAACCTTAACGAAGTCTTGCTGAGGAAGGCCTTGCTTCCGACACCGGCGACCCCGATATTTCCCGCTGCGTCCAATCGGGACGACTTATTCAAGGGCTATGCTCAAATGAGCGACTTCAACCGCGGCTATGCGCGCACGGTCACGGCAGACCGCGCCGACATGTCGGTTGACGCGGGTCTCCGCAGCTTCATGCTCGGCGTCTACAACAAGGTGGCGCTGGGCCTCGTCCTGTCGGCCGCCCTGGCGTGGCTGACCGCCGACTTCCAGCCGGTGCAGGAACTGCTCTATCGGGTGACGCCCGACGGGCGGCTGGTCGGCTTCACCGGCCTGGGCATGATCGTCCGTTTCCTGCCGCTGGCGGTGCT
Source organism: Phenylobacterium sp. (assembly GCA_045802455.1). Taxonomy (GTDB): domain Bacteria; phylum Pseudomonadota; class Alphaproteobacteria; order Caulobacterales; family Caulobacteraceae; genus Phenylobacterium. The sequence continues at coordinate 2,901 of JBJMQX010000135.1, read as the reverse complement.
GATCGGCGCGATGTTCATCCGCAACCCCAGCCCCCGTGCGGCGGGCATCGTCTACTGGTCGGTGGTGACGGTCATCGGCGCGGGCCTCGGCGTCTGGCTGTTGGCCTATACCGGCGTCTCCGTGGCCTCGACCTTCCTGATCACGGCGGCCGCGTTCGGCGGGCTCTCGCTGTTCGGCTACACGACCAAGCGCGACCTGACCGGGTTCGGCAGCTTCCTGATGATCGGCCTGATCGGCCTGGTGCTGGCGAGCCTCGTCGGCATGTTCTGGCACCCGGCGGGCTTCTCGCTGCTGTTCAGCTTGGTTGGGGTGTTCATCTTCGCCGGCCTGATCGCCTACGACACCCAGCGCCTCAAGATGACCTACTACCAGCTGGGCGGCGAAAGCGCCTCGATGGCGGTGGCCACCAACTACGGCGCGCTGAACCTCTACCTGAACTTCATCAACCTCTTCCAATTCCTGCTCAGCCTGATGGGCAGCCGCCGCTAAGGCGGGAGAGGACCCAAGAGGTTCGAGAGATCGAAGGCCCCGGCGGGAAACCTCCGGGGCCTTTTCTCTAGTCCACGACCTTGAAGCGGCCGCGGTCGAAGAAGCGCAGGACCTGCTCCAGGTCATGGCCGCGGCGGAGCACGTGGCCGCCCTGGCCGACCACCGCCCAGGCGCCCTGCTTGCGGGCCAGGCTGGGGCGCTTCTCGATCCGGTAGAGCGGCGCCTCGGCGGTGCGCTTGAAGACCGAGAACACCGCGGCCTCCGCCAGCCCATCGATACCGTAGTCGCGCCATTCGCCGGCGGCGACCATGCGGCCATAGAGGGAAAGCAGGCGGGTGAGCTCGCGACGCTCGAAGAAGACGATCTCTTTACGCGGCGACGCGTAGGACGTGTCGAAAGCCATTGCCTCAGAGCCTAAACTGGAATCGAGGCAACGCGCCAGAGGCCCGTTCGGGGTCCGCATCGCTCGTGCGGCCGGTGGCGCAAGCGCCGCGAAATGACCTTATTTGGGACAGGCGAGCGCCCGATGGGCTTACGATCTTAGGCTCGTCGGTTGGTCGGAAACGTCCGGTCCCGGATCCTGAACAGCCCCCCCAGCCCCCCTGGATCGGCGGACTGGCCAGCCGACGCTTACATCTCCTCCCCAATGCGAACCCCCGCGGGCCTCTCCAGCCGCGGGGGTTTTCATTTGCTCGGATAAGCTCGCCGCCTCAGGCCCGGGGCTGGCCCACGCCGAGCACGCGGCCGCCATGCGCGCCCTGGAGCAGGACGACGGTCTTCAGCATCTCTTCGGCCGGCGCGGGCAGCTTGAACGCCACCGGCCTGCCGCGCCAGGCGCCCAGGCGCACGACGTCGCGCACCACGTTCTTCGCCGCGATCGTCTGGCCCTTGTTGTCGCCGCTCTTGACGGCCACGTCCTGGCTTCGCGGGTCGTAGCGCACCAGCCAGACCTCGCCGCCCCCCTTGGGAGGCCGCGCCGAGCCCACGTAGACGCGGCCGTTGGCGAACCGGATCTCGGGCGGCGTGCGCGGGGCCTTCGCCGCCTCGCGCACCAGCCGGTCCACGCGTTCGGCCTTGGCGCCCGGCGCCTCGGCCTGGCCGTCGACGACGACCTGGGGTGTGTAGGGCTCGCGCAGCGCCAGCTTGGAGACATAGGCTTTCTGCCGCTCGGCGAACTCCGGCTTGGCGAAGGTGTCCGGCCAGCCGAGGTAGTCCCAGTAGTCGACGTCGAAGGTCAGCGGCAGCACGCCCGGCCGGTCGGCGAGCTTGGCGACGAACGCATTGGCCTCGCCACAGGAGGCGCAGCCCTGAGCCGTGAACAGCTCTACCACCACCGGCGTCTTCGGTGCGGCCGGCCTGTGCCGCGCCCTGGCGTCGGCGGCCGGCGGCAGGGCGAGCAGGATCAGGCTGAAAAGCAGGGCTTTCCGCATGGCCATCGGGCTTAAAGGGCCGCCCCCCACCTGTAAATTGCAAGAAGGCGTGAGAACCGGCCGTCGCCGCCGAGCGGGCGGGCGGCGGCCGGGCCTGAAATCCGCCTAGCTCGCCTGGCGCGCCAGGTTGCGCAGGACGTAGTTCAGGACGCCGCCGTTCTTGAAATACTCGAGCTCGGTGGGCGTATCGATCCGGCAGCGCACGGGGAAGCGGGCGATGCGGCCATCGGAGGGGCGGTACATCTCGATGGTCAGCTGACGGCGCGGCGAGAGGTCGGCGAGGCCGCGGATGGTGACGATCTCCTCGCCCGTCAGGCCCAGCTTGTGCCAGCCTTCCTGCAGGAACTGCAGCGGCAACACCCCCATGCCGACCAGGTTCGAGCGGTGGATGCGCTCGAAGCTCTCGGCGACCACGGCGCGCACGCCCAGGAGCTTGGTGCCCTTGGCCGCCCAGTCGCGCGACGAGCCGGTGCCGTATTCCTTGCCGGCGAAGACCACCAGCGGCCGGCCCTCGGACTGGTAGCGCATGGCCGCGTCATAGATCGACATCTGGTCGCCGGAGGGGAAGTGCTTGGTAACCCCGCCCTCGATATCCGGCGTGATGCGGTTGCGGATGCGGATGTTGGCGAAGGTGCCGCGCATCATGATCTCGTGGTTGCCGCGTCGCGCGCCATAGGAGTTGAACTCCGACGTCGGCACCTGGTGTTCGCGCAGGTAGACGCCGGCCGGCGAGGTCGCCTTGATCGAGCCCGCCGGGGAGATGTGGTCGGTGGTGATCGAGTCGCCGAAGACGCCCAGGATGCGGGCCTCGACGATGTCGGTGACCGCCTTCGGCTCCATCTCCATGCCCTCGAAGTAGGGCGGGTTCTGGACGTAGGTGGAGCCCATGTCCCAGGCGTAGGTCTGGCCGCCGGAGACCTTGATCCCCTGCCAGGCCTTGTCGCCCTTGAAGACGTCGGCGTAGCGGGTGGCGAACATCTT
>JBJMQX010000134.1:0-25431 GCA_045802455.1 Phenylobacterium sp. | reverse complement strand
CCATGGCGGGAAGATCACCAGCGGGATTTCGCAGACCGTCTCCGTCGCCGGAGAAAACTGCAGCAGCTCGATGATTTCGTTGCGGAACACGACCTTGCCGGGCGCTGTGGCCACGTTCCGGCCGATCTCGAACATCTGGTAGTCGGTCTGGGCGATGGAGAGCTGTCCCCCGCCGCGCGCCAGATCCGCCTGGAAGTTCTCCATGCCCTTGACGAGGCTCTCGCCGCCGGTCGCCATCACCTCCTTGAGCGCGGCCGGATTGGACGCCAGGAAGTTCGACGGCGAGAAAGCGTCGGTCAGCATCTTCATGAAGAACTCGACCCGCCGCTTGGCCATCGGCTCGACCTGGTCGACCTCGGCCACCAGGCTGTTCATCCAGTTGGCGGTGAGCAGGTAGGACTGCTTGATCGCATCGAAGGCCGGGTTCTCGCTCCACTCCGGGTCGGAAAAGCGCTTGTCGCCCTTGGCGGGCTGGGCGACCGGCTCGGCGGCTTCGCCGCCGGCGCGCCTAACGGTCGACTGCCAGAGTTCCATGTAGCGCGAGAAGAGGTCGGCCTGGGCGCGCATCAGCCGATCCGGCTGGGCGGCCAGGCGGCCCATCACCTCGGTCAGCGCTGGGGCGACGTGGAACGGGTCGGGCGTCAGGGCCGCCGGCCGCTCGGCGTTGCGCAGCGCCATCTCGGCGATCGCGCCCTGGGCGGTGAGCGCAGCGCGCGCGAGGTTCATCGACAGCTTCTCGATCTGGCTGCGCTGCTCAACGGTAAGGCTCGCCAGGTCCAGCGGACCCTGGGCTGGCGAAGCGCCCTGCAGGTCGGCCGGCGCCAGCGGTTCCTCAGGCAGCGGCGGCTTTTCGTAGACCGGCGCGGCCGGCTTCGCCGCCTTGTCACCCTTCAGCTTCTTCGCCTTGTCCTTGCCGCCAGCCTTCTTCGACGCCTTGGCGGCCTTCTTCGCCGTCTTGGCCGGCTCGGTTTGCTCGCTCATCGACGCCTCCTGGCGGGGGCGAAAGCGCGCACGCCCTTTCGCCTTTACCGATCATCGCATAAGACCGGACGTCTTATGAATGCGCGCCACGGCCAATTTGTGAACCGCTATCGCGCGCCGGGAGCGAAACTCCTGGTGTCTGCCGCCGGCTGCGCGCTGCTTGCCGCCTGCGTGGGCAATCCGTTCGAGGACGCCAAGGTCGACCCGCGCTCGCCGATCGCCAAGGAAGTGGCGGCCTCCGTCAAGCCCGACGCGCCCTATCCAACCTTCGCCGCCATTCCGCCAACACCCAAGGACCTGCGCCCGCGCCCGCAATACGGCCAGGCCGCCCAGAGGGTCGACCGCGCCGCGGCGGATCTCGTCCAGGCGACCGCCGACGACAAGTGGACGCTCTCGAACACCGAGGCCTTCGCCAGCGAGGCCCAGGCCGCCGCCGGTCCCGCGGCCGCGCCGCCGTCCTCCGCCGAGACCGAAGCCTTCGCCGCGGCCCAGCGCAGGCGAGCTACGCCGCCTCCGCCCGCCAAGCACTAGGCGCCCCGCGGAGGCCGAAAATTCATCGAACCATGGCTTGGCGGACCTACGCCCTAAGTCTATCCAGAGCCCCACCGCAATTTCGATGACGGCCGCACCGGGCATTTGAGCGGCCCCAAAGACCTTCCAGATGACCCCCGACTTCCACCGTATCCGACGCCTTCCGCCGTACGTCCTCGAAGAGGTCAACCGCATCAAGGCGCGCCTGCGCGCCCAGGGCGTGGACATCATCGACTTCGGCATGGGCAACCCCGACATGCCGACGCCGAAGCATATCGTGGACAAGCTGGTCGAAACCGCCCGCGACCCCAAGGCCGGCCGCTACTCGGCCTCGAAGGGGATCACCGGCCTGCGCAAGGCCATGGCCGGCTACTACGACCGCCGGTTCGGCGTGAAGCTCGACTACGACACTGAGGTGATTGCCACGCTGGGGTCGAAAGAGGGCTTCGCCAACCTGGCCCAGGCGCTGACCGCGCCCGGCGACGTGATCGTCTGTCCGAACCCGGCGTACCCGATCCACGCCTACGGCTTCATCATGGCCGGCGGGGTGATCCGCCATGTCCCGGCGCTCAGTCCCGAGGATTACCTTGCGGGCGTCAGCCGGGCGGTGAAGCACTCGGCGCCGCCGCCCACCGTGCTGATCCTCTCCTATCCGTCCAACCCGACGGCGCAGTGCGTCGACCTCGACTTCTACCGCGACGCCATCGCGCTGGCGAAAAAGCACGAGATGCTGGTGATCTCCGACATCGCCTATTCGGAGATCTATTTCGACGGCGTCCCGCCGCCCTCGGTGCTGCAGGTGGAGGGCGCGAAGGACATCGCCGTCGAGGTCAATTCGCTCTCGAAGACCTACGCCATGGCGGGCTGGCGGGTCGGCATGGTGGTGGGCAACGCCCGCATCTGCGCGGCGCTGGCGCGGGTGAAATCCTACCTCGACTATGGGGCCTATACGCCGATCCAGGTCGCCGCCGCCGCAGCGCTGAACGGCCCGCAGGACTGCGTCGAGGAGATCCGCGGCATCTACAAGCGCCGGCGCGACGTGCTGGTCGAGACCATGAAGCGGGCCGGCTGGGACATCCCGTCGCCCTCGGCGTCGATGTTCGCCTGGGCGCCGGTGCCGGAGCAATTCAAGGAGGCGGGCAGCCTGCTGTTCTCCAAACTGCTGATAGAGGAGGCCGGCGTCGCGGTGGCTCCCGGGGTCGGCTTCGGCGAGTACGGCGAGGGCTACGTACGCGTGGGGCTGGTCGAGAACGAGCACCGCATCCGCCAGGCGGCCCGCAACGTGAAGAAGTTCCTGGCGAATTCCGACGAGATCCTGGCGCGCGCGCACAACGCCCTGGCGGCGCAATGAGCGAGCCGATGGACAGGAAGCCCTGGCGGGTCGGCGTGGCCGGGCTGGGAACGGTGGGCGCCGGTCTGCTGGCCTTCCTGGAAGGCAACCCTGCGTTCGCGCCAGGCGGGGGCCTGATCTATGTGCACGGCGTCTCGGCGCGCTCGCGTTCGCGGCCGCGGCCCGTCGACATCTCCGACCTGGTGTGGTTCGACGACCCAGTTGCGCTGGCGCAGTCGGACGAGATCGACATCTTTGTCGAGCTGATCGGCGGCTCGGACGGGCCGGCGAAGGCCGCGGTCGAGGCGGCGCTAAGGGCCGGCAAGCCCGTCGTCACGGCCAACAAGGCCCTGATCGCGGAGCACGGCCGCGAGCTCGCCGAACTGGCCGAGGCCCACGACGTCCCGCTGCTCTTCGAAGCCGCGGTGATGGGCGGCACGCCCGCCGTGAAAATGCTGCGCGAGGCCATGGTCGGCGACGATGTGAAGTCGGTGGCGGGCATCCTGAACGGCACCTGCAACTTCATCCTGACCGAGATGGAAGCCACCGGCCGCTCGTTCGCCGAGGTGCTGGCCGAGGCCCAGCGGCTGGGTTACGCCGAGGCCGATCCGACCATGGACGTCGGCGGGTTCGACGCCGCCCACAAGATCTCCATCCTGGCCGCGCTGGCCTTCGGCTGCGCGCCCACCTTCGCCGCCGCGGAGATCGAGGGCATCGAGGGCGTCGAGCTCCTGGACATCCAGCTCGCCCGCGACTTGGGCTACCGGATCAAGCTGGTGGCCTCCGCCGACCGCTCGCCCGACGGCGTGCTGGTCCGCGTGCACCCCTCGCTGGCGCCCCTCGCCCATCCGCTCGCCCAGGCCGGCGGCGCGCTGAACGCCCTTTTCATCGAGGGGACCCGGATCGGCCGGATATTCATCCAGGGCCCTGGCGCCGGCGCGGGGCCGACCGCCGCCGCGGTCGCAGCCGACATCGCCGACGTCATGACCGGGGCCCGCAGGCCGGTGTTCCAGGCTCCGGCGGCCGAGCTTCAGGAGTTCACACCGGTCGATCCGTCGAAGAGCCTGGGCCGGGCCTACCTGCGCCTTTCCGTCAAGGATGAGCCCGGCGTGATCGCCGCGGTCTCCGAGACGCTCGCCGAGGCCGGCGTCTCCATCGAGAGTTTTCTGCAGAAGCCTGTCGAGAACGCCAACGGGGTGCCCATTGTCCTGACCACCCACGCTGTGGCTGAGTCCGTGCTGAAAGCCGCCATCGAGCGCATCGCGGCGCTCCCGGCTGTATTGGAGCGGCCGAGGCTGCTACGCATCGCCCGCATCTGATTTGCCAGTACCCAGATCCAAGTACCTGCCGGAGACGCTGAAGAGATGAGTTCCGAAATCCTGGACCGCAGCCTGGTGCTGGACGCGGTCCGCGTCACCGAGATCGCCGCCATCGCCGCCTGGAAGCTGGTGGGCCGGGGCGACGAAAAGGCCGCGGACCAGGCCGCGGTCGACGCCATGCGCACCGCGCTGAACGACCTGGACCTGGACGGCGAGATCGTCATCGGCGAGGGCGAGCGCGACGAGGCGCCGATGCTCTACATCGGCGAGAAGGTGGGGAAGGGCGGCAAGACCAAGATCGACATCGCGCTCGATCCATTGGAAGGCACGACGCTCACCGCCAAGGCCATGGCCAATGCGCTGGCGGTGATGGCCTGGGCGCCCAAGGGCACCCTGCTGAACGCGCCTGACACCTACATGGACAAGATCGCCTGCGGCCCCGGATATCCGGCCGGCGTCATCGATCTGGACAAGACCCCGGCCGAGAACGTCAAGTCACTGGCCAAGGCGAAGGGCGTCGAAGCCTCCGAGATCACCGTCTGCGTGCTGGACCGGCCCCGCCACGCCGACATCATCGCCTCGATCCGCGACGTCGGCGCCCGCATCCACCTGATCACCGACGGCGACGTGGCCGGGGTGATGAACACCGCCGACCCGGAAACCGGCATCGACCTCTACGTGGGGCAGGGCGGGGCGCCCGAGGGCGTGCTGGCCTGCGCCGCCCTGAAATGCGTCGGCGGCCAGTTCCAGGGCCGGCTGGTGTTCCGCAACGCCGACGAGCGGGCGCGCGCGGCCCGCGTGGGCATCACCGACCTCGACAAGAAATACGACCTGCACGAGATGGTCCGCGCCGACGCGATCTTCGCCGCGACAGGGGTCACCAAAGGGGCGCTTCTGGACGGCGTCCGGGTTTCCGGCGGCTACGTCCACACCCACACCCTGGTGATGAATTCGGCCAGCCACACGGTGCGCGAAGTGCGCATGAAGCGGCCGGTCTGACGCGGCGCGGCCGCTAGAGCTTTCACGACGATCCTGCGCGGCGGATGGCGTGAATCCCAAGCCATACGTCCGCTTATGACGCAGGCTGCGGCTAACCGAAGCCGCATCCCCGCTGGCGACTCGCCGGTGCGGGGCGGATAGTGCCGGCGAGGCGGAGAGCGGCGGTTGGCGGACGGAAGCACGGCACTGGGCTATCTCGGCGTGACGCGCTCGCTTTCGGGGCGCGTCTGGCGCGAGCGTGCGGCTGACCCGACGCTGACGCGCCAGCACCAGCTCGCGCACGGCCTCTCCGAGCCCCTGGCCCGCGCGCTGGCCGCCCGAGGGGTGCTCGCCGATCAGAGCGAGAGCTATCTCAACCCCACGCTGAAGGCGCTATTCCCCGATCCCTCGAGCTTCGCGGATATGGACCGCGCCGCGGCCGTCCTGCTGGACGCGCTCGAACGGAAGCGGCCGATGGTGGTGTTCGCGGACTATGACGTGGACGGCGCCTCATCCGCGGCCCAATTGGTTCGCTGGTTCAGGGCCTTGGGCCACGAACTTCCGATCTACGTTCCTGACCGCATCCAGGAAGGCTACGGGCCCAGCCCAGCGGCCTTCACGCGTCTCAAGTCGGAGGGCGCGGAACTGGTCATCACCGTCGACTGCGGCGCCGCGGCGCACGACGCCCTGGCCTGCGCCGCCCAGATCGGCCTGGAGGTCGTGGTCATCGACCACCACCTGATGCGCGGCGAGGACATCCCGGCCGTCGCCGCCCTGGTGAATCCCAACCGCCCGGACTGCACCTCGGGGCAGGGCCACCTGGCCGCCGCCGGTGTCACCTTCGTCCTGCTGGCCGCCCTGAACCGCGAGGCCCGCCGCCGGGACCTGTTCGGCCAAAGCGCCGAGCCCGACCTGCGCCAGTGGCTTGACCTTGCCGCCATGGGCGCGATCTGCGACGTCACCGAGCTGCGCGGCTTCAACCGCGCGCTGACGGCGCAGGGCCTGAAGGTGATGTCGGCCTGGCGCAACCCTGGCCTCAAGGCGCTGCTGGACGTCGCGAAGAGCCAAGGCCCCGCGTCGGTCTTCCACGTGGGCTACATCCTGGGCCCGCGGATCAACGCCGGCGGCCGGATCGGCCGCTCCGATCTCGGCGCGCGCCTCCTTTCCACCGACGATGCCGAAGAGGCGAGGGCGCTGGCCGAGGAGCTGGACGGCCTCAACGCCTCGCGCAAGGAGGTCGAGCGCGAGGTCACCGAGGCGGCGATCGCCCACATCGAGCGGGAGTCGAACCAGGCCGACGCGCCGATGCTGTTGGTGGCCGCAGACGGCTGGCATCCGGGCGTGATCGGCATCGTCGCCGGCCGGCTGCGGGAGAAATACCGCAAGCCCACGATCGTGGTGGGCGTCGACCGCGCCGCCAACGTCGGCAAGGGCTCGGGCCGCTCGCAACCCGGCGTCAATCTCGGCAGAGCCGTGCAGGCGGCGTTCGACGCGGGCCTGCTGCTGGCCGGCGGCGGGCATGCCATGGCCGCTGGCCTTTCCGTGCGACCGGACACGATTCCGGAGCTGCGCGCCTTCCTCTGCGAGCGGCTGGCCGCCGAAAGTGAAATCGCGGCGGCCGAGGACCGCCTCGACATCGACGCCCTGGTCACCACGCGCGCCTGCGATCGCTCGCTCTGGACGGATTTCCAGCGCATGGCGCCGTTCGGTCCGGCCAATACCGAGCCGCTGTTCGCGGTGAGCGACGTCCGGGTCGAGCGGCCGATGGCGCTGCGCGGCGGGCACGTGCGGGTCACCCTCACCGACGGCTCCGGCGGACGTCTGAAGGCGGTCGCCTGGCGATGCGAGGGCACGGACCTGGGCCGCAGGCTGCTGGTCGAGGGCGGTGCGATCCACGTGGCGGGACGGCTCAAGCCCGACGACTGGCAGGGCCGCCAGGGCGTCGAATTCGAGATCGAGGACGCCGCCGATCCGCGCCGAAGCTGAGCTTTCCGAGCGGCCGGGCCGCCGGTCTTGCACCCCTACCGGAAGGCGGATATAGAGCGCGCCTTCGCGTCGCGCGGTCCCTTCGTCTATCGGTTAGGACGTCAGGTTTTCAACCTGAAAAGAGGGGTTCGACTCCCCTAGGGACTGCCACGACGACGCCCCCGGTTTCCAAGACGCCGCGCCCACCGATTCCCCTGTCGGGCGTATTTGTCGTTGACGGACCAAGCTTTACGAGAACAGTGTTATAGTTGGCCTAGCCGATATGGGGATCGGGAAGGTAGTGGGCCGAGGGGCAGATGTCTGGTTTGGAATTGGAGCAGGCGGATTCTGCGGCGGAAGCCGTTAGGATCAGCGGGCGCGTAAAGTGGTTCGACGCCGGGAAGGGCTATGGCTTCATCATCCCGGACGATCCGAGCCAGACTGACCTGAAGGACGTGCTGCTGCACGTGACCAGCCTGCGCAACGCGGGGCGAGAACACGCCCTGGAAGGCTCCATCATCACCTGTGACGTGGTCCGCCGGCCGAAGGGCTGGCAGGTTGCCGAGGTCGTCGACCTGGACGAGAGCGTCGCGACGCCCTCGGCCGAGCGCCGCCCGCGGGAGCCTCGCGAGGGCGCGGCGTCCAGCACGGCGCGGCCGGGACGGCGTCCGCTGCCGCCCAGCGGGCCGAGCGAGAAGGCCAAGGTGAAGTGGTTCAACCGCACCAAGGGCTACGGCTTCGTGGTGCGCGAATTGGAGCCCGGCGACATCTTCGTCCACATCGAAACGCTGCGCCGGTCGGGCATGGAAGACCTGCAGCCCGGCGATGACGTGATGGTTCGCTTCGCCGAGGGGCCCAAGGGCCTCGTCGTCGCCGAGATCGAAGCGCCCGACATCGACTGACGGCCTTGCCTCACGCGAACGGCTGCCCGTAAGGATGCACGGACCTCACTTCGGGAGTCCGGCTTGCCGTTTCCGCGTCCGCGACTTTTTCGGCTCCGGCTTTGCGTCTGCGCTGGGATGCTGCTTTCGCTGAATGGCCCGGCCGCGAGCGCCGCCGTGCCGGTGGGTGGTCTCGAAGTCCTTCGCGTCTACCCGCACGACCCTGCCGCTTTCACCGAAGGCCTGTTCTACCTGAACGGCGAGCTCTTCGAGAGCACCGGCATCCCGGGGCGGTCCAACATCCGGCGGGTGCGGCTGCAGGATGGGGCGGTGCTGCAATCGCAGGCCATCGCGCCGAACCTGTTCGGAGAGGGCATCGTCAACTGGGGCGGCGAGATCATCAGCCTCACCTGGCAGGATCAGGTGGGTTTCCGTTGGGACCGCAAGACTCTGCGGCCTAAGAGCAACTTCCGCTACGAGGGCGAGGGCTGGGCGCTGACCCAGGACGGTCGCCGACTGATCATGAGCGACGGCTCGCCGGTGCTCAAATTCCGCGACCCCGCCACCTTCAGGGAGCTGGGCCGCCTGCAAGTGACCGCGGACGGCCGGCCGGTGGGCAACCTGAATGAGCTGGAGTGGGTGAAGGGAGAGGTCCTGGCCAACATCTGGCAGACGCGGTTGATCGCAAGGATCGATCCGGCGACAGGGAAGGTCAAAGCCTGGATCGATCTCTCCGCATTGCCGGAGACGCAGGCCGCCGGCAACCCGGACGCGGTGGCGAACGGCATCGCCTATGACCGCGAGCACGACCGGCTGTTCGTCACCGGCAAGGACTGGCCTCACCTCTACGAGGTCCGCCTGATCCCGCCGCAGGAGCCGCCGCCTTGAGCCCGGCAGACGGCAAGGAGGCGCCCGCCGGCTATCTTCCCGTCGAAGGGCGCGGGCATTTCTCCACCCACAACGGCCCCTATTTCTATCGGCCCAGTGAGGGGCCGCTCGTCGAACAGGCGTTCTTCGCGCTGGACCGGCACGCCAATGGCCTTGGCCTTGTCCATGGCGGCATGCTGTCGGCCTTCATGGATGGCGTGCTGGGCGGCGCGGTCTGGCGGGGTGCGGGCGTGACAGGCGTCACCATCCACCTCTCCGTCGACTTCCTGCATATGGCCCGCGTCGGCGAATGGGTGATGGGCGAGGCGCGACTGACGCGGGCCACCAAGGATGTCGCCTTCGCGGAAGGCCGCGCCTACGTCGGCGGCCATGACGTGGTCCGCTGCTCCGGCGTCTTCAAGCTGATGAACCGCCGCCGTTAGGAGCGCGCTCAGGCCGGCCCTGGCCTGGAAGTTCATAGCCGATGGCGGCTTCCGCCTCGATGGTCCTGATCACGGCCGGCCGCTGCATCATCCGCTCGTAGTGCGCGATCAGGTTCGGGAAGACTTCGCGTGAGGGCTGCAGCGAGTTGAAGAACCGCCAGAACAGCCGGAACAGGTGGGTGTCGGCGATCGAGTAGCGGCCGCCGACCGCCCAGTCATTCGCGCAGAGCCGCTGGTCGGCAAGCGCATAGATCTTCAATGCGGGCTGCAAACCCTGCCGGCGGGCCGGATGCAGGGTGGCGGCAATGAAGCTCATCCAGGAGACCACCCGGGCCTGGTCTTCGACACCGTCAGGAAGAAGGCCGGCCTCGGGATAGGCCTTCGCCAGGTAGAACAGGATGCCCGCGACCTCTGTCAGCGGCCGCCCGTCGATCACCAGAACAGGGACCTGGCCCAGCGGATTGATCGCCAGGAACTCCGCGGTCTTGTTCTCGTCGCGGCCGAGGGAGACCGGAACCGCCTCGAACCGGCAGCCGATCTCGTGCAGCGCGATGTGAGGCGCCATCGAACTGGCGCCCGGCGCGAAATAGAGCCTCAGCATGTTTGGGCGAGCCTTTCTTGGCGTCAACCTAGCGCGGCCACTCCGGTTTGCGGAAAGCCGAAAACGCCTATATCGCAGGGCCGCCGGCGCCCTCGGGGCGTAGCGCAGCCTGGTAGCGCATCTGCTTTGGGAGCAGAGGGTCGCGTGTTCGAATCACGCCGCCCCGACCACCGCCGGCACGGAATGTCTTAGGGTTCGTCCATGCTCGCGCGCATCTTCCGCCCCTCCAAGACCGCCATGCAGTCGGGCAAGGGCAAGACCCACGACTGGGTGCTGGAGTTCGAACCGAAGGACGCCAGACGCGCCGATCCGCTGATGGGCTGGACCCAGACCGGCGACACCGAGTCGAGCCAGGTGCGTCTCTCCTTCGAGAGCAAGGAGGAGGCGGTTCGCTACGCCGACCAGCACGGCATCGCCTTCCAGCTGATCGACCCGAAGCCCGCGAAACGGATCATCAAGGCCTACGCCGACAACTTCGCCTTCAACCGCAAGGTCCCGTGGACACATTAGGTCGGGGCCGACTGACTGCCTCTGAGCGCCCGTAGCTCAACCGGATAGAGCACCTGCCTTCTAAGCTGGTGGTTGCAGGTTCGAGTCCTGCCGGGCGCGCCAGGTGTTGCTGACGATCAGGCGTAAGGCCGCCGGCGTTCGTCCAGGGTGACCACCCAGTCGGCGCGACCGGGCATCTCGGCCAGGATCCAGCGGGTCAGGCGCTCGTAGTGGGCGACGAAGCGGGCGATCTCGGCCTGCGTCATGCCCGCGCCGGTGCGGGCGCGCAGCTTGGCTTCCTGCTCGGCGCGCCAGCCGGCCACCACCTCGAAGCTCGGCGCCTCCAGAAGCACCAGGTCGTGCAACCGGGCGAAGAGGGCTTGGTAGGGCCCGTCGAGCTGGTCGTTGACGTAGCCTCGCCAGACGCCGGCGGGGTCCTCGTCACGCTCCAGGGCGTTCACCGGCTCGGCCAACGCCGCCAGGCCCTGCGCCTTCGCGCCGACGCACCAGCCTTCGAAGATCACCACGTCGACCGGCGAGCGCACCGTTTCCCACGTCCCACGAGGGCTTCGCGTGTCGGATGCCTTGTCGAAGCGGGGCAGGGCGACCTTGCCCTTCGAGCGGAGCTGGTCCAGCACCGCCCCGGCCAGGGCGACGTCGTGGGTCCCCGGCGGCCCGCGGGTCGCCAGCAGCGGATGGACCTCTCTGGCCAGCCGTTCGCGCGCCTCTCGCGTCAGGTAGAAATCGTCCAGCGAGACGGCGACCGCGCTCAGGCCGCGTTCCACCAGCAGGCGCCGCGCCGCTTCGGCGATGGTGCTCTTGCCGGAGCCCTGTGCGCCGCAGAGGCCGATCAGCGCCGTGCGTTTGCGCTCGATGCGCCGGCGCTGGGCGCGCGCGGCGAGTGGCTCACAGACCAACTCGACCGTCCGCTGGAACTCGGCGGGCAGGTCCTGCTCGGCGATGAAGGCGGCCAGGCTGTCGTCGGTCACCCGGCCTCCGGTCAGTTGCGCTCAGTATCCGCCGATCACCGGCAGGATCTCGCCGGTGATGTAGCTCGACATCTGCGGCGAGGCGAGGAAGACGAACGCGGGCGCGATCTCCTCCGGCTGCGCGGGCCGCTTCATCGGCGTTTGCGAGCCGAACTGCGCGACCTTGTCGGCCTGCTTGTCGGCCGGATTGAGCGGTGTCCAGACGGGTCCGGGCGCGACGACGTTCACGCGGATGCCCTTCTTGACCAGGCTGCCGGACAGCGAGCGGGCGAAGGCGTGGATGCCGCCCTTGGTCATCGAGTAGTCGAGCAGCTCCTTCGAGCCCTCGAGACCGGTCACCGACCCCGTCATGACGATCGCCGAGCCCGGCGGCATGTGCGGCACGGCCGCCTTGGCCATATGGAAGTAGCCATAGAGGTTGGTCTTCAGCGTGCGGTCGAAGTGCTCCTCGGTAAGCTCCTCGATGCCGCTCACATGCTCCTGGAAGGCGGCATTGTTGACCAGGACGTCGAGCTTGCCGAGTTCCTTGAGCGTCCGCTGCACGGCGGTTTCGGCGAACTTCGGGTCGGCCACATCGCCCGCGATGGTGATCGCGCGGCGGCCCTCCTTCTCGACCGCCTCCCGGGTGACCTTGGCGTCGTCGTCGGAGTCCAGGTAGGCGACCGCCACGTCGGCGCCTTCCCGGGCGAACAGAACGGCCACCGCGCGGCCGATCCCGGAATCGGCGCCGGTGATCAGCGCCACCTTGCCGGCGAGCTTGCCGGAACCCTTGTAGTAGGGCGCGTCCCAGAGCGGTTTGAGCTCCATCTCGGCCTCGCGACCGGGCTTTTCGAGGTGCTGCTTGGGCAGCGGCGGGACTGGATATTCCCGCGCGCCGGCCTGCATCGGCTTGTCCTCTTCCTTGCCGCCGCCGTCCCGGAAGGAGCGCTGCTCCTGGGCGTCCACTTCGCTCTGGATCTTGCGTTCGTTGTCGGCGATGCGATCGGCGTCCTTCCGGAAGCCGTCGGTGTTCGGGGTCTCGCTCATCTCGCCAATCCCTCGGTTGCTGGGCCTTGGCGCAGCAATCTCCCAGGCACGCTGGGGTTCCCGACTAATCGAGGTGGCTCGCGTAAGCCTCCAGCGCCTGGGCGAGGTCCGCGATCAGGTCCTCTGGGTTCTCCAGGCCGATGTGCAGCCGGATCAATGGCCCACCGTAGTCGCGCTTGATGGCGCGGATCGCCAGCTGGTGGTCGCAGGCGATGGCCAGGCTCTCGAACCCGCCCCAGGAGAAACCAAGGCCGAACAGGGTGAGCGCGTCGAGGAAGGCGCCGACGGCGCCCTTCGTGGCCGGCTGCAGCGAGAATCCGAACAGCCCGCACGCGCCGCTGAAGTCCCGCGTCCACAACCCATGGTCCGGCGCGCCGGGCAGGGCGGGGTGGAAGACCTCCACAACTTCGTGCCGCGCCCGCAGCCAGGCCGCCACCTTCAGCCCGCTCTCGTGATGCCGCGCCAGCCGCGTGGGCAGCGTTCGCAGGCCTCGGAGCACTTGGTAGGCGTCCTCCTGCGAGACGCTCCAGCCCAGGTTGATCACGCTGTCGGCGAGAGCCACGGCGAGCTTGCGCTCGGCCACCGCCACCGAACCCATGAACACGTCGGAGTGGCCGGCCACATATTTGGTCAGAGCCTGGATCGAGAGGTCGACGCCGTGCTCCAGCGGCTTAAACAGGTAGCCGGCGCCCCAGGTGTTGTCCGCGGCGGTCAGGATGCCCCGCGCTCGGGCCAGCTCGGCCACCCTGGGAATGTCCTGCATCTCGAAGCTGAGCGAGCCGGGCGACTCCATCAGGATCAGCCGCACGGCATCGCCCGCCTCGCCGACCAGTCTTTCCGGCGGTTCGCGCGGATCGAAGTAGCCCACCCCGATGCCGAACCGCTTCAGGACCCGGTCGCAGAACCGGCGGCTCGGTTTGTAGACTACGTCGGAGACCAGCACCTCGTCGCCGGCCTTCAGCACCGCGAGCAGCCCGCCGGTGAGGGCGGCCAGGCCGGAGGGATAAAGGGTGACGCCGCTCGCCCCCTCCATCTCACCCAACGCCTCCTGCAGCGCGAACTGGGCGGACAGCCCCTGGCGGCCGTAGGTGACCTGGTTGACGTCGTCGTAGAGGCTCGCCGCGTCTGGCAGCAGCACCGTCGAGCCCTTCTGGATCGGCGGACCGACGGTTTTCGGCAGCGGCCGCTGGGACCCCCCGGCGCGCACCGCGCGGGTGTCGTCGTGACTTTGCGTTGGCCGTCTCGGCGGAGCCATCCGGGTTGCGAAGCCATGCTTTGCCGGGCGAGAGTGCCCGGCGCACTTAGAACCTGCGGGTTATCAGCTTTCAAGGAGCACGGATGTTCCGGCGGGCCGCCGCAACCGCGATCCTGATCCTGGCGCTGGCGGGGTGCGAACCCGGTCAACCGCAGACCAGCGCGCCGGCGCCGCCCGACCACAGCGTCAAGGTGATCGGCCCCGTTTTTAAGGCGGCGTCCAGCAAGGTGCTGGCTGCAGTGCAGAAGCGCGGCTACGTCGCCTGCGGGGTAAATCCGAGCCTGCCCGGGTTCGCCTATCCAGACATCCGCGGCGTCTGGCGCGGCTTCGACGTGGACATGTGCCGCGCGGTGGCCGCCGCGGTGCTGGGCGACGCCTCCAAAGTGCGCTTCACGCCGATCAACTCCGGCGACCGGTTCAGCGCGCTACAGCGGGGCGACATCGATATCCTGTCGCGAAACACCTCGTGGTCCTTTTCCCGTGACGCCGGCCTCGGCCTGGATTTCGCGGCGATCACCTATTTCGACGGCCAGGGGTTCCTGGCGCCGAAGGCGCTGGGCCTTTCCAGCGCCCAGGAACTCTCCGGGGCGAGGATCTGCGTCCAGGCCGGCACAGCCAGCCAGGACAATCTCGCCGACTACTTCCAGGCGCGCGGCCTGAATTACAAGCCGATCGTCGTTGCGTCGGAGGCCGAGGCGCGCCGGCTCTACCAGAGCGGCGCCTGCGACGTGTTCACCGCCGACGTGTCGGCGCTGGCGGGCTCGCGCTCGGTGCTCGACAACCCGGGCGCCCATGTGATCCTGCCCGACGTGATCTCCAAGGAGCCGCTGGGCCCCGTCGTCCGCCAGAACGACCCGGTCTGGGCCGACATCGTCCGCTGGACGGTCTACGCCACGATCCTGGGCGAGGAGCTGGGGCTCACCTCGAAGACCGTGGCCCAGGGGCGCGAGACGGCCTCGGATCCGCAGACGCGTCGCCTGCTCGGCGTCGAGGGCGACTACGGGGCGCTGCTGGGCCTTCGGAAGGACTGGGCGTTCCAAGTGATCCGGCAGGTCGGCGCCTACCATGAGATATTCCGCCGCGACGTGGGCGCGGATTCGCCGCTGAAACTCGATCGGGGCCTGAACGCGCTCTGGAGCGCGCCGAAGCCCGGGCTGCTCTACGCCCCGCCGCTGCGCTGAAGCGGGAGCCGCATCACGCAGCGATTGGCGACGTCCAGGCCCAGGTCGGCCTCGCGCTCGAAGATCGTGCGCAGGCGGAGGTTGAGCTCGTGCGGCCTTAGCTCGACGAACCCCATGCGACGATAGAACGGCGCATTCCAGACGATGTGGCGGAAGGTGCTCAGCGTAATGGCTGACAGCCGGCGGCGGCGGGCGACAGCCGCCGATGCATGCAGCAGAGCGCGGCCCACCCCCTGGCCTTGCCGTTCATGGCGGACCGCAAGTTCCCAGAGGTGCAGGGCGTCCTGGCAGGCCTGGCAGGCCGCGAAGCCGACGAGCGCGCCATTGTCCTCGGCGACCAGCACTAGGCCGTCAGTCTGAAACGGGATGTAGACTTCCAGCGGAGTGGCGGGGTCGTCGACAATCGCTTCCTGGCTGGAGCCGCGGAAGACCAGCGCGGCCGAGCGCTCGATCTCGGGAAACTGAAGCAGGTCCTGCGGGGTCGCTGCGCGGATTTCGATGGATCAGGCTCCGGTGACCACGGGGGTGTCGGGCAGGCCGCCCCACTCGGTCCAGGAGCCGTCGTAGACCGCGACGTCGTTTCGGCCAAGGCGGGCCAAGGCGAGCGCCAGCAGCGAGGCGCTGACGCCCGAACCGCAGCTGGTGACGATGGGCCTTGCGAGGTCGACGCCGCCGTTTTCGAAGGCCGCCCGGATCTCCGCGGCCGATTTCATCGTGCCGTCCTCATTGACCAGGGCGCCGAAAGGAATGTTGAAGGCGCCCGGCATGTGGCCCCCGCGCAAACCGGGGCGGGGTTCCGGCGCCTCGCCGCGGAAGCGCGCCGCCGGCCGGGCGTCGACCACCTGCTCGGCGCGGGTCGTCAGCGCCGACTTCACGGCCTTGAGATCACGCACCAACTCGCCGCGAAAGGCAGGGGCGACCTCGGTGGGGATCGGCGCGCCTGGCCCGGCCGTGATCGGATGTCCGTCGTCTCGCCACTTGGGCAGCCCGCCGTCGAGCACGAACACCTTCGGGAAGCCCATGACGCGCAGGGTCCACCAGACGCGCGGCGCGGAAAACATCCCTTGGGCGTCGTAGACCACCACCGTCTCGTCGCGGCGCAGGCCCAGGTCTCCAGCGGCCTCAGCGAAGGCCTCAGGGCTCGAAAGCATGTGCGGCAGGTCGGTGTGCGGGTCGGCGATCTCGTCGATGTCGAAGAACACTGCGCCGGGGATATGGCCCGCCTCGAAGCTGTCGCGGCCGCGCTTGCCCTCGGCGGGCATGTACCAGGTGGCGTCCACGACCTGAACGTCGCGGTCGGTCAGATGCTCGGCCAGCCAGGCCGTGGTGACGAGGGGATCGGTCATGCCAGCCAAGCGGGCGGGGGCAGGCCGCGTTCCCTCAGGAAGGCCGGATTGAACAGCTTCGACTGGTAGCGCTGACCGTTGTCGGCGAGCACGGTGACGATGGTCTTGCCCGGGCCCAGGTCCTTGGCCATGCGGATCGCCCCGGCTACGTTGATGCCGGTCGACCCCCCCATAACCAGTCCCTCGTGCTCGACAAGGTCATAGAGGGCCAGCAGCATCTCCTCGTCGGAGACGCGGTAGGCGTGGTCGACGACCAGCCCTTCGCAATTGGCGGTGACCCGGCCCTGGCCGATGCCCTCGCTGATCGAGGCGCCTTCGGCCTTCAACTCGCCTTCGCGATACCAGTTGTAGAGCACCGAGCCGTAGGGATCGACGAGGCCGATTGCGACCTCCGGCTTCTCGGCCCGTAGCGCCTCGGCGACGCCCGCCAGCGTGCCGCCCGAGCCCACGGCGCAGATGAACCCATCCACGCGGCCGGCGGTCTGCCGCCAGATCTCCGGCCCGGTGGACTCGATGTGGGCCTGACGGTTGGCGAGGTTGTCGAACTGGTTGGCCCAGACCGCTCCGTTCGGCTCCTTGGTGTCAAGTTCCTGCGCCAATCGGCCGGAAACCTTCACATAGTTCATCTCGTTGGCGTAGGGGACAGCGTCCACCTCCACGAGTTCGGCGCCATAGAGCCGGATGGCGTCCTTCTTCTCCTCGCTCTGGGTGCGCGGGATCACGATCGTGCAGCGGTAGCCCAGGGCGTGGGCGACCATGGCCAAGCCGATGCCGGTGTTGCCGGCTGTGCCCTCCACGATCCGCCCGCCCGGCCGCAACCGGCCGTTGGCCTCGTGGTCGCGGACCATCCAGAGCGCCGCGCGGTCCTTCACCGACTGCCCGGGATTCATGAACTCGGCCTTGCCGAGGATCTCGCAACCGGTGGCTTCGCTGGCGCGGTTCAGCCGGATGAGGGGTGTGTCGCCGATGGCGTCGAGGACGCTTTTCGCAATCGTCATGGGCGCTACTTAGGCGTCCCCGGCGGGGATCAGAAGGGGCCGTTCACGCCTTGGCGAGCGAAAGCTGCACCACGTTGGTGCGCTCGTTGCGGAAACCGGCTTCGCAGTAGCTCAGGTAGAACTTCCAGAGCTTGCGGAAGCGCTCGTCGAAACCGAGATGGCGGATGTCGCCCCAGGCCGCGTCGAAGTTGCGATGCCATTCGGCGAGCGTGTCGGCGTAGTCCTGGCCAAAGCGGCTGATGGCGGTCCAGGCGAGGCCCGCCTTGGCGGTCACCTTCCGCAGCCGTTCTTCCGAGGGCAGCATGCCGCCGGGGAAGATATAGTTCTGGATGAAGTCGGCCCGGCCGCGATAGGCCTCGAAATCCTCGTCGCGGATGGTGATGATCTGCAGGCCGGCGCGGCCACCCGGCGTCAAGGACTCGTGGATCTTGCCGAAATAGGCCGGCCAGTACTGCTCGCCCACGGCCTCGAACATCTCGATCGACGCCACCCGGTCGAACTGGCCCTCGACGTCGCGGTAGTCGACGAACCGGATGTCGGCCCGCTCGCTCAGCCCTTGAGCGAACATCCGCGCCCTGGCGAACTTGAACTGCTCCTCCGAGATGGTGATGGCCGTGACCCTGGCGCCCACCTCCTTGGCCGCGAACTCGGCGAAGCCGCCCCATCCGCAGCCGATCTCCAGCACGCTCTGGCCGGCCTGCAGGCCCATGTTCGTGGCCAAGGCGCGGTACTTGGCCATCTGCGCCTCGCTGAGCGGCTGGTCCGGACGCTCGTAGCGGGCCGACGAGTAGGTCATCGTCGGGTCGAGCCAGCGCGTGTAGAAGGCGTTGCCGAGGTCATAATGGGCGTGGATGTTCTTGCGCGCGCCCTCACGGCTGTTGGCCCTGAGCGCATGGCGGATGCGGTTGAAGGTCCAGGCCAGCGGATTTCCCATGGTCACACGGTGCAGCTTGGCCCAGTTGGCGGCGAAGACGCAGAGAAGGGCCGAAAGGTCCGGCGTGTCCCATTCGCCGGCCATGAAGCCCTCGGCGAACCCGATGTCGCCGGTGGCCAGCGCACGACGCATGAAACGGAAGTCGTGGACGACAAGCCGGCCGCTCGGTCCCGGCTCCGAGCCGGCGATCTGAAATTCCCGGCCGGAGGGCAGGGCGAAGGTCACCGAGCCGATCATCCAGTTGCGGGCGATCATCCGCAGGGCGGCGCGGAAGGTCGCCGGGACCCCCTTCAGCTCGGGCAGGCGGCCAAGCGCCCGCCAGTCGCCGGCCGAGCGGACGCCATCCTGGGCCAGGCTCATGTGTGTTCCCCCACTTCCCAGCGCCTCGATCTTAGCATCGATCTCGGCGACCGCGAGACCTTCGCGCATCGTCGGTATGTGCCTTGCCGGGCGGGGCTGGATGCGCCCTCCGCCGCTTGCGCCAACCCGCGGCGCAGGCCACTTAGCCCGCGAGTGAGGAGCTGATGCCACTGTGACCGAGCCCAACGCCGTCATCGAGATCGCGACCGGTCGCGGCCGCGCGGTCCGCATCGGCAACGCCGAGCGGCTTTCGATCATCGCCGGCCCATGCCAGATGGAAAGCCGCCAGCACGCGCTGGAGACGGCCCATGCCCTGCGCGAGATCGCCGAGCGGCTGGATATCGGGCTCGTCTACAAGACCTCCTTCGACAAGGCGAACCGCACCTCGGTGAACACGCGGCGCGGCATGGGCCTCGCCGAGGCCCTGCCGGTGTTTGCGGAAATCCGCGAAACCACGGGCCTGCCGACCCTTACCGACGTGCATGAGATCGACCAGTGCGCCGAGGCCGCCCAGGCGGTGGACGTGCTGCAGATCCCGGCCTTCCTGTCGCGGCAGACCGACCTGTTGCTGGCCGCCGGGCGCACCGGTAGGGCGGTGAACGTCAAGAAGGGCCAGTTCCTCGCGCCCTGGGACATGAAGAACGTGGTCGAGAAGGTGCTTTCGGTCGGCAACCCGAACGTGATGGCGTGCGAGCGCGGCGTCTCCTTCGGCTACAACACCTTGGTTTCGGACATGCGGGCACTGCCGATCCTCGCGCAGATCGGCTGTCCCGTGGTGTTCGACGCGACGCACTCGGTGCAGCAACCCGGAGGTCAGGGGAGCTCGTCAGGCGGCCAGCGTGAGTTCGTGCCGGTGCTGGCTCGAGCCGCGGTGGCCATCGGCGTGGCCTGCGTGTTCATGGAGACCCATCCCGACCCGGACAATGCGCCCTCCGACGGGCCGAACATGGTGCCGCTGCGCGAGTTCGAGCCCCTGGTCGCCGAGCTCCTCGAGTACGACGCCCTGGCCAAGCGGCGCCGGGCGGGCGCTTGACCGCGCCCCCGGCCCGCCGCACACCCTGACCACGATGGACCTTTCCGCGCTCCAGCATCTCCTGGGCCTGGCGCCCGGCCGCCGCGTCGCCTGCATCGGCGACCTGATGGTCGACCGCTTCGTCTATGGCGAGGTGAGCCGCGTTTCACCCGAGGCGCCGGTGCCGGTGCTGGCCCGTTCGCACGAGCTGATGATGCTGGGAGCGGCCGGCAACGTCGCTCGCAACGTCGCCGCGCTGGGCGGCGAAGTCAGCCTCGTAGGGCTGATCGGCAGCGACTCCGAGGGGAAGGAGGCCCTGCGGCTGGTCGGTGAAGAGCTGGGCGTAGAGGGGTATCTGGTTACCGACGCCGAGCGGCCGACGACGCTCAAGACGCGCTTCGTTTCCTCCGGCCAGCAGCTGCTGCGGGTGGACCTGGAGGCGAGCCGGGCCGTGGCTGGCGACATCGAGCAGCGCCTGGTGCGCACCATCCGAGACGCGGCCAAGGACGCCGGCGCGATCCTGCTCTCCGACTACGGCAAGGGGGTCGTCACCGACGCCGTGATCGCCGCCTGCCGTGAGGTCGCGGCAGAGAGCGGCGGCAAGCTGGTGGTGGATTCCAAAGCCCGCTCCTTCGCCCGCTACGGCGCGGTCGACATGATCAAGCCGAACGCCGCCGAACTGGCCCACGCCACGGACCTGCCCACCGAGACCGACGCCCAGATCGAGGTGGCGCTGGCCCGCGCGCTCGATCTCTGGGAAACCCGCGCCATCCTCGTCACCCGCGCCTCGAAGGGTATCTCCCTGGCCGTGCGCGGAGGCGCTGTCCGCCATTTCCCGACGGCGGCGCGCGAGGTCTTCGACGCCTCGGGCGCGGGCGATACCACGCTGGCCGCCCTGGGACTGGCGCTGGCCGCGGACGTGGCCATCGAGGAGGCGATCGCCTTCGCCCAGCTCGCCTCGGGCGTGGCCGTTGGGAAGGTTGGGACTGCCACCGTATCGCCGGACGAACTGGTGGAGGCGGCGCTGTCGGCGCACATGGCGCCAGCGGAGGCCAAGGTGGCGACGCCGGCGCGCATGGCCGACGAGGTCGCCCGCTGGCGGGCCAAAGGCCTGAAGGTGGGCTTCACCAACGGCTGCTTCGACATCCTGCACAAGGGACACGTCGCCTACCTCGCCCAGGCGCGGGCCTGGTGCGACCGGCTGATCGTGGGCCTGAACTCCGACGACAGCGTGCGCAAGCTGAAGGGCGAGGGCCGGCCGGTGAACGACCTGGAGTCCCGCGCCCTGGTCCTGGCGGGGTTGGGCTCAGTCGATCTCGTGGTGCCGTTCGAGGAGGACACGCCCGTTCGCCTGATCGAAACGGCGCGGCCCGAGGTGCTGGTCAAGGGCGCGGACTACGCCGAGGCCGACGTCGTCGGCGGCGACCTCGTCAAGAGCTGGGGTGGCGAGGTCCGGTTGGCCCCGATCGTCGAGGGCTATTCCACCACCGCCGCGATCGCCCGAATGTCGAGGCGCGCATGACGGAACGCCGCATAGCCTTCGTCACCGGCGGCGCCGGCTTCATCGGCTCCAACATCGTCGCCAAGCTGGCCGAGGACCGTGGCCTGGACGTGGTCGTCTGCGACCGCCTGCACGAGGCCGAGCTCGGCAAGTGGCGCAACATCGCCAAGCACCCGATCGGCGATTTCGTGGCGCCCGACGCGATGTTCGACTGGCTGGAGAAGCGCTGGCGGGACGTCGAGGTGGTGATCCACATGGCGGCGATCTCGTCGACCATGGAGCCCGACGCCGACAAGATCGTCCACTCGAACTTCTCACTGAGCCGCGACCTCTTCCGCTGGTGCGCCGACCACCAACGGCGCTTCATCTACGCCTCCTCGGCGGCGACCTACGGGGACGGCTCGCAAGGCTTCGACGACGACAACGACTTCGAGACGCTGGCCGCGCTGAAGCCGCTCAACACCTATGGCTGGTCGAAGGCGCTGTTCGACGTCTTCGCCGTACGCCAGGCGCTGCGCGACTACGCGCCGCCGCAGTGGGTGGGCCTGAAGTTCTTCAACGTCTATGGGCCCAACGAGGAGCACAAGCACTCGATGAAGTCGGTGGCCTCGCAGATCTGGCCGCACGTGCGCGACGTCCATGCCGTGCAGCTCTTCAAGAGCTATCGTCCGGACATCCCCGACGGTGGCCAGAAGCGCGACTTCGTATATGTGCGTGACGCCGCCGAGGTCACCGAGTGGCTGACGCAGAACCCGCAGGTCAACGGCATCTACAACCTGGGCTCGGGCGAGGCGCGCAGCTTCGAGGACATGGCGCGCGCTGTCTTCGCCGCGGCGGGCAAGAACGCCCAGATCGACTACACGCCGATGCCGCCGGCCATCCGCGACAAGTACCAGTACTTCACTCAAGCGAAGATGGACCGGCTGAAGGCCGCGGGGTACGCCAAGCCCATGACGCCGCTGGAGGAGGGGATTGGCGACTACGTCCGCAATTACCTCAGCCAGCCCGACCCCTATCGCTGACGTGGCCGAGGCGGGGCTGCGGCGCCGGCGGTGGCTGGGGATCAGCCTCCTGGCGACCATCGCGGTCCTGGTCGGGGCCTACGCGGTGTTCCGCGGCGACGTGATCCGCTATTCCCTCGACCCGAAGGTCCCCTTCCAGACCTATAAGCCACCGCCCGCCCCGGACTATGCGACGCGGCAGGCCTGGCTGCTCCTGCCGACGCGTCCTGACGCTCCGGGACCGGCCGAGCCCGCGGCGGACGTCTTCTTCGTGAGCCCGACCACTTTCAGCGGCGGCAAGGACTGGAACGCGCCGCCGAACGACCCGGAGGCCGAACGGGTGTTTCGCCAGGTGATGGCCCCCAACTACGCCGGACCATTCGTTCGGCTCGGCCGCATCTTCGCGCCGCGCTATCGACAGGCGGGCCTCTACAGCCTCATGACCCTGCGCGAGGATGCCCGCGAGGCGCGCAAGTTCGCCTACGCCGACCTGCTCGCCGCGTTCCGCGCATGGCGCGAGCGCTACGGAGGCGATCGGCCGTTCATCCTGGTGGGCGTGGAGCAGGGCGGCACGCTGGCCCAGCGCCTGTTGGCCGACGAGATCGCGCCCGACCCCAAGCTGCGCGCCCGCCTGGCCGCGGCCTACCTTGTGGAGACTGCGATCCCCGCGGCGCACCCGCCGCTGCCGCCCTGCCTGTCGCGCGGCCAGACCCAGTGCCTGGCCGCCTGGGTGAGTGCGCCGCAAGGCGATCCGGCCCGCGCCCAGACGACCCTGGATCGGGCCCTGGTGTGGTACCCCGGCGGCGAGCTCGACAACCTCAGGGGGGCCGCCCTCTGTTTCAACCCGATCCTCGGCGCAACGACCGACGCGCTGGCGCCGGCCCGGCTGCACCAGGGCGCCGCCAACGCCACCGGCTTTGAATGGGGCGCCCGGCCGGCCTTCCTCGCCCGCCAGGTCTCGGCCCGCTGCGATGGCGGCGTCCTGCGCATCTCCGAGCCCAAGTCCGCCTCGCTGCGACCCTCCGGCTCCTGGATCGAGCAGCGCCGCTCGCCGGGTTACAACCTGTTCTACGCCGACCTGGAGACCGATGCCCGCGCGCGCCTTGCGGCCTTGACCGCGCGATAGCGCTGGCGTCCTCGTAGCGGTTGAACCTTGAGCAAGGAGGCGCCGCCATGGGCGAGGCCAACCGTCAGATCCTGCTCGACCGCCTGCCGGGCGGCGAGAAGCTGGCCCCGGAGCATTTCCGGCTGGTCGAGACGCCGCCGCCCGAGCCGGGCGAGGGCGAGGTGCTGGTGCGCACCCGCTACATCTCGCTGGACGCCGCCAACCGGGCCTGGATGCAGGGCGCCACCTACCGCTCCGCGCTTGAGGGCGGACAGGTAATGGCCGGCGGCGCTCTGGCCGAGGTGGTGGACAGCCATGCCGAGCATCTGAAGCCGGGCGACCTCGTCTGGGCCGACACCGGCTGGCAGGACTATGCCGTGCTTCCCGGCAAGCGGCTAGGCGCGCTGCCCGCCCTGGAGCCGGCGACGCATCTCCTGAGCGTCTATGGCGTGGCGGGGCTCACCGCCTACTTCGGCCTGCTGGAGTGCGGCCAGCCGAAGGTGGGCGAAACGGTCGTCGTTTCGGCTGCGGCCGGATCGGTGGGCTCGATCGTCGGGCAGATCGCCAAGATCAAGGGCTGCAAGGCGATCGGCATCGCTGGCGGTGCGGAGAAGGGCCGTTGGCTGACGGAGGAGCTCGGGTTCGACTTCGCGCTCGACTACAAGGACCCGGAGTTCAAGCGCCAGCTCCGCGGGCTCGGCGGCGTCGACGTCTATTTCGACAACACCGGCGGCGACATCCTCGAGGCGTGCCTGTTCGCCATGAACAATCACGGACGGATCGCCTGCTGCGGCGCGCTCTCGCAGTACGACGGCGCGCCGCCGCCGCACGGGCCGCGCGGCATCCCCGGCCTCATCGTCACCAAGCGGCTGACGCTGCGCGGCTTCGTAGTGATGGATTTCGACGATCAGCGTGAGAAGGCGCTGGCGGACCTCAGGTCGTGGGTCGAGTCCGGCCAGCTGAAGGTCAAGGAAGACATCGTGGAGGGCCTGGAGAACACGCCGGGCGCCCTGATCGGCCTGCTGGCCGGCGAGAACCGCGGGAAGCGGATGGTGAAGGTCCGCTAGTGGGGTAGACTTCCGATAACGGGAATCACCCAATGAGCCACGCTGGCGCCTTCGCCCTGGACAGGAATTCGCCGGCCGGCGCCGCGGTCGTCACCCCGCGGCCCATTCCCGCGCCTTCGCCTCAGCCCGTTCTGCCGCTGGGAGAGCGAATGGACGCCAAGCTCGCCGAGTTGGAGGCGTTCGGCTACCGCATCCAGTGGCTTGAGATCGGCGAGGACGCCTTGGTCACGCTGTTCACCGAGGCCGGCGAGGAGGCCGTGCGCCTCGACCCCGATCCGGACGTCGACAAGGCGTGGTACCGCGATCACGAGGTGAGGGCGGCCGACAAGACCGGCGTCTGGTTCTGGATCGAGGGCGAGGTGGAGGGCGAGCTCTCCGCCCACGTGATCGTTTAGCTCTCCAGGCCGGGCGCGAAGTCGAACTCGGGGCGGACCTCGATGGCGGCGTACCGACCGACCGGGATCAGGCTGGCGATTTCGATGGCCTCGTCTTCGTCGCGGGCTTCCACGAAGACGAAGCCCCCCAGGACTTCCTTGGTCTCGGTGAACGGTCCATCGGTGACGATCCGCTTGGCGCCGCGCGGGCGGAGCGTCTTCGCCGTCGCAGGCCCCCGCAGCGCCGAGGCGGCGATGAAGTGGCCGCGCCGCGCCAGCTCGGCGTCGTAGGCCAGGGACTCGCGGTCAAGGGCCTCGCGCTCCTCATCGCTCAAGTCGGCGAGTGCGCCGGGCGCGAAATAGACCAAGCAGAGATATTTCATCCCGTCAGTTCCTTGATGTGCGCATTCAGGAGACGTTCGACGGATTGGACCGCCGACAGTTCGCGCCGCGGCGCCCGATGGCAATTCAACCGGCGTCCCTCAGTCCCAGCCCAGCCTTCCAGTCGAACAGCTCCTGCAGGACCTGCAGGGCCTTGCCACGCTCGCTCTTCAACTCCGGATCGCGCGAGACGATCAGCCGGGCGTCATCGCCGGCGGCGGCGATCAGGTCGCGGTGCGTGAAGGGGTCGGCGAAAACGTAGTCGGGGAAGCCGGACTGCTTCAGGCCCAGCGCGTCGCCGCCGCCGCGTAATTCGAGGTCGGTCTCGGCGATCAAGAAGCCGTCGTCGGTGCGCCGCAGGATGTCGAGCCGCTTCTCTGCGGTCTCGGAGAGCGGCGGGTCGTAGAGCAGCACGCAGGCGCTCTCGCGGCGTCCGCGGCCGACGCGGCCGCGCAGCTGGTGCAGCTGGGCCAGGCCGAACCGCTCCGCCTGTTCGATCACCATAATCGTGGCGTT
>JBJMQX010000133.1:0-11174 GCA_045802455.1 Phenylobacterium sp. | reverse complement strand
GCGCGGATGCGCGAAGGCGTGCAGCGTGACGGCGGCGGGCTGCTCACCCTTCGGATATTCGACAGCCTGAAGCCGGTAATCTCGGCCTGCAACGGCCCGGCGGTGGGCGTTGGCGTCACCATGCAGCTGGCCATGGACATCCGCATGGCCTCCACCGAGGCCCGCTACGGCTTCGTCTTCGCCCGCCGGGGCCTGAACCCCGAGGCGGCCTCCTCCTGGTTCCTGCCGCACCTGGTCGGCGTCCAGACCGCGCTGGAGTGGTGCTACACAGGCCGGGTCTTCCCCGCGTCCGAGGCGCACGAGAAGGGCCTGGTCCGCTCCCTCCACGCCCCCGGCGAACTGCTGCCGGCGGCCAACGCGCTGGCCCGCGAGATCGCCGACAACACCGCCCCGGTCTCCATCGCCATCACCCGCCAGCTGATCTGGCGCATGGCCGGCGCGGCCCATCCCATGGACGCCCA
Organism: Phenylobacterium sp.; assembly: GCA_045802455.1. Taxonomy (GTDB): domain Bacteria; phylum Pseudomonadota; class Alphaproteobacteria; order Caulobacterales; family Caulobacteraceae; genus Phenylobacterium. Next base: position 10,713 of record JBJMQX010000133.1, on the reverse strand, counting down.
CCGCGCCGACAGCCGCGGCATCCAGGCCCGCGGCCGTTCCGGCGACGCGCGCGAGGGGGTCACGTCCTTCCTGGAGAAGCGGCCTGCCGTCTACCCCGACCGGGTTTCCAGTGACCTTCCGGATATTTGGCCGCACTGGAACGAGCCCGAATTCTCCTGATCGCCGTTCGCTCGGCGGTCTACACAGGTAGAGCGCCGGCCGCATACTCGCGGTGCAGCATGCTTTGCCTTCAAATGACGACTTCAACCTGGGATTTCAGGACATCCGTTCGGAATCAGCTTTATTTCTGTGCTTGTCGCGCCGATTAGGACCCTATAAAAAGCCCGCTACTGATCTTGTGAATCACTTGAGCGCCCACAACCGGCGCGAATCCAATGGAAAATAAGAATGGATGAGAAGTCGGAAGTCATAGAGATGACGGCGGACATTGTCTCCGCATACGTCGGCAACAATTCCGTCACCGCAGCGGACCTCCCGGGCCTGATCCAGAGCGTCCACCGGGCGCTTTCCGGCGTCTCGTCCGGCGCGGAGGCGGCCGAGGCTGCTCCCAAGGAGCCGGCGGTGCCGATCCGCCGTTCGATCACGCCCGACTTCCTGGTCTGCCTGGAGGATGGCCGCAAGTTCAAGTCGCTGAAGCGGCACCTGCGCACCAAGTACAACATGAGCCCCGAGGAATACCGCTCCAAGTGGGGCCTGCCGAAGGACTATCCGATGGTCGCGCCGAACTACGCCAAGGCGCGCTCGGACCTCGCCAAGCAGATGGGCCTGGGCCAGGGCGGCCGCCAGGCGCCGCGCAAGAAGCGCTAGACCGCTTCACGAGCACACGACCAGGGACGCCCGCCCTCCGGCGGGCGTTTCCGTTTGGCTTGACGACCGTCAGGCCCATGGGCTGTTTGCCCGGATGACCACGCCGCCCACCACCAAGCCGGTGCAGACCCGCCACGGCACCATGCTGGCGATCGCCGGCGACCAGTACATCACCCGCTCGCTCGAGCTCTATGGCGAGTTCAGCGGGGCCGAGTGGGACGTGCTGGAGCAGATCGTGAAGCCGGGCATGACCGTCGTCGAGGTGGGCGCGAACATCGGCGCGCACGCCATTCCGCTCGCGCGCCGCTGCTTTCCCGGGCCGCTCTACCTGTTCGAGCCGCAGCAGAGGATCTTCCAGGTCCTGTGCGCCAACCTGGTGCTGAACGGCGTCCGCAACGCCATCGCCTATCCCGACGCGGCGGGCGCCGAGCACGGCTACGTCATGCTTCCGCCGATCGACTACGCGGCGGCGGCGAACTTCGGGGGCGTGTCGGTGCAGCCCTACGAGGAAGAGGCCGGGGGGCTGCGCGTGCGCGTGACACCGCTGGATTCGCTGGCGCTTTCGGCCTGCCACCTCCTGCAGGTCGACGTCGAGGGCTTCGAGGCGGAGGTCCTGCGCGGCGCGGCCCGGACGATCGCCAGGTTCCGGCCGGTCCTCTATGTCGAGAACGACCGGCGCGAGAAGCAGGCCGAGCTGATCAGCCTGATCGCGTCCATGGGCTACCGGCTCTACTGGCACCTGCCGCCGCTGTTCCGGCCGGAGAACTTCAACGGCTGCCAGGAGAACGTGTTCGGCGAGATCGTGTCGCTCAACATGCTGTGCCTGCCGCAGGAGAGTGGGACCGTCGTCAAGGACATCGAGCTGATCGATCCCGGGAACTGGAGCCATCCCCTGCGGCGCACGGCCAAGGATTGAGCGGCATCGGCGCCACATTCGAACGGCGTTAACCCTTTTCCGCTTGCCGCCGATTCGTCCTATCGGCGATAGTTGATTCGCATTCGAATCCAACTGCTTGCCGGAGCTTTTGCAGATGGCGGCGCAGATCGGAGCCCCGACCGCGGCGGCCCGCGCGCACGAGGAGCTCTTCGCCTACTGGGCGTCGCTCAAGGCCGGCCCACGCCTGCCCGGCCGGCGAAACCTCGATCCGGGCGACATCAAGCGCCTGCTGCCCACCGTCAGCCTTATCGACGTCATTGCCGACAGCCCGAAGAGCGGCCTGATCGACTACCGCATCCGGCTCGCCGGCACCGGCCTCTACGGCGTCTACGGCCGCGAGATCACCGGCAAGCGCCTGGGCGAGGTCTACAACAGCGCCGCGGCGGACTATTGGCGCAGCGAGCTCGGCAAGGTCGTGGCCGAGGGCCGCCCAGCGGTGGGCGTCCACAACCTCGCCTGGCGCGGAGCGGCCCACCTGTCGATCCTGTGGCTGCGCCTGCCGCTCGCCTCGAACGGCGAGGCGGTGGACATGATCCTCGGGCTCGACGCGGTCGTCGGCATGAACCAGCAGACCAGCGGCATCCGCGCGGCCTAGGCCTCGGCTTTCAGGCGGCGGCGGCCAGCTCCGCGTCCCGGCGGATCCGCGCCGCCATCGAGGCCAGGCCGTTGGACCGCTGCTGCGACAGCGCGCCCTTCAGGCCCAGCGTCTCGAACGCCGCCGCCGCGTCGAAGCCCAGGATCTCCGCCGGTCTCCGCCCCGAGAACAGCCGCAGCAGGATGGCGATCAGGCCGCGCACGATGTGGGCGTCGGAATCGCCCCGGAACCGCAGGCTCCCGTCGGCCTGCGGCTCGGTCACCAGCCAGACCTGGCTCGCACAGCCGCGCACCTTGTTGGCCTCCGACCGCTCGGCGTCGGTCAGCGGGGCCAGCGTCTTGCCCAGATCGATCACATAGCGGTAACGCTCTTCCCAGTCGCCCAGGACCTCGAACTCCGCGGCGAGCTCGGCGAGTTCGGCTTCGATGGCGCCCATGACGGCGACTTAAGCGGCTGGGCCGCCCGGCGCAACCTAGGCCGCGGTCAGGCGCACCCGCGCGCTGGTCCCGCCGTCCGGCGCCGGCTGCAGCGTCAGCCGTGCGCCCATGGCCCGGCAGGTGAGCTCGGCGATGGTGAGGCCCAGGCCCGCGCCATCGGAGCGCCGCACGAGGGCGTTCTCGCCCTGCTCGAAGGGCCTCACCAGCCGCGGCAGCTCGGCGGGATCGATACCCTCGCCGTCGTCTTCCACGAAAACGTCGACGAAGCCGCCGCCCTGCGCGATCCGCAGCCGGACTTCGCCGCCCTCCGGCGAAAATCCCGCCGCGTTCTGGATCAGGTGGGTGAGCACCGTGCGCAGCCCCCAGGGGTCGGCGAGCACGACGGCGTCCTTGGTTTCCGGCAGGATGCGCCAGCGGACCCCGTGCGCGGCGAAATCCTCGCCGCAGGCCGCGACCGCGTCCTCCAGCGCCGGCTCCACCGCCTCGGGCGTGGCCTGCAGGCGCAGGCCCTCGAGCCGCCCGATCTCCAGCACCTGGTTGACCAGCCGCAGCAGCCGCTTGCCGCTGCCGCGGATGATCTCGGCGTATTCCTTGTATTGCGGCGCCCCGAGAGGGCCGTAGAGCTCCGAAGAGAGGATCTCCGAAAACCCGAGGATCGAATTGAGCGGCGTGCGCAGCTCATGGCTGACCAGCCGCAGGAAGGCGCGCTTCTGCTCCTCGATCGTGGCCGAGGCGGGTGAGGCCGCCGGCGCAGCGTCGCGCGCGTCGGCGGACGGCGCAGGTCGATGGGACGTCGCGGATCGCATCTGAGCCTGCAGCCCTCGTGGGTCAGCAGGATTATCAGCCAACGCGCTTACGATTTTCTTGCGCTACGGCGCAGGTTGAAAAAAACCCCGTGCAGGCGAGGAGTCTTACTTGGACTCCCCTCGGTCGCTAAGCTACGGCCCGATGGGACGCGGACTGGGCTGAGATTTGGCATTCACCGGTGGACGGAGACGCGGCCGGGGGCGGCGCGCGGCGGACGGCGAGCGGCGTTTCGCCGTCGTCTGGCACCTGACCTTGACGGTCGCGGTGCTCGTCGCCGCGGCGTGGCTCTACCTCGGCGGCGCGATCGGGCCTGGACCTGCGCTCCTGGCGCTCGGCGGAATCGTCGGCGCGGGCGCGCTCGGCGCCATCCTCGCGGAACTGGGCGGGGAGGGCGGAGCCGCTGTCGCGGTGCTGGTCTGGGCGCTGGCCGGCGCCGGCGCGGCGCTCGCCACCGGCGGCGCGGGCGGCCCGCTTGCCGCCTGGTCCCTGGCGCCTTTGGCCGCCGGCGCTGCGTTCGGCCGCCCGCGGCTGCTGGGCCTGGGCGCGGCCCTGGGCCTGCTCGCCGCGGCCGTGGCGGCGCTGGGTGGCATCTTCCTGCCGCTGGCCAAGCCGCCTGAGCTGGTCGCCACCTGGCTGAGCCTGCTGGCGCTGGGAACGGTGGGCCTGGGCCTGAGCGGCGCCCTCGTCGCGCTGCAAGGGCGCTGGCGCGGCGACGAGGCGCGCCGGCTGGGCGTGGAGCTCTCGCTGCGAGAAGCCTTGGACCACCAGCCGCAACTGCTGCTCTCGATCTATCCCGGCGGCCGCATCCTGGAGGCGTTCGGCGAGCCTCCGGTCGGCGTTTCCCTGCACGGCCTGGCCGACCGCAACCTCGCCGACCTTGTCGCTGCCGGCGACCGCGGGCAGGTCGAGGGCACACTGGCCCGCGCCGCTTCGGAAGGCTCCGCCGACACCGCCTTCGTGCCGGCCCACGACCCGCAGGGCTGGTGCGTGCTGACCGTGCGGCGGATGAGCCGCGTGCGTCTGGTCGCCGCGGTCCGTGACGCCCGTGCCCAGCGCGCCCGCGAGACCGAGCTGGAGGCGGCGCGCGAGCTCGCCGAGCAGCAGAACGCCGGCAAGTCGCGGTTCCTGGCCAACATGAGCCACGAGCTGCGCACGCCGCTAAACGCCATCATGGGCTTCTCCGACATCATGCGGCAGCGGCTGTTCGGCCCGATGGCCGACCGCTACGCCGAGTACGCCGAGCTGATCCACGAGAGCGGCAGCCACCTCCTGGAGCTGATCAACGACGTGCTCGACATGTCGAAGATCGAGGCCGAGCGGTTCGAGCTGGCGCGCGAGGACTTTGACGCCCGCGAGGCGATCGCCGGCGTCCTGCGCCTGATGCGCGGCCAGGCCGACCGGGCCGGCATCAGCCTGCGCGGCCACCTCTCCTCCGAGGCGCTGGAGGCGGACGCCGACCGGCGCGCGGTCAAGCAGATCGCCTTCAACCTGATCTCCAACGCCCTGAAGTTCACGCCCAAGGGCGGGTCGGTCACCGTTACCGCCCAGGCGCATGGCGAGACGCTGGAGATCATCGTGGCGGACACCGGCGTCGGCATCTCGCGCGAGGACCTGCAGCGTCTGGGACGCCCCTTCGAGCAGGCCGGCGGCGCCGAACAGCGCCAGGCGGGCTCGGGCCTCGGCCTGTCGCTCGTCCGCGCCTTCGCCAGGCTGCACGGCGGCGAGATGACCATCGAGAGCACGGTGGGCGAAGGCACCACCGTCACCGTCCGCATGCCGATCCTGATCCCGCCCCAGCCGCTGGCGGCCGAGGCTTAGCGGCTCGCGACCTGCAGGAAGGCGCGGCCGGCGGCGAAGTCGCCGACTTCCACATAGGCGCGGCGCACCTGGTCGCCGGGGAACAGGAACTCGACGGCCACCGCCTCGCGCGGATCGAGCCGCGCCAGTTCCGCCGCAGCCGCCTCGGGGAACCGGAAGCTCCAGCCGCCGCGGGCATCCTTCGGCAGGAGCTCGGCGCCCGCCGGGCTGCGGGCCTGGGCGCCGAAGGCCTTGAGGGCGCTCCGGGGCGGCAGGCGGCGCGCCAGCGGCAGGCCGGCCGTGGATCCGCCGCCCCAGCGGTCGAGGTAGGGCTCTCCGCTGCGCGCGGCGTCGCGCAGCACCAGGCGGGCGGCATAGGGCTCGGCGTCGTCGGCGAAGCGCGCCACGGCGACCAGGGCGTCGACACCGCCCTGTCCCGCCAGGCCGAAGGTCAGCCGGTCGGGCCCGAAGCCCGTCTCCTGGGCCAGCCGCCAGCGCGCGTCGCGCGACAGGTTGCGGTCGGCCCGCCAGCCGGCCACGTCGCCGGCGTAGGTGAGGCGCGTGACGCGCGCGTAGCCGGAGTAGGCGGCCTTCACCCGTGCGGCGGCGGCGGCGATCTCGGGTGACGTGCAGCCGGCCACGCTAGCCTTGGCCCGGGCCGCGCGCTCCACGTCGCGCAGGGCGTCGGACGAGGCGCCCGCGCGCAGGGCCGCGCCGCGCGCCTGCGCCGTCCCGGCCGCCAGCGCCGCCGAGATTTCGGGCGCAAAGAGGCCGCAGCGCGCATCCGCCGCGGTCATCACCGTACGCTCATAGTAGAGGTCCGCGGGCTGCGCCCACGCCAGGCCAGGCGCCGCGACCCCCGCGGCGACCAGCAACCCCATCCACCGAGACGCCGGCTTCGCGCTTCTGCGCGAGCTCGTCATGCGTCGTTGTTCTCGTTGCGGCCCTTGACCGGACCTTATGGCCGCGACCCTTAGCGGCCGAGCGTTGCCATCCCGTTATCGCCTGCGCATCCTTGGCTAGATGCTGCTCTCCACCGATATCTGGGTCGGCGCCCTCATCCGCCGCGCCGAGGCCGGCGGGGCGTTCGCGACCGTCATCCGCAAGGGCGACACGCGCGCCGGCGCCGTTCTGGTCAAGGTCGTGAACCGCCAGGAGGGCGCGGCCCACCTCTACGCCGAGGCCACGCGCATGGACGGCGAGCGGATCTGGATGCAGCCGCAGCCGTCGGACCAGGAGCCGGACCTGGACGCCTACATCGCCCGCGCCGCCCGCGTGGATCCCGACATCTGGGTGGTTGAGATCGACGACCGCCAGGGCCGCCATTTCCTCACCGAGCCGGTCGACCGCAGCCGCTGATTTCGGGCGTTAACCGCCCTCGTGAACGGGCCCGAAAGCCTGCGCATGGCACAAGCCCGGCTCGCCTCGAGTCCAGAGCCCCAGCGCATGCTTTTCCTGTTGAACGACGTCGTCTTCAAGCTGGACGGCGTGATGATCGACGCCCGGCTGGGCGGCGAGCGGCTGAAGAGCCTGACGCTGCCCGCGATCATCCGCATGGGACAGGAGCTCTACGCCGCCGACCCGCTGCTGCACCGCCGAGCGCCCGAGCCGGCCCAGCGGCTCTGTGCGCTGATCTGCGGCAAGGCGCCGATGATCAATGCGGCGCAGTTCGTCGCGAACGCCCCGGACAGCTCGCCCGACGAGGTGACCGTGCGCTTCGCCTCGGCCGAGTTCGAGGTCATGGCCCAGCTCTACAACCTGCAGCGCGCCGGCAAGCTGGACGCGCTCTCCGCCGATCGCCGGATCTGGCGCAGGTTGGCCGCCTGAAAGCTTGACGGCTTAACGGCGAGCGCCGCCTGCCGCGGTGCGCTGCGCCTCGGTGTCGGCGTTGGCCTTGCCGGACGCCTGGCTGGCGGGCGTGGCGCGGTCGATCTGGTTGATGGTCGGCGTGGGCGTCGCAGGCGTGCCGTTCGCGCCGCCCTGCTCGGGGCTGCCGGTGGACGCGATCGTGCCGTTGGGCGTCGTCGCCGCCGTGCCGGGATCGCCGGCCTTGGTGGTTCCGTCCGCGGTCTGGGGGGACTTGTCGCAGGCCGCCAGCGCGGCCGCGGCGGCGAGCGCCACGGCGGCGGTCGCCAGGATCTGGAATCTCATCGGTGCTCTCCTCTCGAAGCAGGGGCTCTCGGGCTCAGCAGCATTCAAGTCTGCACGCCCGGCGAGGTTCCGAAGCCTGCGGGAACGCCGCGCGGCCTCGGCTGTTCGAAGCCCATGACCTCGAAGACATTCGGCCTGGCCGACCTGCCGATCCCGCTCGACCTCGCGCCCATGGAGGCCAGGCTCGTGGACGACATCCCCACCGACCCGGGCTGGCGCTTCGAGCCCAAGTGGGACGGTTTCCGCTGCCTGGCCTTCCGGGCGGGCGACGAAGTGGAGCTCAAGGCCAAGTCCGGCAAGCCGCTCGGCCGCTACTTCCCCGACGTGGTGGCGATGCTCGAGGCTCTGCCGGTGAAGCGCTTCGTCGTGGATGGCGAGCTGACCATCGCGGTGGACGGCGAGCTCTCGTTCGACGCCCTGCAGCTGCGCCTGCACCCCGCCGAAAGCCGGGTGCGCAAGCTCGCCGCCGAGACTCCGGCCGGCCTGATGCTGTTCGACTGCCTGCTGGACGCCAGGGGCCACTCGCTTGTCGACGCGCCGCTCAGCCACCGGCGTGCCGAGTTGGAAACCCTCCACGCCCGCCTGACGGCGCCGCAGCGCCTCGACCTCTCGCCGGGCACGGACGACCCCCAACAGGCCCGCGCCTGGCTCGCGCAGACGGGCGCCGCGCTCGACGGCGTGGTCGCCAAGCGCCTGGACGGGCCTTATGTCCCCGGCGAGCGCGCGATGCTGAAGATCAAGCGCATGCGCACCGCCGATTGCGTGGTCGGGGGCTTCCGCTACGAGGCCGACGGCCGGCTGGTCGGCTCGCTGCTGCTGGGCCTCTACAATGATGAGGGCAGGCTCGACCACGTTGGCTTCACCGCCACCATCACCGACGCCGAGCGCCCGGCGCTGACCCGCAAGCTGGAAAAGCTTTCCGGCGGCGAAGGCTTCACGGGCGCTGCGCCCGGCGGCCCCAGCCGGTGGTCGAACGGCCGCTCGCAGGAATGGACGCCGCTCGCGCCCGAACTGGTCGTCGAGGTGCGCTACGACCACGTCACCGGCGACCGCTTCCGCCACGGGACCAAGCTCATCCGCTGGCGGCCGGACAAGGCGCCGCGGCAATGCACCAAGGTCCAGCTGCGCGCAGAGGCCGCCCCGGGCAGGCTGGTCGCGGCGCTGGGCCAGCAGCGCGCCGCCGGCTGACGCGGTTCAGAGCTTTCCCGCCGCCTGCAGGGCCGCCAGCTGCTGATAGACCTCCGTCGAGCCCTTGCCGCGGGCGCGCAGCATCACCCAGAGATGCTTGAGCGTCAGGTCGGTCTTGTGGATCTGGTCGGTGTGCGCATAGGCGACCGACCCCGACGACATCTCCGGGGCGCCGGGCAGGAAGACGGCGTGCCAGTCGCCTTCGGCCTCCAGCAGCAGGCCGAGCGCCCATCCGGCGTCGGTGGGGACGAGCACGATCGGCATTTCGACCACGTCGTCCTCGGTCTCCGCCCCGACGTTGCGCGCCACGTCCTGGATCAGGCTGAACTGCGGGATGGTCGCCGAGACCCCCTGGCGGATCCAGGCGAGCGCCGCCTGGCCGATCGACGTGCGGGCGAAGAGGCCGGCGAGGAAGGCGGCCACGACGAAGCCGAAGATGGTGACCAGGTGGCCGACCGCGACCCCGCCGATGCTGCTCACGCCCATGGCCGCGACAATCGGTTCGGTGAGGCCGCCCATCAGGCCGAGGATCTTGCCCAGGACCAGGAGGACCACGAAGATCGGCAGCAGGAAAAGCGCGCCGCCGATCACCGTCGTCCGGGTGAACTCCAGCGTGCGCCGGACCGCGGGGCGATTGCGCTCGACGAAGTCTGCGACGGCCATGAGACCTCCTAAGGCCGCGCATTGTCGATTCAGGCGGGCGGAATGTGGATCGGGCGAAACCCCGATCACCGGGGTCCTCGCTTCCGCCGGGCGGCGGCGCGTGGTAGGCGCGGCGGCCCATGAGCACCTCTCCCACCGCCGAGGCCGCCAAATCCCGCCAAGGAGTCGCCGCCCAGGCGGCGAGGCGGCGCACCTTCGCGATCATCAGCCACCCGGACGCCGGCAAAACGACCTTGACGGAGAACCTGCTGCTGGCCGGCGGGGCGATCCGTGCGGCCGGCCAGGTGCGCGCCCGCGGCGAGAACCGCCGCACCCGCTCGGACTGGATGAAGATCGAGCGCGAGCGCGGGATCTCGGTCTCGGCGAGCGTCATGACGTTCGACCACGACGGGCTGATGTTCAACCTGCTGGACACGCCCGGCCACGAGGACTTCTCGGAGGACACCTACCGGACGCTGACCGCGGCCGACGCCGCGGTCATGGTGCTGGACGCCGCCAAGGGCATCGAGCCGCAGACGCTGAAGCTGTTCGAGGTCTGCCGGCTGCGCGACATCCCGATCCTGACCTTCATCAACAAGATGGACCGCGAGGCGCAGGACCCCTTCGCCCTGCTGGACGAGATCGCCGCGAAGCTCGCCCTCGACCCCGCGCCGCTCTTCTGGCCGGCCGGGTCCGGCGGCCGCTTCAAGGGCATGATCGACCTGCAGCGGCGCCAGTTCATCCCGTTCGCCAAGCGGACCGCCAACGCCGAGGACGAAGGCCATCCCGAGCCGGTGGCCTTGGGCGGCAACTCCCTGGCCGCCTTCCTCGACCACGCCGAGCAGACCGAGGTGGAGGAGGGCGCCGAGCTGGTGCAGGGCGCCTCCAAGCCGTTTGATCCGCAGTCCTTCCTCGAAGGCCACATGACGCCGGTGTTCTTCGGCTCGGCGCTGCGCCACTTCGGCGTCGACCAGCTGCTGGAAGGGCTGGGCGCCTATGCCCCGGCGCCGAAGGCCGTGAAGGCGACCAAAGCCGACGCGCCCATCGAGGTCCGGCCGGGCGACAAGGAGGTCTCCGGCTTCGTCTTCAAGATCCAGGCGAACATGGACCCCAACCACCGCGACCGCATCGCCTTCCTGCGGCTGACCTCGGGCGAGTTCGAGCGCGGCATGAAGCTGAAGGTTCAGAACACCGGCCGCCAGCTCAGCGTGAACGCGCCGGTGATGTTCTTCGCGTCCGACCGGGAGCTGGCCGAGGAAGCCTACGCCGGCGACGTGATCGGCATCCCGAACCACGGGGTCCTGCGCGTCGGCGACAGCCTGTCGGAAACCGGAACCCTCCGGTTCGCCGG
>JBJMQX010000132.1:0-4288 GCA_045802455.1 Phenylobacterium sp. | reverse complement strand
TGTGGTCGAGGACGCGGTCGGCATCAGCGTCAAGCAACTGATCGAGGACCACTTCGGCGGCGTGCGCGGCGGCTGGGGCAACCTGAAGGCGGTGATCCCGGGCGGCATCTCGGTGCGCATGATCCCGGCCGCCGAGTGCGACGAAGCGGTGATGACCTACGAGGACCTGCAGGCCCGCGGTTCGGGGCTCGGCACCGGCACCATGATCGTCATGGACAAGGACGCCGACCTGGTGAAGGCGATCGCCCGGGCCAGCTACTTCTACAAGCACGAGAGCTGCGGCCAGTGCACGCCGTGCCGCGAAGGCACCGGCTGGATGTGGCGGGTGATGGAGCGGATGGTCACCGGCGAGGCCGAGATGGCCGAGATCGACCTCTTGCTCGACGTCGCCAGCCAGGTCGAGGGCCACACCATCTGCGGCCTGGGCGATGCGGCCGCATGGCCGATCCAGGGCCTCTTCCGCCACTTCCGCCACGAGGTGGAGGAGCGCATCACCCAGTACCGCGCCGGCAGGCCCCATGTGCAGGGCGCCCGGCTCGAGGCGGCGGAGTAGGGCCATGCCGATTTGCAAGGTCGACGGCGTCGAGGTCGAGTTCGAGCCCGGGATGAACGTCCTGCAGGTGGCGGAATTGGCCGGCAAGGAGATCCCGCGCTTCTGCTACCACGAGCGGCTCTCCATCGCCGGCAACTGCCGCATGTGCCTGGTCGAGGTGAAGCCGGGTCCGCCCAAGCCGCAGGCCTCCTGCGCGCTGCCGGCCGCCGAGAACATGGAGATCTTCACCGACACGCCGATGGTCAAGAAGGCGCGCCATGGGGTGATGGAATTCCTGCTGATCAACCACCCGCTGGACTGCCCGATCTGCGACCAGGGCGGCGAGTGCGACCTGCAGGACCAGGCCATGGGCTATGGCCGCGACGACAGCCGCTACGCCGAGAACAAGCGGGCCGTCGAAGAGAAGTACATGGGTCCGCTGATCAAGACGGTGATGACCCGCTGCATTCAATGCACAAGGTGCGTGCGGTTCATCACAGAGGTCGCCGGCGTTCCTGACATCGGCCTGATCAGTCGCGGCGAAGACGTTGAAATCACGACCTATCTCGACAAGGCGGTGGCGTCGGAACTGAGCGCCAACGTGATCGATCTCTGCCCGGTCGGTGCGCTGACCTCCAAGCCGTATGCGTTCAACGCGCGGCCCTGGGAGCTGAAGAAGACCGAGAGCGTCGACGTGATGGACGCCCTGGGCTCGGCGATCCGGGTGGATGCGCGCGGCTCGGCGGCGCTCAGGGTGCTGCCGCGCACCAACGAGGACGTCAACGAGGAGTGGATCTCCGACAAGACCCGCTACGCCGTCGACGGCCTGATGCGCCAGCGGCTGGACCGGCCCTACATCCGCGAAGGCGGGAAGCTGCGGCCGGCGAGCTGGAGCGAGGCGCTCACGGTTGTGGCGGAAAAGCTCAAGGCGACCGCGCCCGAGCGCATCGGCGTCATCGCCGGCGACCTGCAGGACGCGGAGGCCATGAAGGCCGCGCTGGACCTTTTCCGGTCGCTGGGCGTGCAGTCGACCGACTGCCGGCAGGACGGCATGGCCTTGGGCGCGGGCCCGCGGGCGAGCTGGCTGTTCAATTCGACGCTCGCCGGCATCGAAGCCGCCGACGCCATCCTGATAGTCGGGGCGAACCCGCGGCTGGAGGCGCCGGTGCTGAACGCCCGCCTGCGCAAGCGCTGGCTGGCCGGGGCGCTCAAGGTGGGCATGATCGGCGAGGCTGCGGACCTCACCTATCCTTACGAACACCTCGGCGTCGGTCCCGAGACGCTGGCCGGCCTCGGCAAGTCGAAGTCGGCCTTCGTCAAGGCGCTGCGCGAGGCCAAGGCGCCGGCGATCATCGTGGGCGCGGGCGCGCTCAGTCGGGCTGATGGCGCCGCGGTGCTGAAGGCCGCGGCGGGCGCCGCCAAGGCGTTCGGCCTGACCTGGAACGTGCTGCACACCGCCGCCTCGCGAGTCGCGGGCCTCGACCTCGGGTTCACGCCGGGCCCCGGCGGCAAGACCGCCGGCGAGCTGGTCGCAAAGGGCGGGGCCGACGTGCTGTTCCTGCTGGGCGCCGACGAGATCGAGCTTTCGGCGAGCAAGGCGTTCACCGTCTACCTCGGCACGCACGGCGACCGCGGCGCGCACCGGGCCGACGTGATCCTGCCAGGCGCCGCCTACACCGAGAAGAACGGCATCTACGTCAACACCGAGGGCCGGGTGCAGCTCGGCGTGCGGGCGGTGTTCCCAAAGGGCGAGGCGCGCGAGGACTGGGCGATCCTGCGCGCGCTTTCCGAGCGGCTTGGCCAGACGCTGCCCTACGACAGTCTCGACCAGCTGCGCGCCAGGCTGTTCGTCGACCACCCGAGCTTCGGGCGGATCGACCACGTGGACGGCCCCGACGCCGCCGCGGGCCTCGACCTCGGCGCGCTGGGCGCGGCCGGCCAGCTTTCCGACGCGCCGTTCAAGAGCGCCGTCGCCAACTTCTACCTCACCAACCCCATCGCGCGGGCTTCCGTGACCATGGCCGAGTGCGCCGCGCTCGCCAGCGGCGCCGCCAAGATCGCCGCGGAGTAGCCATGCCCGTCACCGCGGCCGCCATCACCGCTTCCAATCCCTGGGTCTGGTTCGGGCTCACCGTCGGCCAGATCCTGCTGGTCACAGTCCCGCTGCTGCTGATCATCGCTTTCCTGATCTACGGCGACCGCAAGATCTTCGCCGGCGTGCAAATGCGCAAAGGGCCCAACGTGGTGGGCCCCTTCGGCCTGCTGCAGTCCTTCGCCGACCTGGGCAAGTTCCTGATCAAGGAGCTGATCATCCCCGACGGGGCCGACAAGGCCGTCTTCCTGCTGGCGCCGCTGATCAGCGTGACGCTGGCGCTCGGCGCCTGGGCGGCCATGCCGCTGGCGCCCGGCTGGGTGATCTCCAACATCAACGTGGGGATCCTCTACCTATTCGCCGTCAGCTCGATGGGCGTCTACGGCATCATTATGGGCGGCTGGGCCTCGAACTCGAAGTATCCGTCCCTGGGCGCGCTGCGCTCCGCAGCCCAGATGGTCAGCTACGAGGTCTCCATCGGATTCGTGATCATCACCGTCATCCTGCTCTCCGGCAGCTTGAACCTTACCCGTATCGTCGAGCTGCAGGCCGGCGGCTTCTGGAACTGGAACATCCTGGGCGGGGCGGGCCTTCAGAACCTGCCGCTGGCGCTGGTGATGGTTCCTATGGGGGTCATCTTCTTCATCTCCGGCCTCGCCGAGACCAACCGCCCTCCGTTCGACCTGCCTGAGGCCGAGAGCGAGCTCGTGGCCGGCTACGCCATCGAATACGGCTCGACGCCCTATCTGCTGTTCTACCTGGCCGAGTTCTCCAACATCACCCTGATGAGCGGCCTGATGGCCGTGCTGTTCCTCGGCGGCTGGCAGGCGCCGTTCCCGACCCCGTTCACCGCCACCTGGGCGCCGACGCTGGTCAGCCTGTTCGGCTTCTTCTGGCTGGCGTTGAAGACCTTCTTCGTCTTCTTCCTGAACGCCATGGTCCGCTCGGTCGTGCCCAGGTTCCGCTACGACCAGCTGATGCGGCTGGGCTGGAAGGTCTTCCTGCCGACCTCGCTGATCGCCGTCGCCGTGGTCGCCGGCTGGCGGGTCTACACGGGTTTCGGAGCGGTCGGATGAGGGCCGCGCTCGCCGCCATCCTGCTGATGGGCCTCGCCGCCTGCGAGACCGCCGAGAACGCCGGCGGGGTGGCCGACTACGACGCCCTGCGCAAGGCGCAGCAGGCCTGCGCTGCGCAGGGTGGGACGTTCGCGCTGAAGCCCGGCGGCGACGCCCAATACATCCAAGACTACGACTGCAAGGGGAAGTGAGCATGTTCCAGCGCATCGGACAGGCCATGAAGGGCGCGGCGCTGCTGGACTTCGCCGGCGCGCTGGGGCTCGGCCTGAAGTACATGGTCCGCCCCAAAGCGACGGTGCTCTATCCCCATGAACGCAATCCGCAGAGCCCGCGCTTCCGGGGCGAGCATGCGCTGCGCCGCTATCCGAACGGCGAGGAGCGCTGCATCGCCTGCAAGCTCTGTGAGGCGATCTGCCCGGCCCAGGCGATCACCATCGAGGCCGAGCCGCGCGAGGACGGCAGCCGGCGCACGACCCGCTACGACATCGACATGGTCAAGTGCATCTACTGCGGCCTGTGCCAGGAGGCCTGCCCGGTGGACGCCATCGTCGAGGGCCCGAACCTGGAGTTCGCCGTCGAGACCCGCGA
>JBJMQX010000131.1:0-16640 GCA_045802455.1 Phenylobacterium sp. | reverse complement strand
TGCCGAACCAGGACGACACGGTGCCCGGCAACCGGCCCGGCGACCGGCGGTAGGTCGGGTCTACGTCGCGCAGTCTCAAGTAGGACGGCACAACGAAAAGCGCCCCGGAGATCGCTCTCCGGGGCGCTTTCGTTTCAGCCTGACCGACGGATCAGTGGATCAGGCCGTGGGCCAGCACCGCCAGCAGCAGCAGGGCCACGATGTTGGTGATCTTGATCATCGGGTTCACGGCGGGGCCTGCCGTGTCCTTGTAGGGGTCGCCGACGGTGTCGCCGGTGACCGCGGCCTTGTGGGCCTCGGAGCCCTTGCCGCCGTAGTGGCCCTCTTCGATCAGCTTCTTGGCGTTGTCCCAGGCGCCGCCGCCGGAGGTCATCGAGATCGCCACGAAGAGGCCGGTCACGATCACGCCCATCAGCATGGCGCCCAGGGAGGCGAAGGCGTTCGCCTTGTCAGAGATCGCCCGGATCACGAAGAACAGCACGATCGGCGAGAGCACCGGCAGCAGCGACGGGACGATCATCTCGCGGATCGCAGCTGTGGTCAGGATGGCCACGGCGCGGCCGTACTCCGGCTTCACCTCGCCGGTCATGATCCCGGGGTTCTCCCTGAACTGGCGCCGGACCTCTTCCACGACGGACTCGGCCGCCCGGCCCACCGCGGTCATCGAAAGCCCGCCGAACAGGAAGGGCAGCAGGCCGCCGAACAGCAGGCCCACGACGACATAGGGGTTGGAGAGGTCGAAGGCGACCTGGCCCAGGCCGTCAAAGAAGCTGCCGGGCGTGGCCGTCGCCGAGAAGAACTTCAGGTCCTCGGTGTAGGCCGCGAACAGCACCAGGGCGCCGAGGCCGGCCGAGCCGATCGCGTAGCCCTTGGTCACCGCCTTGGTCGTGTTGCCGACCGCGTCCAGCGCGTCGGTGGTGACGCGCACTTCCGGCGGCAGGCCGGCCATCTCGGCGATGCCGCCGGCGTTGTCGGTGACCGGGCCGAACGCGTCGAGGGCGACGATGAAGCCGGCCAGCGACAGCATGGCGGTGGTGGCGATGGCGATGCCGAACAGCCCCGCCAGGTTATAGGTCACCAGGATGCCGATGATGATCGTCAGCGCCGGCAGCGCGGTGGACTCTAGCGACATCGCCAAGCCCTGGATCACGTTCGTGCCGTGACCGGAGACCGAGGCCTTAGCCACCGACTTCACCGGCCGGAAGCCCGTGCCGGTGTAGTATTCCGTGATCACCACGATGGCGGCGGTCACGGCCAGGCCGACGATGCCGCACCAGAACAGGTTCATGCTCGAGAAGGTGAGGCCCGCGGTCGTTGTGACCGTCGCCGGGATCAGCTTCTGGGTGACCCACCAGAGCGCCGCGATCGAGGCGACGCCGGTGACGGCCAGGCCCTGGTAGAGCGCGCCCATGATGTTGTTGTTGCGGCCCAGGCGCACGAAGAAGGTGCCCAGGATCGAGGTCACGATGCAGGTCGCGCAGATCTCCAGCGGCAGCAGCATCATGTCGCCGACGATGGCCGTGCCGCGGAAGAAGATCGCCGCCAGCACCATGGTGGCGACCGTGGTCACCGCATAGGTCTCGAAAAGGTCGGCGGCCATGCCGGCGCAGTCGCCGACGTTGTCGCCCACGTTGTCGGCGATGGTGGCGGCGTTGCGGGGGTCGTCCTCCGGGATGCCGGCCTCGACCTTGCCCACCATGTCGCCGCCGACGTCGGCGCCCTTGGTGAAGATGCCGCCGCCCAGGCGGGCGAAGATGGAGATCAGCGAGGCGCCGAAGCCCAGGGTGACCATGGAGTCGATCACGTCACGGCTGGTCATCTCGTGGCCGAGCGGACCGGTCAGCACGGTGAAGTAGCCGGCGACGCCGATCAGGGCGAAGCCCGCCACCAGCATGCCGGTGATCGCGCCGGAGCGGAACGCCAGCGACAGGCCCTTGGCCAGGCCCTCGGAGGCCGCCTGGGCGGTGCGCACGTTGGCGCGGACCGAGATCAGCATGCCCACGAAGCCGGCGGCGCCGGAAAGCACGGCGCCGATCAGGAAGCCCACGGCCTCCAGCGGGCCGATCAGGAAGAACAGCACGGCCAGGATGACGACGCCGACGACGGCGATGGTCGTGTACTGCTTGTTGAGGTAGGCCTGCGCACCCTCTTGGATCGCGGCGGCGATCTCCTGCATCCGCGCATTGCCGGGCGAGGCCCTGAGCAGCGAGGCGGTCTGCACGGCGCCGTACAGCACCGCAAGCAGGCCGGCGGCTATCACCAGCATCAAAGTCGAACTCATGTCGTGCGCACCCCTTTGCGATTCGCGCGGGAGGAGGATCGCCGTCGGTCCGAGCCTGAATGCCCGGGCGCGTTCCCAACCCCAAGATTTCCCCAGATGCGGGGCGCGCTCTCATAACGCCCCGAACAAGCGCGCGGAAAGTGCCAAAGTTGACAGGCGCGTGCAACTCCGCTGCCCGAGGGGCCGCAGCGGCGGCTCCTAGCCGGGTTGGCGGACGCGCTTC
This sequence comes from Phenylobacterium sp., assembly GCA_045802455.1. Classification (GTDB taxonomy): domain Bacteria; phylum Pseudomonadota; class Alphaproteobacteria; order Caulobacterales; family Caulobacteraceae; genus Phenylobacterium. Next base: position 14,136 of record JBJMQX010000131.1, on the reverse strand, counting down.
TGCGGGGCTTGCGAGGTGACCACGACAGATCGGACGTTGCCCGGTCCAGCGATGACCAGGGCGTCGCGGATCAGCGCCGCGGCGAGCTTGGCCTCGTCGATCCTTTCCCAGTTGCCCGGCACGACGAAGGGCGTCCGGTGGCCCTCGCGGACCAGGGCGTCGCGGAAGAACGGCTCGCGGGTGCGCAGCCGGATCACGTCGGCGCCGGCGGTGAGGTTCACGCGCACATAGACGAAGACGTAGTTCACCAGCTGGCCGTTGACGACGATCGGCATGGCGACGGGCTGCAGGTCGACGTACTGGCCGACCTCCTTGATCTTGTCTTCCGCGGCTCGGGCGCCGCCCGCGAGCAGCAACAGGGGAAACGCGAGAATCAGCAGCTTGCGCATCATGCCGTAGCGATAACGTGCGTTGCGTTTCCGCAAGGTTGAGCGACCGTGACCGTTTCAGCGCACAGTGGTATCTGTGCGCAGCAATTGTGGAGGTGACCATGAGTCTGAGCCGCCGTCAGGCCGCCGCGGGCCTGTTCGCCGCCGCCGCGACCCTGCCCGCCGGTCGGGTCCTCGCCCAGGGCATGCCGTCCGACGCCAGCCCGATCGACGAGACGCCCACCGCCGTCGACGCCGGCCGCGACGCCTATGAGCACATGCTGGCCCCGGTCAGCATCAACGGACAGGGGCCGTTCCAATTCCTCATCGACACCGGCGCCAACGTCTCCTGCGTCTCGCGCGCGGTGGCCGACAGGCTGTCGCTGGCGATGCTGGAGCCGGCGCGGGTGCACACGGTGGTGGGCGCGCGCGATCGGCCGACCGTGCTGATCGACCACCTGCAGGTCGGCGAGCGCAGCCGTAAGGCCGTGCACGCCGCCGCCATGCCCTTCAACAGCGGCCTCGACGGCGTGCTTGGCGTCGATTGGCTCAAGGGGCAGCGGCTGGAGCTGGGCTTCAAGGCCAAGAGCCTGTCGATCACCAAGTCGAAGGACGACAAGACCGCGGACGGCACGGTCATCGTGCCGGCGCAACGGCGGCTGGGGCAGCTGACCATCGTCGACGCGGACCTCTCGGGGCGGAAGATCAGTGCGATGGTCGATTCCGGATCTCAGCTGACCATCTGCAACAGCCGGCTGCGCGAGCTGCTCTACGAATTCGACCGTCGCCACGGCGCCGATACGCCCTACCTGAAGGTCCGCCTGGAGAGCCTGGTCGGCGAGTCGTTCACCGGCGAGATGGTCTATCTGCCGTTCGTGCGCCTGGGCGGGCTGCAGCTCGGCAACGTGCCGGTGGTGTTCGCCGACATGCACGTGTTCGACCTCTGGGGCCTGCGCGACAAGCCCGCCGTGGTGCTGGGCATGGACCTGCTCACGCAGTTCGACACCGTGGCGCTCGATTTCGGCCGCTCGCAGGTGCGCTTCGACCTCTCCGAGACGATGCGCGTGCCGAACAAGATGTTCCGGCCGGTCTAGCGGCCGCCGGTAGCTTCGGAGAGCGCCTGTCGCTCGGCGCGGATGCGGATCCACAGCACCGAGGCGTTGAGCAGGCTGAACACCACGGCGTAGGCGACCAGGCCGAAGACCAGCGGCAGCACGGCGATCTCGCCAACCACCACGGCGTAGTTCGGGTGCGGGATGAACCGGTAGGGCCCCTTCCGAACGAGGGCCTCGCCGGGAACAGTGATGATCCGTGTCGTCCAGCGCGAGCCGAGGCTGATGAGCACCCACGCGCGCGCCGCCTGCAGCAGCAGGTAGACGGCCAGCCAGGCGAGGCTCACCGGCCTGTCCCAGCCCAGCGCCCAGAGCCCGATCAGCCAGGCCGCGTGCAGGCCCACGATCAGCGGATAGTGCTCGGCCCCGCGCTCGACACCGCCGATGGCCAGCAGGCGCTTGGTGTTGCGGTTCGCCAGCACCAGCTCGCCCACCCGCTGGGCCGTGACCAGGGCCAGGACGACGATCGAGAGCGTCATGCGGCGAGCAGCGTCACCGTGCTGGCGGTGAAGCCCGGGCCGAGGGCGGTGACCACCGAGCGGTGCGGCAGGCCCCGCCTCCGCGCCCGGTCCAGGACGAAGAGCGCCGTGGGCGCCGACATGTTGCCGTGGTCGGCCAGTACCTCTCGCTCAAGGTCGAGGCTCCCCTGCTCCAGGCTGAGCGCGCTCTCCAGCGCCTCGATCACCTTCACCCCGCCAGGATGGCAGAGGAAGCGGTCGACATCGGCGACGGTCAGGCCCTGGCTCCCCAGCATGATGTCCATGGCCGGGCGCACTTCTCGCCGGGCGAAATGCGGGATCGACTGGGCGAAGATCACGCCGAAGCCGTGCGGGTCCACCCGCCAGCCCATGACGTCGAGGGTATCGCGCCAGGTGTGCTCCGCCACGCCGGCGATCTCGGCGAATCCCGCATCGCCCGCGCGCAGGACGGCGGCCGCTGCGCCGTCGCCGAACAGGGCGGTGGCGACGATGTCGGCCTTCGACGGCTGGTCAAGGCGGAAGGAAAGCGTGCAGAGCTCGACGCAGACGAAGAGCACGGTCGAGCCAGGCGAGGCGCTCGCCAGCCGCGCGGCCAGCGACAGGCCGGTGGTCCCGCCCGCGCAACCCAGGCCGAACACCGGCACGCGCGCGGCGTCGCTGCGAAAGCCGAGCCGGCTCATGGCTCGGGCTTCGAGGCTCGGCGTGGCGATGCCGGTCGAGGAGACGGTGACGATGGCGTCGACCTCAGCGCCGGTCAGGCCAGCGTCCGCCAGCGCGGCCTCGGCCGCCCGGGCGAACAGGTCGACCGCACCGGCGGTATAGGCCTGCGTCCGCTGCGGCCAGTCCTTGGGCTCGAAGAACCACTCGAACGGGACCACGCTCTGCCGCTGGCGGATGCCGGCGGTCATGAACACCGGCGCCATGCGCGCGAAGCCCGGAAACCGCGGCGCGAGCAGCTCGGTCGCGGCCTTGGCGACTTCGTCCTGCGGCAGGAGGTGCGGCGGCGACGCGGTGGCGAGCGAGAGGATCCGTACGGGCGTGTCGTTCGGGAGGGTCATGGCTTCTCCATTCGGGCGCGGCCGTCCCGTACAGCCGGACGCGCCAAACACCGTCCCTCATTCGACTATAGGTGCCGCCAGCCACCCCGGTCGATGGCCAAGCTGCGCCCGCCGCACATCACCTCGACGCCCGAACCGGGGATTGTGTTCCCGATGGCGGTAAAGCCGGGCGGCGGATCGCCCGCGAAGGTGGCCACGATCTCATAGTCGTCGCCGCCGGTGGCGAGCCGCACCAGTGCCGCGGTCCGGTCGGGTTGACGAGCCAGCCACGCCTCGGCCTGAGGCGACAGCGGCAGCCGGTCCAGGTCCAGGATCATGCCGACGCCGCTCGCGGTGGCGACATGTCCCGCGTCGGCGACCAGGCCGTCCGAGACGTCGGCCGCGGCGCGTGCGCGGACCCGCAGGACATCACGCATTTCCAGCCTGGGGCTCGGCAGGCGTAGCCGGCCGGCGAGGAATCCGTCCGGATCCTCGACCTCGCCGCGCACGGCGGCCAAGCCCAGCGCGCCGTCGCCGATCGTTCCGCTCACCGCCGCCACTTCCCCCGGCGAAGCGCCGGCGCGGCGCACCATCCTGCCTTCGGGGACCCAGCCCAGGGCCGTCAGGGTGGCCGTGAACGCGCCCGGCGTTCGCACCGTGTCGCCGCCCAGCAGCGCGACCCCGTAGGCTGCGAGGTCCTCGCCCAACCCGCGTGCGAACGCCGCCCGGGCGTCGGGCCCATACGCCTCGCTCCAGGCTACGGCGAGGAAGCAGCCGAACGGCTCGGCGCCTTTGGCCGCGAGATCCGAGAGGTTCACGCGCAGCAGCTTGCGGGCGAAGAGGTCCGGCGCCTCGCCGGCGAACGCGTGGACGCCTTCGACCATGGCGTCCTTGGTGACCACCAGGTCGAAGCCCGGTCGCTGCGGGATCACCGCGGCGTCGTCGAGGAGGTCGAAGGCGCCTGCCGCCCCGCCGGTCAGCGGCCGGAACAGCGTCGCGATTTCGGAGAATTCGTCAGCGCCCGCCATCTCTGGGCCGGACGTCTTGGGCCACGGCGTCCAGCGCCCCATTCACGAAGCCGGGCTCCGGGCCTTCGAAGAAGGACTTCGCCAGCTCGACGTACTCGTCGATGACCACTTCCGTCGGCACATCGGTGCGATTGGTCAGCTCATAGGCGCCGGCCCTGAGGATCGCACGCGCGGTGGCGTCCAGCCGCTCGAGCCGCCAGCCGGAGGCCAGGTGACGGGCGATCGCCGCGTCCACCGCCTTCTGGTGCTCCACGACGCCGCGCACCAGATCGGCGAAGAAGCCCTCGTCCGCCTGCGCCAGCGTCAACTCTTCACCGGGCTCACCCGGCAGGTCACGGTCGAAGCGGTGCTCGGTGAATTCGCGGATGACCGCCTCCGCTCCGGCCGCCGAAACCTCCATCTGGTAGAGCGCCTGAACCGCGGCGAGCCGCGCCACGGACCGGGCCTGCTTGGAACCGCTCTTGCTGGAATTGGCGCTCATCGCTTGCCGGCCAGCATCTGCTGCTTCAGCGCCACCATGGTCAGCGCCGCACGGGCCGCGCCACCGCCCTTGTCGCCCTCGCTGGGCCGCGCCCGGGCCCAGGCCTGAGCCTCGTCTTCGACGGTGAGGATGCCGTTGCCGATGCACAGACGCCGGCCGGTGGTCAGCTCCATGATGCCCCGCGCGCTCTCGTTCGACACGATCTCGAAGTGATAGGTCTCGCCGCGGATCACCGTGCCTAGGGCGATGTAGCCGTCCCAAGGCGCCGGCGAGGCCGGCCGATGGCTGCCTTCTTCCGCGAGCGCGATAGCGCCGGGAATTTCCAGCGCGCCCGGCACTGTCACCACCTCATACTCGGCGCCATAGGCCTCCAGCGCCGAGGTCGCCCCTTTGAGGAGCTCGTCGGCCAGATGGTCGTAGAAGCGCGCCTCGACGATGAGGATACGGGTGGTCTCTTGGCTCATGCCGGAGCTTTAGGCCGTTTCGCGCCAGCGGGCGAGATAGCGCGCCAGCATGTCGATCTCGAGATTCACCCTCGCGCCGGCCCTCAGCTCTCCCAGGGTCGTCACGTCCCAGGTGTGCGGGATCAGGTTCACGCCGAAGACGTCGTCCTCGACCTCGTTGACGGTCAGCGACACGCCCTCGACGGTGATCGAACCCTTCGGCGCGATGAAGCGGTGCAGCGGCCTGGGCGCGCGTACGCGAACCCTGTGAGAACCGCCCTCCTCCGCCACGGACAGAACCTCGCCGACGCCGTCCACATGGCCGGAGACGATGTGGCCCCCCAGCTCGTCCCCGACGCGGGCGGCGCGCTCCAGGTTCACCCGGCGGCCGGGCTTCCATTCGTCGAGCGTGCTCATGGCCAGGGTCTCGCCGGAAACCTCGACGGCGAACCAGCCCTGTCCCTTCTCCACGACCGTCAGGCAGCAGCCGGCGTGGCTGACCGAAGCCCCCAGGTCCAGGGTCGAGGTGTCGTAGGCGGTCTCGATCTCGAACCGGCGATCGCGGTTCGTCTCCCGCACGCTGCGCACGCGGCCCACATCGGTGACGATCCCGGTGAACATCTAGCGTCCCAATTTCGAAGTTCGACGTTGCATGTGGAGATCTCCGACGAACTTCGGAATTGAAAAGGACACTAGCAAGTCCAGATAGCTATCGTGCTTCCTTGGATTTGAAGTTCGCTCTGAGCGGGGCCAAGCAAAGGCGAACTTCAAATCCAGCACGCTAGCCCCTCGCGTAGCGCTCCCAGAGATCGGGGCCGACCTCGCGGACCTCGACCCGCCGGAAATGGGGCGCTTGCGCCAGCGCCGCAATGGCGAGCGCGCCGACGCCAGGCCGCCCCTCCCCGCCGATCAGCACCGGCGCCCGGAACCACTCGATGGCGTCCACCAGTTCGCAGCGCAGGAAGCTCGCGGCCACCTGTCCGCCACCCTCCACCAACAGGCGCTCCAGGCCCTCGCGCGCCAGGGTCTCGACGACGGTCTTCAGCTCGGGGCGGTCCTCACCGACGGCGCGAACCCGCAAGACGCGCACCCCGGCGTCGACCAGCGCCGGATCGGGTTCGGTGGTCGCTACGACATAGGTCGGGATCTCCCGGGCGGTGACCGCCAGCTTGCAGTCCGGCCGGAGCCGCTGGCGGCTGTCCAGCACCACGCGGGCCGGCTGCGGGCCATTGTAGCCCGGCAGGCGCACCGTCAGCTCCGGATCGTCAGCCAGCGCCGTCTCCACGCCGACCAGCACCGCATCGTGCGCGGCCCGAAGACGATGCCCTTCCTCACGCGCGGCCTCACCGGTGATCCAGCGGCTCTCGCCGGCAGCCGTCGCGATCCGGCCGTCCAGCGACGTCGCGAGCTTCAGGGTGACGGGCACTCTGGGCCTACTCCTCGACCGCCTCCGCCAGGCCCTCCTCGCCCAGGAACTTGGCGAAGTCCTGGGTTTCGCGGAAGTCGCGGTAGACGGAGGCGTAGCGGACATAGGCCACGTCATCGAGCGCCTTGAGCTGCTTCATGACCAGTTCGCCCACCGCCGAAGACGGCAGCTCGGTCTCGCCCATGCTCTCGAGCTGGCGGGTGATCGAGGAGATCATCCGCTCCACGCGCTCGGGATCGACGGGGCGCTTGCGGATGGCGATCGAGATCGAGCGGGCGAGCTTGTCGCGGTCGAATGGCGTGCGCCGGCCCGACCGCTTCAGGATGGTGAGTTCGCGAAGCTGCACGCGCTCGAAGGTCGTGAACCGGCCGCCGCACTCCGGGCAGAGGCGCCGACGGCGGATCGCCGCCCCGTCCTCGCTGGGACGGCTGTCCTTCACCTGGCTTTCGGCGTGGCCGCAGAACGGGCAGCGCATGATGTAGCCCCTGGATATAGTCCCTTAAGGGCCTAGAGAACCCTATCCGTTGTAGATAGGGAAGCGCGCCGTCAACTGCAGGACCTCCGCGCGGACCCTCGCCTCGACGGCGGCGTTGTCACCGCCTGCCGCCACGCCGTCCAGCACCTCGCCGATCCACTTGCCGACCTGGCGGAATTCCGCGGGGCCGAAGCCGCGGGTCGTGCCGGCGGGCGAGCCGACCCTGAGGCCCGAGGTCTGCATCGGCGGCAGCGGGTCGAAGGGGATGCCGTTCTTGTTGGTGGTGATGCCCGCCCGCTCCAGCGCGATCTCGGCGTCGGCGCCGGACACGCCCTTCGGCGTCAAATCGACCAGCATCAGGTGGCTGTCGGTGCCGTTAGAGACGATCTTGAACCCGGACTGCTGCAGGCTGTCGGCGAGCGCCCGGGCGTTCTCGATCACTGCCTGGGCATAGAGCTTGAAGTCCGGCCGCAGCGCTTCGCCGAACGCCACCGCCTTGGCGGCGATCACGTGCATCAACGGGCCGCCCTGCAGACCGGGGAAGACGGCCGAGTCGATTTTCTTCGCCAGCTTCTTGTCGTTGGTCATGATCATGCCGCCGCGCGGGCCGCGCAGGGTCTTGTGGGTGGTGGTGGTCACGATCTGGGCATGCGGGAACGGGTTCGGATAGACGCCGGCCGCCACCAGGCCTGCATAGTGGGCGATATCGGCCATGACGATCGCCCCTACCTCGTCGGCGATCGCGCGGAACCGGGCGAAGTCGATCTGCCGCGAATAGGCCGAGCCGCCGGCGATGATCACCTTCGGCTTCTCGGCGCGCGCGATCTCGAGCGCCTCGTCGTAGTCGATCAGGTGGTCCTGCTGGCGCACGCCGTAGTGGACGGGCCGGAACCACTTGCCGGACTGGTTGATGGTCTTGCCGTGCGTCAGGTGGCCACCGGCGGCTAGGTCCATCCCCATGAAGGTGTCGCCGGGCGACATAGTGGCCATGAAGACGGCCTGGTTCGCCTGGCTGCCGGAGTGCGGCTGGACGTTGACGAACTCGCAGCCGAATAGGCGCTTTGCCCGCTCCCGCGCCAGCTCCTCGGCCTCGTCCACCACCTCGCAGCCGCCGTAGTAGCGCTTGCCGGGATAGCCCTCGGCGTACTTGTTGGTGAGCACCGAACCCTGCGCGTCCAGGACGGCGCGCGAGACGATGTTCTCCGAGGCGATCAGCTCGATCTGGTCCTGCTGCCGCTTCAGCTCGCGGCCGAGCACGTCGGCGATCTCCGGATCGCCGTCGGCGACGCCCTGGCCGAAGAAGTCCTGGGGAGCGGAAGGGGCTTGCATGTGGAGCGTCAAGGGCGGCGCCTTTCGGTGCGGTGAACGACTGGATCTTGGCGGCGGAAACGGCTGTTTAGCGCCAAACCGGCGGGCGCTCCAATGCACCTTTCCTCACGGGAACAAATACCGCAGGTCCGACGTTGACCACTTTGCCCAAGGTGCAGGTCGCTCCCGCGCCCTGAGCGCGTGCATCAGAGGGACGAGGGGGAATCGATGAGCGTCGCACCGGACCCGCAAGGCCCTTCGGGCGAGGAGCTCATGCGCCTGGGATCGGGGATCGTCGCAGCCTATGTGAGCCGCAACACGGTTGCTCCCGACGCGGTGCCGGACATCATCCGCACCGTGCACCAGGCCCTGGAAGGCCTTTCCCGCGGCCAGGCCGCGCCTGTCGAGGAACGCCCACGGCCGGCGGTGCCGGTCGGCCGTAGCGTGCAGCATGACTTCATCGTCTGCCTCGAGGACGGCAAGAAGCTGAAGATGCTGAAGCGCTACCTGCGCTCCCGCTACAATATGAGCCCCGACGATTATCGTAAGAGGTGGAGCCTCGCTCCGGACTATCCGATGGTGGCGCCCGCTTACGCGGCTAGGCGCTCGGACTTCGCTAAGCAGATCGGGCTTGGCCGCGGCGTAAGGCGCAGGAAGTAGCGATGATCAGTTCCGACCCGACCCTTCGGCCTTTCAACCCCTCGGGCTACGAGATCTTCGACGACGACTATGCCGAGACCGGCGAGGTCGTGATCTGGTCGCGCGCGACGCTGGCGCCGCGGCTGGGCGACCGCTTCAACATAGAGACCCATGGCGCGGTCCGCGAGCTCGCCGTCGAGGAGGTGCGCACCTTCAAGGGCGGCTGGAGCATCACCTGCCGCGAGGACTGCTGATCTCGGCTCTTTTGCAGCGCCGCCTGCGGGTCTAGCCTTCTCCGGAATGACGAGGAGGACGCCATGTCGGTTGCTGAAGCCCAGGTGTGGACCAGCGCATTCAGGACGCCCCGCAACTCCGCCGCCGAGGTGAAGGGCTCGATCCACGACGACGCCACCGCTTCCAAGCTCGGCTTTCGCGGCGGCACGGTGGCGGGCTCGATCCACATGGACCAGTTCGTTCCCGGCCTCCTGGCGCTCTATGGCGACGACTGGTTCGACACCGGCGGGCTGTCGCTCTACTTCACCAAGGCCACGGTCGACGCCGAGCCGGTGCGCGCCGTGGTCGAAGCGGGCGCCGAGCGGGCGCGGCTCACCATGCACGATGAAGCCGGGGCGCAGATCTGCGAAGGCACCGCCTCGCCCGGCCGAGACCCCCGCTCCGAACTGGCCAAGCGGCTCGAGGCCCAGACCCCCGCCGAGCCGGAGCAGTTGCGCATCCTGAAGGACCTCAAGGTCGGCGACGAATGTCACGACATCCCGGTGCGCGTTGAGCCTGAGGTCCTGCTGAAGGCGCTCGAGACCCTCACCGAACCCCTGCCCGCCTATCGCGACGCCTTGATCCTGCCGCCGTCCCACCTGGTGCGCCTGACCCACCAGTCGCGCAGCCATGTCCTGGCCAAGGCCGGGAAGTCGGTCGGCCTGTTCGGCGCCCTGGAGACCGAGCAGCTGGCCGGCCCGGTCCGCGCCGGGGTGGACTACGTCGCCCGCACGCGGATGCTGAAGCTCAGCGAGAGCCCAAAGACCGAGAACGCCTGGTATGAGGTGATCGTCGCGCCCAAGGCCGGCGGCCCCGACGTCTGCCGGGTGCTCTACTACCTGCGCTTCATGAAGGGCTCCTCGCCCCTCTGGACGGACTAAGCGGCGACGCCGCCGACCCGCTGGATGTTGCAGCGGGTCCAGAGCGCTTCCAGCGCCTCGACCAGATCGTCCATCATCGCGTCGGTGTGCGCCGGCGAGGGCGTGAAGCGCAGCCGCTCGGTGCCGCGCGGCACGGTCGGGTAGTTGATCGGCTGCACGTAGATGCCGTGATCCTCGAGCAGGATGTCGGAAATCATCTTGCAGTGGACCGGGTCACCCACCAGCACCGGCACGATATGGCAGACGCTGGGCATCACCGGCAATCCGGCCTTGCGGAAGCGGGCCTTCAGCGCCTCAGCCCGCTCTTGGTGGGCGACGCGGATCTCGTTGTGGGCCTTCAGGTAGCGGATCGAGGCCACCGCGCCCGCGGCCAGCGCTGGCGGGATCGAGGTGGTGAAGATGAAGCCGTCGGCGTAGCTCCTGATGGCGTCGACGATCACCGCGTCGGCGGCGATGTAGCCGCCCATGACGCCGAACGCCTTGCCCAGGGTGCCCTCGATGATGTCGATTTCGGCCATGACGCCGTCCCGCTCGGCGACGCCCGCGCCTCTGGGGCCGTACATGCCGACCGCGTGGACCTCGTCGATGTAGGTCATCGCGCCGTACTGCTTGGCCAGCGCCACGATCGCCGGAATGTCCGCCACGTCGCCGTCCATCGAATAGACGCTCTCGAAGGCGATGAGCTTCGGCGCCGCCGGATCGGCCGCGGTCAGCAGCTCTTCGAGATGGGCCAGGTCGTTGTGCCGGAAGATCAGCTTTTCGCCCTTGTGGGCGCGAATCCCGCTGATCATCGAATTGTGGTTCAGCGCGTCGGAAAAGATGATCAGGCCGGGCAGGATCTTGTGCAGCGTTGAGAGCGACGCCTCGTTCGAGACGTAGCCGGAGGTGAACAGGAGCGCGGCTTCCTTGCCGTGCAGGTCGGCGAGCTCACGCTCCAGCTCGACGTGGTAGTGCGTGGTGCCCGAGATGTTGCGGGTCCCGCCGCTGCCGGCGCCGGCCTCGTCGATCGCCGCTTTCATGGCCTCGGTGACCACGGGGTTCTGGCCCTGGCCCAGGTAGTCGTTGGAGCACCAGACCACGACGTCGGAGGTCGTCCCGTCGGCCTTCGTCCAGGTCGCGCGCGGGAATTCGCCGCGATGGCGCTTCAGGTCGGCGAACACGCGATAGCGGCCTTCGCCGCGGATCTTGTCCAGCGCCCCTGTGAATGCGGCCTTGTAATCCATCGACTTCACTCCGGGTCCCGCGTTGGCCGCGGTTAGCCGGTTCCCTCTGATGCGCTCCGGGTTTTCTCACCTCGGGCGGGCGATGTCCATGACCGCCGGAGCCGGCTACATGACCTTTGATCACATAAGATGGGCCGTTCCTTGAGCCGGATCAATTTTTCTGCGGCCGAGCCACGGGAAGGTGCTGTCGTTTTGCAGTCGCCTTCGCCGGTGCGCGCGGCATAAGCTCGCAAAGCGGCTTTTGGGGCGATCGACATGCGAATCCTGGCGGGAGCGGCCCTGGCGGCCCTGATCGCGACGTCGGCCCTGGCGCAAGCCCCGGCGTCCTCCGGGCCGACGGTCACCCTGCCAGCCGACTGGACCCGCAAAGTGGACGGCCCGGTACAGGTCCTGCAGCCGCCGGAGACCGACACGCACCTTGCAATCGTGGAGGTCGGCGCCGCCGCTGATGCGAAGGCTGCCGCCGCCTCGGCCTGGAAGCTGTATCGCGGCGGCGAAAGCCACCCGTTCAAGCTGCTCCAGGCGACCCCGGCCCGCGAGGGCTGGGACGAGCAGGCAGTCGTCGCCTACGAGACTTCGCCCAACGAGCACCTCGCCATCCAGTCGATCGCACGGCGCAAGGGCCAGGCCTGGACCGTGGTCATCCTCGACGGCAGCCAGGCCACGGTCGAGAAGCGTTCCGGCCCGATGGGCGTGATCCTGCAGAGCCTGCGCCCGGCCGGCTACGCACGCGAGACCTTCGCGGGCCGGACGGCGCATCCGCTGGACCAGGCGCGTATCCAGGCGCTGCTCGACTTCGTGAGAACCGCCGCAGAGGAGACGCATACGCCCGGCGTCGGCATCGCCCTGATCGACCACGGCAAGATTGTCTACGAGGGCGGCGTCGGCGTGCGCGAGGCGGGCAAGCCTCAGCCGGTGGACGCCCACACCCGGTTCATGATCGCGTCGAACACCAAGGGGCTGTCCACCCTGCTGCTCGCCAAACTCGTTGACGAGGGCAAGCTGAACTGGGACCAGCCGGTCACCCAGGTCTATCCGGCCTTCCGCCTGGGCAGCGAGGCGACCACCAGGCAGGTCCTCGTCCGGCACCTGGTCTGCGCCTGCACCGGCGTGCCGCGGAAGGACTACGAGTGGGTCTTCAACACGACGGCAAAGACCCCGACCGCGGCGACGTTCCAGCAGCTCGCGGCCACCGAACCCACCAGCAAGTTCGGCGAGGTGTTCCAGTACAATAACCTGATGGCCACCGCGGCCGGCTTCATCGGAGCGCACCTGGTCTATCCGAACCTTGAACTCGGCCAGGCCTACGATCAGGCCATGCAGGCCAAGATCTTCGGCCCGCTCGGCATGAAGGACACCACCTTCTCCATGGCCACGGCGCTGGCCGGCGACCACGCGAGCCCGCACGGCCAGGACATGGACGGAAAGCTCCGCGTGCTGCGCCAGGACATCAACTACGCCATCGCCCCGTTCCGGCCGGCCGGCGGCGCGTGGTCCTCGCCGCATGACATGATCCTCTACGTTCAGAACGAGCTGACCCAGGGCGTGCTGCCGGACGGCAAGCGGTTCATCTCCGCAGAAGCCCTGCTCGCGCGCCGCGCCCGGGGCGTGCCGATCAGCGAGGACCAGTGGTACGGCATGGGCCTGATGGAGGACGCCAGATGGCGCGTCCCGGTGATCCACCACGGCGGCGATCTCTCCGGCTACCACAGCGACTGGTTCGCTATTCCCTCGGCTCAGGTCGGGGCGGTGATCCTGACCAACGCCGACGAAGGGGTCTTCATCCGGGGGCCCTTCATGCGGCGGCTGCTGGAGCTGATGTACGACGGGCGGCCCGAGGCGGCTGAAGACGTGGCTTCCGCCGCCAAGCGGGTCGAGGCGGGGCGCGCCGTCGAGCGCAAGCGGCTGATCCTGCCGATCGTGCCCGCCGACGCCGCGGGTTTGGCCCAGGCCTACGCCAGTCCGGATCTCGGCCGGCTGACGGTGGAAAAGGCCGGCGGCGTGGTCCGGATCCGCACCGCCGCCTGGTCCAGCGAGGTCGCCTCGCGCCACAACGACGACGGCACAGTTTCGCTCGTCACCGCGGATCCCGAGATCGAGGGGCTCGCCTTCGTGGTCGGGAGCAAGGACGGCAAGCGCACCCTGACCACCCGCGATGGGCAGCACGCTTACGTCTTCGTGGAGACGGCCTCCTAGGGGGCGCTTCCCCGGAAAAGCTCCAGGATCGCGGAGAAGTCCTTTCCCCCGCCGCCCAGGCGGTCGAAGAGGGCGTAGAGCCCCTCGGCCTGGGCCCCCAGCGGCGTCGCCGCGCCGGCCTTGGCGGCGGCCTCCTGGGCCAGCTTCAGGTCCTTCAGCATCATTGCCGTGGCGAAGCCGCCCTCGTAGTTCCGGTTGGAGGGCGCTGCCGGCACCGGGCCAGGCCACGGGCAATAGCTGGTCAGGCTCCAGCACTGGCCGGAGGACTTGGACGCGATCTCGAAGAACCGCTCCGGTTCCAGCCCCAGCTTCTCCGCCAGGGCGAAAGCCTCGCACACCGCGATCATCGAGGCGCCCAGCACCATGTTGTTGCAGATCTTGGCCGCCTGCCCCGCGCCGTGGTCGCCGGCCCGGATGACCGCGCGCGCCATAGGCTGGATCACAGCCTCGACGTCCGCGAAGTCCTTCTCCTCGCAACCGACCATGAACGCCAGCGTGCCCGCCTCGGCGCCGGCCTGGCCGCCGGAGACCGGCGCGTCGGCGAAGCGGAAGCCGAGCTTGCTGACGCCAGACGCCACTGCGCGGGCGCTCTCGACGTCGATGGTCGAGCAGTCGATGAAGAGGGCGCCGGGCTTGGCGTTGGGCGCGATCTCGTCGTGGTAGACGGCGCGGACGTGCTGGCCGGCCGGCAGCATGGTGATCACCACCTCCGCCCCCTCGACCGCCTCGGCCGCCGAGCCCGCCTTGGCGCAGCCGGCGTCGGCCGC
>JBJMQX010000130.1:0-7306 GCA_045802455.1 Phenylobacterium sp. | reverse complement strand
AGCGCTTCGCGAGCGGCTGGGCGTTCTTCCCGTTCAACAATGCAGACAAGCCCGCGGCGGCCCTGTCGCAGACCTCGCAGTGCAACGTCTGCCACGAGAAGCACGGGGCGGTGGACACCACTTTCGTGCAGTTCTACCCGACGCTGATCGCCAAGGCGCAGGAGATGAAGACCATGAGCGCGGCCTATCTGGCCGAGGAAAAGGCGGGCGAACCGGCGAAATAGTCGCGGTATCATATTACCGTATTCGCTAAACAGCGGATTTCATGGGGTTTTCGGCCTCCCGCGCAGCGAAGCACCGATTGACATTGGCGCGGCGAGACGGCATATGCGCCGGCTCACGCCGGGGACCTCTCTGATCCCTGCCAATACCGGATGAATTTCCCATGATGAAGACCACGGCTTCGCTGAAGCCCGCCGAGGTCGAGAAGAAGTGGATCGTGATCGACGCCGAGAACGCCGTGGTCGGCCGCCTCGCGACCTTCATCGCCAACCGTCTTCGCGGCAAGCATCGCCCCGACTACACGCCCAACGTCGACTGCGGCGACTTCGTCGTCGTGATCAACGCCGACAAGGTGAAGTTCACCGGCAAGAAGCTGGCCGACAAGATCTACTACTGGCACACCGGCCACCCCGGCGGCGTCAAGCAGCGCACGGCCGGCCAGATCCTCGATGGCAAGTATCCCGAGCGGGTGCTGGAAAAGGCCGTCGAGCGCATGCTGCCCAAGGAAAGCCCCCTGGCGCGCAAGCAGCTGACCCATCTTCGCGTCTATAATGCGCCGGAGCATCCGCACGCCGCGCAGAACCCCGAGACCATCGCGTTCGCCGAGATGAACGCCAAGAACGTGCGGAGCGCCTGATGTCGGAAGCCACCACCACTGAAGAAGCCGCGACCGGCTTCGACGCCTTGAAGGGTCTCGGCACGCAGGCGGTCGAGGAGACCATCGTCCGCGAGCCGAAGATCGACGCGCAGGGCCGCTCCTATGCGACGGGCAAGCGCAAGAACGCCATCGCCCGCGTCTGGATCAAGCCCGGCAAGGGCGCGATCACCATCAACGGCCGCGACCAGGAGGTCTATTTCGCGCGTCCCGTGCTGCGGATGATGATCGCCCAGCCGCTGGAGCTGACCAACCGCGCCGGCCAGTTCGACGTGATCGCCACGGTCGAAGGCTCCGGCCTGTCCGGCCAGGCCGGCGCGATCCGCCACGCGATTTCCAAGGCGCTGACCTACTACGAGCCCGGGCTGCGCAGCGTGCTGAAACCGCACGGCCTGCTCACCCGCGACCCGCGCGTCGTGGAGCGGAAGAAGTACGGCCGCGCCAAGGCCCGACGCAGCTTCCAGTTCTCGAAGCGCTAAGCTCGCGGCGACATTCCGCGTTTGCGAGGGGCGCTTCGGGCAACCGAAGCGCCCTTTCTCTTTTCCGGACCGAGAAGCCCAGAGACCGTCCCATGGCCCACACAGTCTTCATCGATGGCGAATCCGGCACCACCGGCCTGCAGATCCGCGATCGGCTGGCCGGCCGCGCCGACTTGGAACTGCTGCACATCGAGCCAGAGCGCCGGCGCGACCCCGCCGCGAGGGCCGAGCTGTTGAACAGCGCTGACGCGGTGGTGCTCTGCCTGCCGGATGATGCGGCGCGCGAGGCGGTCAGCCTGGTGCACTCCAACAGCGTGCGGATCGTCGACGCCTCGACCGCGCACCGCACCGCCGCCGGCTGGACCTACGGCTTCGCGGAGATGGACAGGGACCAACGGGCGGCGATCGCCGGCTCGACGCGGGTCAGCAACCCAGGCTGCTATCCGACCGGCTTCATAGCCCTCGTGCGGCCGCTGGTCGCCGCCGGCCTGATCTCGCCGGACTTCCCGCTGACGGTGAACGCCATCTCCGGGTATTCGGGCGGCGGCAAGGGGCTGATCGCCGAGTTCGAACGCGAGCCGTCGCCGATCGGGACCAACGACGCCTACCGCGTCTACGGCCTGACGCTGGCCCACAAGCACCTGCCCGAGATGCAGCGCCACGCCGGCCTGGACCACCCGCCGGTGTTCGCCCCCAGCGTCGGCCGCTACGCCCAGGGCATGATCGTCGAGGTTCCGCTCCAGCTCTGGGCGCTGCCGGGCAAGCCGGCCGCCAGCGACCTGCACGTGGCCCTGGAGGCCGCCTACATGGGCGAGACCTTCGTGGAGGTGGCGAGCGGGTCCGAGTGCGCCGAATTGGCTCAGGCCCGCGCCGGGGCCGCCGGATATCTGCCGCGGCTCGATCCGGAAGCCTTGAACGGGACGAACCGCATGCGGCTCTTCGTGTTCCCGAACGCCGACGGCCGACAGG
This sequence comes from Phenylobacterium sp., assembly GCA_045802455.1. Classification (GTDB taxonomy): domain Bacteria; phylum Pseudomonadota; class Alphaproteobacteria; order Caulobacterales; family Caulobacteraceae; genus Phenylobacterium. The sequence goes on along the minus strand of JBJMQX010000130.1, from coordinate 4,981 downwards.
TTCGGCTGATGGCCCTGCTGGACAACCTCGGGAAGGGCGCATCCGGGGCGGCGGTGCAGAACCTCAATCTGATGTTGGGCCTGCCGGAGGGCGAGGGCCTGTGATCCTGCGGCCGGCGGAGGCGACGGACGCTGCGGCCATCGGCGCCTTGCACCATCACACCATGAAGACCTCGCTGCCGTTCCTGCCGGAGTTGCACACCGCCGAGGACGTCGTTGGCTACGTCGCGGGACGGCTCATGCCCGCCAACGAGGTTTGGGTGGCCGTCGAGGATGGCGTGGTCGCCGGCTACGTAGCCTACACCGCCGACTGGGTGAACCAACTCTACGTCCATCCGGGATGGCAGGGGCAGGGCATCGGCCCCCGCCTTTTGGCCCAGGCCATGTCGGACCGCCGGCCGAAGCAGCTCTGGACGTTCCAGCAGAACGGGCGGGCCCGCAAGTTCTACGAAGACCGCGGCTTCACGGCCGTCGAGTTCACCGACGGCGCCGGTAACGAGGAGAAGACCCCCGACGTCCGCTATGAATGGCGGCCGCGACCCTAGAGGGGCTTGTAACTTCGCGCGTCCGGCGGTCGTATCCATCGACATGAGCACGCTGAATCTTTCCCGCCGCACCTTCCTGATGGCCTCGGCGTTCGCGGCCGCAGCGCCGACCCTGGCCTTTGCCGCCGCCGACCCCTACGCCGCCTCGCCGTTCCGCAAACTCTCCGACGGCGATTGGCGGGCCCGCCTGCCGGCCGCCTCGTTCGAGGTGCTGCGCCACGAGGACACCGAGCCGCCTGGCACCAGCCCGCTACTGGCCGAGCACCGCAAGGGGACGTTCCATTGCCTGGGCTGTGGCCTGGCGCTCTTCAAGAGCGAGTGGAAGTTCGAGAGCGGCACCGGCTGGCCCAGCTTCTACACGTACATCCCGGGCTCGCTGCTGAAGAAGACCGACCTGAAGATCGGCGTGCCGCGAAACGAGTACCACTGCGCCCAGTGCCTTGGGCACCACGGCCACGTCTTCGAGGACGGACCCAGGCCCACCGGGCTGCGCTACTGCAACAACGGTGTCGCGCTGAAGTTCGTCCCCGCCTAGGTCACCTTGCCCTTCGGCTTCGGCGGAGCCGGGGGCGCGGGCGGGAGAGGGGGCGGCGCCGCGGCGCTCGGGCTGCGGTCTTCCGTGTGCAGCCTGCCGGAGCCGGAGATGTTGCTCTCGAGCTTTGGCGGATGGGTGAGCAGGGTCACGTCACCGGAACCGGAGATCTCGACCTTGGCGGCGTCGGTCGGCGCAAGCGTCGCCTCGCCCGAACCGTGGATTTCGACGTCGGCGGTCTTGGCCGCCAGCGTGGCAAGGTCCGCCTGGCCTGAGCCGGACACGTCGACCGAGACGTCGCGCGCCTCGCCGGCCGCCGTGATCTGGCCGTTGCCGGAGATCCGCAGGTCGAGCTTGTCCTGTTTGTAGGCCGCGATGGCGATCTTGCCCGAGCCCGAGATCTCGAACCGGCTGACAGCCGGCGCGGTCATCACGATCGTCAGCTCGTCCCAATGGCGGTTGCGGTGATCGCCATGGTCGTAGCGGACATGGCCGCCGGATATCTCCAGGTCCTCGACGGCGCGGGCCGGGCCGGTGACGGTCACCTTGGCGGTGGGCCCTTGCGTGTACTGGACGTCGGCCGGCACATCGACCTCCAGGGAGTCGCCGCCGTCCCAGGTGAAGTCCTTGGTGGTCTGCGGGCCACCGTCGTGGCGGCCCCAGCGGCCGTGACGGGTCCAGTCGCGATCGCCCCAGTCCTCGTCGCTCCAGTTCCAGCCGCCATGCCGAGCCCAGCCCCAGCCCGCGTGGGCCAGCACGTCGGGGCCGCCGATGCCGATGGCGGTGGAAATCGAGACCAGCGAGACGAAGAAGCCGGCCACAGCGATCAGGACGAGCACGCGGATCATGTTCAGGGCCTCCCCAGGCTCAGGATTCGAGGGCCGGCTTCAGCAGCCGGTAGTGCAGCCGCCCGTACCAGACGAGCGCATTGACGAGGCCGATCGAGACCAGAGTCAGGACCGCGCCCAGCGACGCGGCGCCGGACATCAGGCCGATACCGGCCAGGATCGCGGCCGCCGGCCCGCCCGGCGCGCCGGTGAATGGGCCTGCGGCGAACAGCACGCCGCCTGCGAAAAACAGGGCCACGACCGCGATGCCGACGCCGAAGATCGTCCCTCCGACCCCCATCAGGATGGGCAGCAGGATCAGGAGGTCGATGGCGCCCAGGCCGAGGACCGCGAAAACCGCGCCCGCGCCCGCCGAGGGGCTGCGCTCCTCTTCCCAGCGCTTCAGCCCGTGCTCAGCGCGCAGCTCGCGCGCGAGGCGGCCTGGATCGCCAAGAGCGGCGGCCACCTCGTCTTCGGTGCGGCCCGCGGCCGCGCCCTCGGCGAAGTGGTTCTCGTAGTCGGCGACGATGTCGGCCTGCATCGAGGGCGGCAGGCCGCGCAGGCCCTCCCTCAAGCGGGTCATGAACGCCTGACGGGTCATTTCACCCCTCCAAGGATGCTGGCCACCGCGCCGGAGAAGGACGACCAGGCAGCCTTCTGGGAGCCGAAGCTCGCCTTGCCGGCCTCGGTGAGGCGGTAGTATTTGCGCGCCGGGCCGGACGGGCTTTCGACGAAGTAGGTCTCGACCAGGCCATCGGCCTGCAGCCGCCGCATCAACGGATAGATGGTGCCTTCTCCCATGCCGATGGCGTCGGAGAGGCGGCTGGCGATCTCGTAGGCGTAGCTGTCCTGCTGCGACAGAAGCGCGAGCACGCAAAGCTCGAGCGCCCCTTTCTTCAGCTGGATATCAATGGCTTCCGGCACGTCAGCGCCTCCTTGCAGAGCCTAGCTATCGCAAGGTAGTGAGTGATGCAAGGTAGCTTGCATTAAACCTTAGTAACACAGCTTCCGTGACACGGGAGTGGCGGGTAGATGGCGCACATGAGCTCGACCGCGACCCTATCGATTCCCCTGACCGCCGTGGCCCCCGGGCGCTGGACCACCGCCGCCGGACCGGAGTGGGGCAATCCGGGTGGCGGGCTCTGGGGCGGCTACGCGATCGGGCTCTGCATCCGGGTGCTCGAGGCCGAGCCGGAGGCGTTGGGCGAGGCGCTGTCGCTCACCCTGACCTTCGCGGCGGCCCTGCCGTGCGGCGAACTCGACATCCGCACGCGCCGGCTGCGCCAGGGCGGCTCGATCGGCGTGTGGGAGGTCGAGCTGCGCGCGCCCGGCTCGGAGGAAGTAGGAGTCCACGCGATCGTCACCATGGCGCGGCGGCCCGTCACCCCGCCCTTCTCCTTTGCGAAGATGCCCGACGCGCTCGCCCCGGAGAGCCTGCCCGTATGGAGCGCCCCTGGCGGCGGGACCCACTATGGCGCGGTCGCCCTGGAGCGGCGCACCCTGGAGGGCTTCCCGCCGAAGCCTGGCGGGAACTCCCGCTCGTTGGCCTGGGTCCGCTCGCGCCGCAGCCCGCTCGACAAGGCCCTGCTGGGCATGATCACCGATAACTCCCCGCCGCGGGTCTTCTACGCCCTGGGGACGTCGGTAATGTCGACCACGCTCACGCTCACCGTCTACCTGCATGCCACAGCCGCCGAGGTTGCCGAGATCGGCGAGGACTTCGTGCTGGTCGAGTACGAGGGCAGGGTAGGCGGTGGCGGGGCGTCAGACGAGCGCTCCAGCTATTGGAGCCGCGACGGCAAGCTCCTGGCCACCAGCGAGCAGCTGGCCTGGTACCGGCCCCGGCAGCCTCAATCGCCGGAATAGCTAGCTGCGCACCTTCACATACTCGCCAGGCGCGTCACCCAGCGGTTGCAGGGGTCCCTTGGCGGGGTCGCGCGCCGGGACCTGGCCGCCGGAGCGGGCCTTCAGCCATTCGGCCCAGTGCGGCCACCAGGAGCCGGCGCTTTCCTTCGCGCCGGCCTGCCATTCCTCCAGCGTGGGAGGCAGCTCGCTGTTGGTCCAGTGCTGGTACTTCTGAGCGAGGGGGGCGTTGATGACGCCGGCGATATGGCCGGAGCCGGCCATGGTGAAGGTCACCGGCCCGCCGAACAGCCTGGCGCCCTTGTAGACCGAGCGGGCGGGCGCGATGTGGTCCTCCTTTGAGGATTGCACGTAGATCGGCGTCTTCACCTTGCCGAGGTCGATCTTCACGCCGTCCAGCACCAGTTCGCCCTTCGCCATGGCGTTTTCGCCATAGAATTTGCGCAGGTAGAAGAGGTGCAGCGTCTTGGGCATCCGCGTCTGGTCGGAGTTCCAGAACAGGAGATCGAACGGCTTCGGCTCCTTGCCCAGCAGATAGTTGTTCACGAAGAACGACCAGATCAGGTCGTTCGCCCGAAGCGCGTTGAAGGTGTCGGCCATGGTCTGGCCCGACAGCACGCCGCCGCCCTCGTCCATCTTCTTCTCGAGGTCGGCCAGCCAGTCCTCGTTGGTGAAGAGCAGGAGGTCGCCCGCCTCTGAGAAGTCCTGCTGAGCGGCGAAGAACGTGGCCGACGCGATCCGCTCGTCACCCTTGGCCGCCATGTGCGCCAGGGTCGCGGAGAGCAGGGTGCCGCCGATGCAGTAGCCGACGGTGTTCACCTGATCGACGCCAGCCTGTTTCATGGCGGCCTCGGTCCCGGCGTAGATCCCCTCGCGCATGTAGTCTTCGAAGGTGCGGCCGGCGAGCTCCGGCGTCGGGTTCACCCACGACGCCACGAACACCGTGATCCCCTGGCCGGTCAGCCAGCGGATCATCGAGTTCTCAGGGCGCAGGTCGAGGATGTAGAACTTGTTGATCCATGGCGGGAAGATCACCAGCGGGATCTCGCAGACCGTCTCCGTCGTCGGAGAAAACTGCAGCAGTTCTATGATTTCGTTGCGGAACACGACCTTTCCCGGCGCGGTCGCGACGTTCTCGCCGATCCTGAACATCTCGTAGTCGGTCTGAGCGATGGAGAGCTGGCCGCCGCCGCGATCGAGGTCGGCGGCGAAGTT